>CALFWR010000039.1 GCA_937928555.1 uncultured Pirellulaceae bacterium
CCACGCCTCGTGAATAATCCGGGTTAATTTTTGGCTGAATCGTTGCCACTCGTTGCACTAACCAATCTTTGCGATCAGGTCCGCAGTGCGTGAGCTGTAGCCCCACTCGTTGTCGTACCACGTGACGATCTTGACCATGTTGGCGTCGCCGTCGATGACCTTGGTGAAGTCCGCTGCAAAAATGGAGCTGTGTGGATCGTCGATGATGTCGGTCGAAACCAGTGGATCGGTCGCGTAGAAAAGGACACCCTTCATTGGGCCTTCGGCTGCTGCTTTGATCGCGGCGTTGACTTCGTCGACAGTGGCTTTTTTGTCCAAGCTGCAAACAAGGTCAACCACCGAACCGGTCGGAACAGGAACTCGCATCGCCATGCCGGTAAGCTTGCCGTTGAGTTCCGGGATCACGATGCCAACCGCTTCGGCGGCACCGGTTGTGGTCGGGATAATGTTTGCGGCCGCGGCGCGAGCACGATACGGATCGCTGTGAGGCAGATCAAGGATGCTCTGGTCGTTGGTGTAAGCGTGGATCGTCGTCATCAGCCCCGAGTTGATACCGAACGTATCGTTGAGGACTTTGGCGACGGGAGCCAGGCAGTTCGTGGTGCAGCTCGCGTTGGAGATGCATTTCATGTCGTCGGTCAGTTTGTCATCGTTGACGCCGATGACACAGGTGAGGTCCGGAGCATCCTTTGCAGGTGCGCTGATGACGACCTTGCGGGCACCCGCGGTGATGTGCGAATCGTAACCGGGCTTGCCGTCTTTGGCTCGGCCGCGGAAAACGCCGGTGCTTTCGACAACAACATCGACACCGTGATCGCCCCAGGGAAGCTTTGACGGGTCACGCTCTTCGTAGATGCGGATCTTTTTGCCATCGACAATCAGATTTTCGTCATCAAAGGAAACTTCGCCCGGATAGCGCCCGTGGACGCTGTCATACTTGAGGAGCGTCGCGAGCATTTTGTTGTTCGTCAAGTCGTTGACGGCGACAACTTCGAACTCGTCGGTTCGTTGCATAAGATTTCGAAAGGTCAATCTTCCGATGCGGCCAAAGCCATTGATTGCTACCTTAATCGCCACGTGATTCTCCTGTGGTTGGTGGTTGGCGTTGAAAGTCCCTGTGGTGAATGCTCAAACGATATCAGAAACCCATCCCCCGGCAAGTCTGCCCGCGGCCGAGCGGGCTGTGGACTTTGCGGGTACGGCAAATACGGAGCTCGCTTGTGTCGCAAGGTGAATGGCAACGCCCGGAAGGGGTAACGAAGGGAGCCTGGGATTACATCCGCAGTGGCTCGATTGCCAACGGTTACGATGACTTTTTGTTGGGCGATCGACTTGCCGAGTTGGACCGGTGCGTGGTGCAGCAGTGGTTGGGTGATCTTGAGCACCAGCGGGTGGCTGAGTTCGGTTGCGGAACGGGAAGGACATTGCTGCCGTTGGCCCTAGCCGGTCACCGCGTCGTTGGGGTGGATCTTTCGCGGCAGATGTTGCAACGGTTTGCCGACAAAGCCAACCAGGCGGGCGTGTTTGACCGCTGCGTCCTTGTCCGGGCGAACCTGACGGAACTTGGCGGGATCGGCGACGGGACGCTTGATCATGCGGTCTGCCTGTTCAGCACGTTGGGGATGATTCAGGGGCGGGCGAATCGAATTCGTTTTCTGCGTCACGCGTGGCGGACGCTGCGGCCCGGTGGGTACTTTATCGTTCACGCGCACAGTTCGTTGTTTCAAATTCGACAACGCGGCGGGTTGAAATGGGCGCTCAAAAGTTTGCTTTCGAAAGCCGAATTCGGCGACCGCTACGCAGAGTATCGTGGCATCCGGGACTTCTTCATTCACAGCTACCGGCGTCGCGAGTTGGAGCGTGAATGGACCGCGGCAGGTTTTCAATGTGTCCAGTGGAACGAGATATTGCGATCTGCAAACGGGCTGGCGTTGCGACAGGCCGAAGGCAGCTTTACCAGTGGCCTTGGGGCGGTGGGCTGGATTGCGGTGCTGCAGAAGTAACTTTTTTTGTTTTCGCACTGAGTGGTTACGCCGCGAAAATGTGGCCCAAAGTGAACTTTGCCGCTGCGCGAACGTATATTCACATCCCGTGTCTTTCCCGGCGAAGACTTTCGCCTAGAATTCAGCTCTTGCGAGTTCGTCGCCAAACCTTTTCTCCGTCCAGGTATTCAATGACCCGATTTCAGGATCTGTGCAATGAGCACTTCATCAATCTGAACCTGACCACCGAGACCCAGCTTCCGCAGCAACGCGAGTCGGTGCTGCACTTTTTTGAGCAGCTTCGTAAGCGCTACCCGACGATGCGAAATTTCTACAGTCGCGATGTCGGTGACTTTGTGCTCGAAGAAGACAAAGACGGTGGCAAGTACCGCTGGGTCACACTGGACTCCAAACGGCTTGGCAGTGGGTCGATGAATCCCGAATCGCCCGACGCCGCGACCGAGCAGCACCTTGCGATCCTTGACGCGATCCCGCACCAGCTTTCGGTAAGCCCGCTGGATTGCGAAACGATCAATTTGACTTACGGTTTTGAGTTTGCCTATTCTGGAAACCAATACAAACTCTTGGCCGACGCGTTGGGACTGGGGACCGCGTTCGAGAAAGCCCTCGACATCCCCGGCAGTGAGCTGGTTTGTCTTGACCCGGTGATGCAGTTGTCGCTTGAACCGGAATGTCGCGTCCAGTGCCGGCTGAGTTTTGAGCCGCGGACGACGGCGTACCAGATTCGCACCAAAGAGTTTTCCGAGGAGAACCTGTCGGTGTTCTTTACGATCCGGCGCTACGGCAGCATCGACGCCGGCGAGACCTATGTGTCGACGTTTCAGGATCTGATTCGGCGTGGCAATGAGTTGATCGAAAGTTATCTTGTCGAAAGCGTGCTGCGGCCACTGCAAACGGCGATTCTGATCAACTGAACTCTGGTATTGCGCAAGCGTGCGGGCGACGGTAAGCCCGAATTATTCACGACGACGGGCGTTGATTCTACGTCTGGCCAACAAGAGCAAGGGAAAAGCTGAAATTCAACAAGAAATGTAAATCATGCAGTGGATGAAAACCACGGCGATCGTTTCATCGCATCAGAGACGCGGATCACTGTCTCAACTGATTCTGACGCCCACGACTCGTGAGTAATCCGGGATCAGGCAAACGGATATTCGATCTACTCCAGGTATTCTTCTATCGATGCTGCTGGCCAATAAAACGATCTGTCATCGCTGGTCGATTCGTCTCCGCCGTTATCAATCCCGTCAAGTCCAGCGGAGTAAAGTTGGAAACGTTCGGCGGATTGCCTGTAGATCAACGGTTCGCTAGAAAACGGGTCTAGGGTATCAATCCCCAACTGCTCCAGAGATTCGGGAAACGATGCATGTTCCTGACGGTGCAGCAGCAATTCCAGGGCAATCTGACGAAGCTTGGCTAGCAGGGCAAAAATTACGTGCAATCGTAATTCGCTATGATCGAAACTGGAAAGAGTGTTTACGATTTGTTGTGATCGGTTGGCTGGAAAGTCAAACAATTCACTCGCGTGTTCATGAAATTGCCATTCCTCTTTCTGATTGGCCAAAGCAATTTTTAACAGCTCATCATGCCGTGACTCGCGCAACACTTTTTCGCGCAATTGGCGAAACCGATCGAATCGCTGCTTGCACGCTGTGATGTACAGATTCCAGTCAATCACTTGCGGGTGAACAGCGATCAGGCTGGCCATTGGTTTTTGTCCAAGCAGCAGATAATTGCTCTCCGAAACAGCACTCGACATGTTACCTCTGCTTTGCAGCATTTCCTGTGCAAACCGGGCGGCGTCATCGGTTGCCGAATCATGTTTCGACGGCTTTAAACGGCTGGCGATTTTTCTGATTTCACCAATCGTGGCTTTGTCGAGTTCATTGACCTCGGCAATGTGAATCAGAACGCCCATCGCTCGCGCCTGAATTCGCTGCCTTATGAAAACTTCCGAAAGTCGGCCGTGAGGAATCGTGTTCGCAAACCTAGAAATCGAACCGAGGTTATGCAGTGCTGCGGACAGATCATTTTTTGCGACCGCAAATCTTGTGTCTGCAAACAACATGTTGGCAGCAAAGTTCAAGATGTCGTAGGAAAAGAAATAACCGCCGGTTGAGACGGGGAAGAAAATTTCGTTGCGAGCCGCAACGATCTCCCGCAATTCACCGAACACGGCTTGCTTCTCACGGCAGAATCTCGCCGCCAACGGCATTGAAAATTTATCCCATGGAGCGTCTATTGTTCGAGATTCAAACTCGGATACGTCGATCCGGTCCACATCGAAATCAATGTCTTCGAAATCGCTCTCGAAGATTATCGTTTTAGCGATGTCCGGATCGGTGCGATTGGCAAATAACCAGCCGGCAAACGTTTCATCGGGAAGCAAAGCGATTTGCTCTGGCGTGAAACCCATCAGGCGCCGGTTTTCCCCCGCTGCTTCAGGCGCATCGAAAAACTCCAACTTTGTCAGCGATGCAATTTGATACAGCAAGTCCTGTTCTTTTGGCACAAGATCCCGTCCAAGACAGTTAAGCCATTGATCCAGAGTTTGCGGACCGTGTTCTGCCTGAACCCGTTTGATGGCCTCAGAGCCATAGGCATTTTCGAGCTCCTTCATGATCACCGGCGAGTCATCAAAGTGAGCCAGCGATCGCTCCGGGGCGCGCGTCACAAAGTTGCTGACAAACCAAAATGCGAGAAACCCCCACAATCCAATCGACACGATCGAAAACGAACCCAGCGCAATTCGCCGCACACTTCCAAAAGCAACTGAGGTTTGACACTCAGCGCGTTTCCCAAAACAGGTTCTCACCGCTCCGATCCATGCCAGGTACAGCATCGCCGCCATCGAGAAAGCAGCGATTTTCGTAAAGTAACCATCACGCGCATCGTATTCGCTCCGCTCCAGCCCGACGAAGCAAAAGACAATCCAAGCGACGGCAAACATAATCACCCATACTCCTGCGGCAACAAGGACAAAGTACCGTGTTCGGATCAGCCACCGTGTCAGCGGCAGGGCGATCAACGGCAGGACGATCAAACAGACCCCCAATTCTGCTGGTGGATCCATAATCGCATTCCAGTTTGGTGGAAACGGGAGCGATTGTGATTGCGTGATTACCGCGACAAACATTCCAGCGAGCGTCAACCAGGCCAGGATCGAGCCGATGGAAAACTGCGAACGGCCTTCGGACGTACCCGGAAAAACTGTTGGCTCCGTCCGCCGAATTCGCCACCAAACGAAAAGGCCTACGAGAAAACTTGCAATCAGCCATGCAAACAAAAAAGTAATTTTCCGGTCAGTTGCGTCCAGATTGGGACGAAACCAGCACCACTGCGCCAGAGCAAATAAAATCAGGACGATCGCCGCCAGGAAAGCCGTCAAACGATTGACACGCACTTTGCCCAGGACGATCCGGTCGGCAAAAGTTACCGCACACGCGAGGAAGTACGCCCCAACAACGAGCACGACCTGGACAAGAAGCTCTGTCAACGCGACTTGCGTTGGCTTTCCAAAAGGCTCCGCCAATTCGGGACAAAGCCAGTACAGAATTGCTAAAGGCCCAGCGACACAACAAATCACCAATGCCACAGAAAGAGAATGTTTCCTGACTCGTTGCATATTTTGCCCAGCAGAGATCTGATCCACTGAATCAGATGCGGTCACGAGATTGCGCCAGCAGCTCCAACTGACGTGGCGACGGCGCGTGGCCAAGCTTCATCGTCATGCGAAAGTCATCGGCCAGAAAACGCCTAGGCAAGGGGAATCCGTTTCGCTTGAGAGTGTACTCAATTCGCTGCACTTTCTGACTCCAGAACATTCCCGCCAGATCGCAGATCAGCGGCCTTAAGCGACCGTTGTCCGATTTAAGTTCGACCGAATCCCCGATTTCGAAACCATCGGTGGAAATCTCGCGCCACAAAATCGGCAGCCCGCGAAATTGCTTTTGCCCGTAAGTGAACTCGCAGTAGCCAATGTTGCCCAGCACCGAATCGTCGCAGTCGATCTTTCGAAAAATGCGTTTTGATGGCAGCAGCGAGAGGGCGACCTTGAGATCTTGCGGGTGGATCCAGTCGGTTCCTTCTTCGGGCCACAGGCAGATGCCATGTTGCGGCAAGTGAGAAATGGATTTCTGTCCAAAACCGACTTGCCTGCTGACCCACTGCGACGGCTGGATATCGCCGGGCGAATCCCAGTCCAGGCCGTCGATGTGCAACGGCGGATTGGCAGCGACGTCTTCCACAAAATCATTGTCGATCATGGTTCACCTCGTTCGAGAGCTTCTATTGTACGCGAAATCAGCTGCAGATCCAAAAAACGCCTGACGAATCAAATGGCAACGAAAAAAGCCGAAGCAAATGCTTCGGCTTTGTTTGAAAGTTTAGGTTTTGCTTCTGTGCTGGTGGTCGTTCTATGCTGCCAGCGAGACCTGTTTTTGCCCGGATTATTCACGAGGCGTGGGCGTCAGAATCAGTTCCGACAGTGATCCGCGTCTCTGATGCAATGAAACGATCGCTGTGGTTTTCATCTATCGGATGATTCGCGATTCTTGTTGAAATTCAGCTTTTCCCTTGCTCCCGTTGGCCAGACGTAGAATTAACGCCCGTCGTCGTAAATAATCCGGGTTGGTGGAGTCTCCGAGTCAGCAGGTAATGATCCTGATGACATCAACTCATGGAACTTCGACAGGCAAAGGTATTATGGACGGGTTGAAGCTAATCAAGAGCACCGGAAAACAATTCACGCTACCTTGATACTTGCTCCGATCGTGTTTGTCATTTTTGCATTGCTTGATCGTTCGATCCATCGGTCGCCCAGGTAGATCGCGATTTCGCAATTCGCAATTCGCAATTTCGCAACTCATTATCTGACTGAACTGACATGTTTTGGCTATCATCCATTTCTTCTGTCGCAATTGCCGGGTTCGTCCTTCGATTGCTGCACGTTTCTGAGTTGGCTAAATCAACGTTTTACATTTTCCTTTCGATAACGCTGCTGCTTTTCAATCTTGCCATCGCAACAGTTCTGGCCTGTTTTTGGAACGACGGGCAACCTTGGACAAAACCAAAAATGCTTCTTGGGTTGGTTGCAGTTACTTTGGGTTTGGCGTTGCTTGTTCGCCTGCTTTGCCCAGTCAAGCTGCGAAATCTGACGAATCACAAAGCCATACTCAAAACTTATTCGGTAATTCTGTTTTCTTGCGGATTGATAGCGGGGCTGATATTTGGATCGCCGGTATTCACTGGATTTTACACATTTCAGTCAGATCGATGGGCTGACATCGGGGCTGCAGTTGCGATTGTTGAGATTACGTCATTGTATACGCTTGTCCTCGCACTGGTGCTTTCAATTGGGGCATCTGTGGACCCCGGATTATTCGCGACGACGGGCGTTGATTCTATGTCTGGCCAACAGGAGCAGGGGAAAAGCTGAATTTCAACAAGAAATGCGAATCATCCGGTAGATGAAAACCACAGCGATCGTTTCATCGCATCAATGTCGTAGATCACTGTCTCAACTGATTCTGACGCCCACGTCTCGTGAATAATCCGGGTTGACGAACAGAAAACCAAACCGGACGCGAGCGAATGACAATGGGTTGAATGCGGGACCCCGGTTGTGATGTCGTTGATGGTTTGATGCGACTGGCGAAAACCGATAGTACGAGTTTGGGGCCAGGTCACGCAACAATAGATCTGCATCCCGAGACGGCATTTGCAATTGGCTACCAGAAGTTCTGCCACGAGCAGGGCGGTTGCTGAGGCAGTGTTGCGGGCGAATCGGACATTCGTGACTCAAGTATTTTTTGTTCGTCAAGGATCGAGTCAAGCAAGTTTTTGTACTCGGGACGTTGGAGAAGATCGGGATTTTGTTTCGCTTTGGACGCGAAATGCGACCTGACCGCAGAAAGGCTGCGATGAGCGAGGCTGACCAGTTTGTCGATTTCGTCCAGAGCCACTTCTTCGTCCTCGCTTAAAGTGGACCAAAGCCCGGGTCGACCGAACATGATTACCATCGAAGCGGCAGCACGGATCTGGTGTGGATACTTGTCGATTGCCAGTCGGAGTGTGCCTTCCACGAGTTGGCAGGTTTTTCGCCATGCATCGGAGTTGTGGATCCAGGCCGCCGCCTGCTCGTTTTCCCATGGCAAGCCCGCATTCATGACCAGAACTTCCCCCATGCTGGTGGAGCCAGCTTGTTTTTGAGATTGGACATGCCCAGTCGGCGACGGAGGTGCTCAAGTTCGAGTTGGATTTCCTGTTTTTGCATTCGGTTGGCGCGGTGATCCTGCATCGTCATCGGTTTCCCGGAAGTATCAGTGGATTTGTTACCAAGTTCTGCGGTCCGGCGAGCGACTGTGCGAAGAACACTTTTTTGTTGTTCGGGCCAAACCCCGTCGCGACCCAGTAGCAGGCTAAAGGCCAACATAAGCCGCGTGATTTCTTCGCTACGTGCCAATTCGGGGCGATCGACGGCGTCTTCGATCATCAACGGTAGAGCGGTCTTGTCCATCAACTCATGGAACCATTGTTGTGCTTTGGGGTGCGCCCAGGGAGACCACGTTTTTTCGTTCGTGGATTTTTCCCTGTTCATTACCTACCGCCATTGCTCATGACAATTATCGCAAGACTGTGTGATTTGATTGGCGAACCGGCTGGCCGAATCAAAGTCATCATTTTGGACCGCTGTGACGGTATTCAGGGCGGCCTCTTTCATTGCTTTGGAGAACTCGAGGTAGCCGTCATCGTCGGCGTCGTCCATTCCTTCGCGCGAGATAGCTTCGGCGATGGCAGCGATCCACTGGGCTTCGCGGGCGATGTCATTTCGTTTTTTGGTAAACGTTTTTTTGTCAGCGGTCCACTCTTTGAGATCATCGTCCGCGTTCTCTAGGCGAATCATGGTTTCGGTACGACCGATGACATCTGCCCACTCCAACGCGTCGTCCGGTTTTTCACTTTCCGGAAACGAACCGCCGCGAACGAGGTCTTCGAGGTCAAACTTTCTGGATTTGCAGTAGTTGAACGCCTGATCGGAATTTGATCGCGAGTTAACCATCGCTTGTTGAAGAGCCGCCTGGGCGGCGGCGGAGCTGTCTTTCCAGCGGACCTCATCGTCGTATTCGCGGATCACGGCAAAGGAAAGCGAAAGCATCGCCATCGCCTGATGGACATCGCCAGAGTTGGTTTTGAATCGAACCGGCGTGGTGACGGATTTCGCCAAATCCTGACTGAGTGATTTGATTTCGTCCTCAAGTGCATCGCGGCCGATTAGCGAGGACCAGCGAAAGCCACTGTCGACGCCGCCGGCTTGCGATGTGCTGCCCTTGCTGGCGGCGACGGTTGGCGATTGTTGTTGGGCCGTCGTCGGGCGGGCGCCGACAAGCCCTTGCCTGGCGACGTCGTCAAACCAAACATCGCTGGGTTGGTTGTCGAATTTGGGACGGGCCACCCGTTTGACTTTGCGAATACGCTTGAGCGATTTGGCGGCTAGGGCTTTTTCGGTGGCCGCTGGTTTGACGTCGACCGTGGGTTTGACATCGGTCGTGGGCTTGGCGTTGGTCGCGGGCTTGATATCGGTCGCGGGCTTGGCGTTGGTCGACGGCGTTTTTTCTTGGCTGAAACAGTGGCTTGCGAAAACGCCCAAAACCAATGCGCCCAAAACCAATGCAATCGAAACCAACACGATGTGAGGCCATGGGGGCCAAGGCAGGATGCGGAACCGGATTTGGGGGGTGTCGATCATGCTTTCATCATAGCCCGAAAACAGCTCATACTCAAACAGCACGATGATGCGAGCCTTCGCGACAAAAGGGATTCAATTTGTTACCATGTGAACGTACGCAAATTTCTTCGGAATCGATTCATTGAGCACGGAAACAAAAAAGGTCGACTACAAGCTTCTGGGACGAGTCCACAGCTGTTTGCGGCAACTTACGGATATCGCGGATCGGATGCGACGGGGCCCCATTCGGGTTAAGGTCGCCAAAAGCAACGAGTTGGCATTTGGGACCGCTCTTGAGGAAAAGAAAGAAGAAGTACTCAAGGCCAAAAAGGAGTCCAAAGCCAAACAGATGCAGTTGGATGAACGCGAGGCCAAACTGGTCGACTTGCAGAATAAACTCAACGCCGCTGAGTCCAACAAGGAGTTTCAGCTGATCAAGGATCGCATCGCCGCTGACGAGCAAGCCAACAGTGTGCAGTCTGACGAGATTCTTGAGGGGCTTGAAAAACTTGACGTGCTCGAATCTGAACTCGCTGCCGCGAAGGAGAATCTGCAAAAATCCCAGGCTGAAACCAAAGCGGTTGAAGAAAAAGTTCAAACCGAACTGGCAGACCTTAAAAACTTGCAGGCTCAGGTTCAGGAGCAGTTGACCGAAGCCGAAAAGAAGCTGCATGGGGACCTTGCCGGACCGTACCGTCACAGCGTCAAAACCAAAGGCGAAGACACGCTTGCTTCGACTGATGGTTCGACATGCGGCAACTGCCATCAAACGATCCGACCGCAAAAGGCCAGTGAGTTGCGACAGTTCAAGCCTGTGGTGTGCGAAGGTTGCGGTGCGATTCTTTATCGGAATCAGGATTGATGGATTCGGATTCCGAACTGACGGATTTAATTCTTGGCACCGCGGGCCACATTGATCACGGTAAGACTTCGTTGATCGGAGCTCTGACCGGGACCAACACCGATCGTCTGCCCGAAGAAAAGAAGCGTGGTATCACGATCGAGTTGGGCTATGCGTTTCTGTCGATTGATCGCTTTCGTATCGGCGTCGTGGATGTGCCCGGCCACGAAAAGTTCGTTCGTCAGATGCTTGCCGGTGCGACGGGCATGGACATGGTCATGTTGGTGATCGCGGGTGACGATTCGGTCAAACAGCAAACGCTCGAGCACTTGGATATCTTGCGGATGCTCGATTTGAAGTTCGGTATCATCGCGTTGACCAAATGCGACCTTGTCGATGAAGACTGGCTGGACCTAGTTGAAGACGAAATCCGTCAGACGGTCGGCGATACGTTCCTGAAAGACGCGCCGATCATCCGCACCAGTTCCAAATCCGGGATGGGAATCGAAGAGCTTCGCGCCGCCCTTGCTGCGGGAGCCGAAAAGGTCGCGGCATCGAACATCGCCAATCGCCAGAGCGCTCCTTTTCGGATGGCGATCGACCGGGCGTTCACCATCGAAGGCCACGGCACCGTCGTCACCGGAAGCGTTAGCAGTGGCACGCTGAACGTTGGTGATTCGGTAGAAGTTCAGCCGGGGCGGATGGAAGTCCGCGTGCGTGGGATTCAAAACCACGACAGCTCCAGCGAGCAGGCGTCGCGCGGCCAAAGAGCGGCGATTAACCTTGCCGGGGTCAAGCTAGATGATATCGATCGCGGTCATGAACTGGCTGCCGAGGGCCATCTGGTTCCGTCGCGGCGACTGACGGTGAAATTGAGTTTGCTTTCTTCGATCAAGCGTCCGCTGCGAGACAGAGCCCGGGTCAGGTTTCATGTCGGCACTGCGGAATTGATGGGCAACGTCAGATTGCTTGGGTGTGAACAGGTTGAGCCCGGCGAATCCTGCTACGCCCAAATCTGGCTTTCCCAGGACGCAGTCACCGTTTGGAATCAGCCGTATGTGATCCGCCTGCAATCGCCGGTGATCACCATCGGCGGTGGAAAGATTTTGCACCCGGAAGCTCTGGCACTGAAAAAGCCCACCGAAACGGACCTCAGGCACGTTGCCAATTTGACCAGTGACGATCCGCAAGCTCGAGCCGCGTCAGCGGTTTATCTTGCCGACGATCCGGGCTTCAAACCAAGCAAATGGCCGCGCACTGCGGGAGTGGCAGCGGACATCAGCATGTGGAACGCACTGATTGAGTCGGGAGAGCTGATTGAAACATCGATTTCGCAAACTCGCAGCGTCTGCATGCATCGCGATCGATTCGAGGACCTTGGTGGGTTGGTCGTGAAAGTTCTCCAGCGGCTTCACGAGGCTAACCCGCTGCGATTCAATCACCCGCGTAATCTGGTCGAAAACGAGTTTGCGTGGTTGGAACAAAAAGAGCTGCTCGATGCCGTGATCGAGCATCTGAAGAAGCAAAAGAAAGTCATCGCGAATGTGAATTCGGTGCAACTTGATGGCTTTGGCCCCAAGCTCTCCAAGGGCCAAAAGGCGTTGTTGGAAGAATTGTTGCAGAAGCTTCATGCTGCCCAAATGAAGCCTCCGACAGTCAAGGAATTGCAGGACGGTGCGACAAAGAACAAAGATTCGGTCGGTGAATTGCTCGCCATGGCAACGGAAAATGGCGATTTGGTGGCGGTAAACAGCGAGTATTATTTTCACGCTCAACGAATTGAAGAAGCGAGGGCGAAACTCGGTGAAGCCATCAAGTCGTCTGGCGGTTTGTCGATGAGTGACATTCGTCAATTGCTCGATACGACGCGTAAATGGTGTGTGCCCGTCTGCGAGTACCTTGATGAGACCGGATTCACCCGGCGCGAAGGCGACCTTCGTGTGTTGGCAGAGACAAAGTAGCAGGCACACACCGTGTGCCGCCGAGCGAATTGACCTTCCGTCGTTGGTGCCCGTAAACGGTCCTCCTCGAAGCGTCGTTCACATTGGAGCACCTCCGGGCAAGCCGCCAAAATTCAACTTTTTGCTCTTGCATCCAACCGTCCTTCATTCAGTCGTCCTTCATTCAGTCGTCCTTGATTCAACCGTCCTTGATTCAACCGTCCTTGATTCAGTCGTCCTTGATCTCATTCCAACGGCACACTGAGCGTGCCTGCTGCTTTTATGACACGCATCGCAATTATTGGATCGGGTATGGCGGGACTGTCTGCGGCCTCGATGCTGTCACGGCGCGGCATGCAAGTCGTTTTGTTTGAAAAAGCCGACAAGCCCGGACTGGCTGCCCACTCGCGGGACTTTGCCGAATTCGTGGGGGGAAGCGGGCCGCTGATCGGCGATGTCCCATCTCGCATGATCAACCAATCGCTTTGGCCTGGCGTCTGCGATATTTACGCCCAAGCTGGAGTTGCGACGGTCAAAGTTGACGCCGACCAGTCGTTTTACAACGTCGATGGCGTTTGCTTTCGCGCCCGCCTGCCCTACGTGGCAAGCGATGCCTTGGGGGCAATTGCCAGGCCCTCGCAGGCGATTATCTTCAATCAATTGAATCAGTTGCGAAAGGTTGGCATGCAGTGGCTCGCCAAGCATCCTTCCAGCGGCGAAAATTTTGAATCCTTCTTGCAGGAGCAGTTTGGTTCTCAGGGAAACGAAACATTTCTCAGGCAATTTCTGTTCCCTGCCCTCTCGGCGACGGTGTTCACCTGTCCGGTCGAATCGCTCAAACGATACCCTGCGGCGTTGGTGTTGGAGGCCCTGAAAAAGATTGCAGGCGGCAGTGCGTTGATGCGGACCAAGTTGGGATCTTCCGACGCCGCTACCAAGCTGTTGGTTGATGTCAATCGCCTGCATTTCTCAACGCCCGTCCAGCAGGTACATCAGGAAGGCAGCAATGTGATTGTTGTTTCGTCCAGTGGGCGTGAAACGTTTGACCATGTGATCGTCGCCACGCAAGCCAACCACGTGGCGGGAATTGTGAAAGATCGTGACCGGGAGATGGAGTTGCTTGGCCGTTTTCGCTATACCGATGTTCCTGTCACGCTGCACACCGATTCGTCGTTGTTGCCGCAGCGGAAAAAGGATTGGGCAACATTCAACTTTGATTCGCAACCCAAGCAGCCTTGCTGCACCGTTTGGATGAATCGATTTCATGACCAATGGCCGGCGGGTATTGACGTGTTTCAGACCATCTTTCAAGCCCAAGTCGATCCGGACCGTGTCATCTCCCGGACCGTTCTTCAGCGTCCCTTGGTGGACGAAAAAACCGACGAACTGTGGTCTCAATTGGACAGCCTGCACAGCGAAAAGGCTCGCCGAATTTGGTACGTGGGCTCTTACGCTGTGCCCGGGGTGCCCTTGCTCGAATCGGCTTGCCAATCCAGTCGGGCGGCGGTAACGCGTATCATGGAATCAATCGCGCTGCCCGGATCCCGCAAGTTTTCCTGAGCGATATCGTTTTTCGTGTCTTTTTCAGCCCGGATTATTGACGAGGCGTGGGCGTGGCTTTTCGCTCAGTCAATGAACACCGTATCAGTCCGAAAAAAGTCCTGTTTTGGAACTCTATCAGCGAGGTGAACCGAATTTCCGGAGGCAATCTAGCTTTCGGGTACGCATAGCGAGATTTAACCGCAATCAACCGCCGTCGTCGTGAATGATTCCGGTTCAGAGCTGTGTTCTGTCGGCTTTTTCACACCGGAGAAATTCGAACACCATTATTTGGCGCATTATCGCTACAAGCGGACTTGGGCTCGTGGAAAGCACTTTAACCCATTTTTGATGATCACCACCCAAGCGATCTGCGACCTAACTTTCGGTTGACAGAAATCTCCGATCTTCAATTTCCCGGCTTTCGCTGGTCCTACCGATGCGAACTAACAAGAAAACTACTCGAAATGGCGCTGCCTCTGTCGAATTTGCACTTGTGGCACCTTTGCTACTGGTATTGGTATTCGGAATGTTCGAAGCCAGCCGATTCCTGATGGGGCTTCACGCCGCGACTGGTGCCGCACGCGAGGCGGTCAGAATCATGGCGGTCGCAGGTGAACAGTCCACCGCTGAATCGGTGGCGGTTGACTATCTGCGACGAAGCTCTTTCGATGTCGGTGAAGTGAATTTCGATTTTGTAACTTCAGAATCGTCGATCCCAGGCTATCAGAACATCGAATGCACTGTCGAAGTTGACTATGCCGATGTGAGCCTGATCGGAGATCCATTCAATATCGGAGCTTCCCATGTGCGTGGCTATTCGGCGATGCTTGCCGTCGAGGCGGAGTCTGAGTCTGAGTCTGAGTCTGAGTCTGACTGAGCCCAAGCAAGTTGCTGTGCAACAGTAGTATGGCACGAGGCATAAATTATCGATCACCAACCCGACTGGACCCAACAGTCAAAACATCCAGGAGTCCCATCATGATTGCCGTCAAGTCGTTGTCATTAGCAGATGGCGTCCAACCATTGGAACCCGGCGGAAGCTTGTGCATCAGAACGCGACGAACCGGAGTCGTTGCGCCTTTGGTTGCCTTCGTTCTGCCATTACTTTTTGTGTTTATTACGTTGGCAGTCGACTACGGCACGATATCTGTTGCGAAACAGCAATTGCAGAATGCTGCCGACGCCGCCGCAGAGGCATCGGTAAATGCTTATTTCGAAGACAGAGAGTTGGGCGACCAGGCAGCTCAAGAAGTTATCACGAACAATATTCTGCTGGGCGACACAATCGATTTCGATATTCGCAGAAGTGTTGACTACGGGACTTGGGACGCGAACACACGGCAGTTCTCTCCGTTGGAAAGAACCGGGCAACCCAATGCCAGTGATGACTATTCGGGAAGCTCGATTCCAATTGGTGCTACGGCAGTCCGGGTCACTCTCGCACGCACTCCAGAAAACGGAAATGGATTGAATCTTTTCTTTGCACCGATATTCGGAACCGATCACGCAACTGTGGTTGCCCAGGGAATCGCGAGTGTTTCCCCGACTTGAGTTGGTTTTATCGGAATCGAGTCAGTTGACTTGCAAAACAATGCGACCACCGACAGTTACGATAGCGAGATAGCGCCTTACGGCCCAGCCAATCAGGCCCGAAACGGCGGAGTCTGCAGTGCCGGCCCGGTCACTCTCGCTTCGGGTGCTGATGTCCTTGGCAACGTGCAAGGTACCAGCGTCAGCCAATTCCAGGGAGGCGGGACATCGATCGCCGGTTCTGTTCTCGAAGTTCCCATCCCGGACGTCTTCGAGCCTGTGGATTTTTCGTCCGTCGGTTCAAACAATAATCTCGATATCGAACGCGGTCCCGTCTGGGCGCCGCCATTCTACAATTCATCGACAAGGGATTTGGTCGTTAACAATGGACGTAACCTGACGCTGCAGTCTGGCACCTACCATTTTCGAAACATGTTTCTTGCGGGGGGATCGACTCTCACGATTGACGGCGATGTCGAGATTTTCATCGAACAGGAAATGCGATTTGACAACGGGACCGTGGCCAATTTGGACCAACGACCTGAAAACTTCAGGTTGAACGTGGGAGCGGGCCCGGTCAATGTGCAAGGTGGACACAACCTGCACGCGGTCATCTACGCCCCTGAGGCCACCGTTGAAGTCGCCAACGGAACAGGATTTTTCGGTTCCATCGTTGGCCGGACGTTGACTTTCGCTGGCGGTGGCGGATTGCATTTCGATGAATCACTCATCGAGGACAATCGGGAACCCGGGCCTTCCAAGCTGGTTTTCTAACCAAAAGCCACTAATAGGGCGGGCGGAAGATCGGCAATCGATCCCGCTCGCTTTTTTTTGGCAGCCGTCCAGGTTTGCTTTGCGTGAACATCACTTGGGTCATTGCCGCCGACAATGAATGTAGTGGGATTCGCCAGAATTCCTTTTGTATTCCATCAGCCCGGATTATTCACGAGGCGTGGGCGTCAGAATCAGTTGGGGAAGGATCTTTTTCTTTTCTGGGCAAAGAGTCGCCGTTGAACGGATTGACGCTTGCCATGGTATACTTGCCCACGGCCTCAACGGTTGAAGGTTGAAGAACAGGGAACTGCCATGAAGTTTGGGATTTCGGTGCTTGCAGTTGCGTTTGCGTTTGGTAGCTCGCATCGCTGCAAAGCTCAGTCGTCTACCGAACAACTGGTTTTGGGTGAGATCTGCTGTAGCATGATCCGGTCTGAAATTGGTTGTGGCATGAGCCACGCCGAAGTGGTACTTCAAATGAGACGTCTTAACGCTGTAGAGATCCTGAGACCGGTCGATAGCATCATCAGTGAAGTTGAAGCCATGGGAGTTCACAGCCGTTACCGATACTGGCTAATTGGTAGATCAAAGGTAGTGACTGCGCGCTTTTACAGTCGGCTAATTTCGATCAGCTTGGACAACGAGCCAATCGAGAAATTGACTGTTTGGAAATCATCACCGAACGTGGGGTGCTCCAAACTGTTTGCGGAAAAGGAAATGCGGAAAAGGAAATGCGGATAAGGTTTGCGGAGCTTGGTTTTGGCTGTGATTTCAGTGGAAGCGGCTTCTTTGACCGGGGCGGTTTTGTCTGTGAAGGCGGCGGCTTCAGTGGACGTTACTACCGGGAAGCTGGCGGAAAGTTTTGGCGCATTGGACGTAGCAGCAGACTGAATGAACCGGGGCTATTCACGATGACGGGCGTTGATTCTACGTCTGGCCATTGGCCAACATAGGCAAAGGAAAAGCTGAATTTCAACAAGAAATGTGAATCATCCTGTAAATGAAAACCACAGCGATCGTTTCATCGCATCAGAGTCGCGGATCACTTTCGCAACTGATTCTGACGCCCACGCCTCGTGAATAATCCCGGATAAAACTTTGGATCCGATACTGTCGGTTTCGTGACGAACAAGGCGATATGGAAATACGACCAGTGAAAATTCGAATCTGGCAATTGATCCCGGATTATTCGCGACGACGGGCGTTGATTCTACGTCTGGCCAACGGGAACAAGTGAAAAGCTGAATTTCAACAAGAATTGCGAATCATCTGATAGATGAAAAACCACAGCGATCGTTTCATCGCATCAGAGCCTCGGATCACGGTCGGAACTGATTCTGACGCCCACGCCTCGTGAATAATCCGGGTTGATGTTTGCAATTTTCGTCGTATCAACTTTGCTTTCCGCGTCTCAGCTTGGTTGGATTCCCGTATTCTTGTCCGCACTCTTTTGGTGTGCCGCAATTGTGAACGCCAGATCCAGATTCAAGTGGGGCAACAGCCGGATTGTCTCAGGGCTTCATGGAATCATCGCCGCCATGTTGCTGGGAGGGTCTTGCACCGCCGCCTGTGGATGTTGGGCAAATGGGTCGATTGTCGGGTTGTTGTACGCGTTTGCCGGGATGAGTATTGGTCTTGTTGCCGGAATGATTCCTGTGATGCTTCTGGGGACGATCCCCGAACCCAAAACGCGGTACTTGGGTGAGAAGAACGAGCGTCACGACAGCGGATTTGCCAGTATTGTTGCCTATATCGCTGCCGGAGGTTGACGCTCTCTGTTTACGGCGATGTGAAAATTACCTGCTTCGCCAAATCGAGCGACGAATCAGTAAACGGACGCCAGTTCGTCTGACCGGGCCCATGCGATGGCCAAGGTTTTCAGCGTTGCTGATCGTTCGGGCGGCAATGCTGTCAAAGTTATTTCGAACCCATTGCGATCCGTTGGCATCCATCTGTGCTGCCAACGCTTTACAGCGACCGCAGTCGGATCCCAAACCAAGCCGGTTGATCATTTTGGTCATTTCGGTGCCCGGTCCGCCGGTTGGGGCAATCGCGTTGACGATTCCAGCGGGTTGCTGAGCCTGAGCAGGCTGAACCATCAGGGCGATCGCCACGATGCAGATCGGCAGAACTTTGGCGAGCAAGGAAAAGGTACGTATCGCGTTTTCGGATTGCTGATTCATTTTACAAACAGGCCTGTTCGAAGCAGACCCACAAGGTTTCAGGTTAAGAACTTTGGACTGATCAATAAAAACAATGCTGACCACAATTGAAATTCGAATCAATTGGGTTGTCGGCAGTTGATTGTGTTAACTTAACACAGCAAACGATGATCGCGAATCACTTGCAGTTTGTATCAGTGAATTGTGAGTGGACTGTAGAATGGCGTACGGTTTGACGTATGCATGCAGTCAATGGTACCGCTCGAACGGGACCGATGATTATTGACGTCGCGTCCCTAGAATCAGATTCAATTGCCGACGTTTGTGATGCTTTTTTGACTGACGCATTGTGTTGGCAAGCAAACCGCGCACGGGCGCAGTCCGGAGTTGGCAAAGCGTCAAAGTAAGTGATTGAAAACCGCGTCGAGATTACTGGAACCAGAGAATGAGAATTTCCAAATCCATTTGTTTGATGATGTTGTTTTGCTTTGGCTGTTTCGCGATCGCAAGCTTGCAAGCCGCGATGCAGGAGGGCGACGGTCCTTATCCTGTTGACGACTCGCAAATCAGGAAGCCGGATGTGCCGATCGGAAAGGTGACCCGACACAAATTCTTCAACAGTAAAATCTTTCCCGGCACGCAGCGAAACTACGCGGTCTACGTTCCCGCGCAGTACGACCAGAGCAAGCCAGCGTGTCTGATGGTCTTTCAGGACGGAACGGGATTCTCAAAAATCGAAGGCCGTCCGAGCAAGACACCGCTGGTGTTCGACAACCTGATTCACTCTGGTGAAATGCCGGTTACCATTGGGTTGTTCATTGATCCGGGAGTCGTGCCGGCCCAGAACGAGAATGCCTTGCCAAGGTTTAATCGCAGTTTCGAATACGATTCGATCGACGATCGTTACGCAAGGTTTCTGGTCGAAGAGATGATCCCGGCAGTCGAAAAGGACTACGCGATTAGTGACGACCCAAATGACCGCGGCATTTGTGGTTCAAGTTCCGGAGGTGTTGCGGCGTTCAATGTTGCCTGGCAACGTCCCGATCAGTTCCGCCGCGTCTACACGATGGTGGGGACCTACATCGGGCTGCGTGGAGCCAACGAGATGTCGGTGTTGGTCCGCAAGACGGAGCCAAAACCGATTCGCGTTTTCCTACAGGATGGTAACAAAGATTTGAACATCTATTGCGGTGACTGGTGGGTTGCCAACCAGGGCATGCTGTCGGCGCTTCAGTTCAGTGGCTACGAAGTCGAACACGCGTGGGGGCAGGGCGGTCACAATCGAAAACACGGTGGAGCGGTGCTTCCTGATGCGATGCGATTTATCTGGAAGGACTGGCCCAAGCCGGTTGAGACCCATTTTGACAAATCAAAAAGCCGGGCCCCGCAGATGCTGGTCGATGGTGAAGGCTGGGAGTTGGTCAGCAAGGGCCACAGGTATCTGACGGGCTTGGCATCTGACCGGGAAGGCAACGTCTATTTTTCCGACCGCAAGAATGGGACTCTTTTTTCCATATCCAGAGACGGTAGCGAGCACAAGATTGACACCGGTGTAAAAGTGAACAAGGAACCGGGAATACTTTCAATCGCGACAAAACCTGACGGTTCTGTTTACTACTCTCACGACATGGGCATCTCTGCTTTGCCGCCAGCGTCGAACATTGATCGCGTTCGAGCAAATGCGATCGTTGTCGCTAGCGACGACTCGTTGTACTTCACTGATTTGAAATCGAAGTCAGTTTGGATGAAAAAGGTTGGCGAAAAACCAAAGCTTGCCGTCGAAGGACTGTCCGGAGCCCATGGCATCACGCTGTCTCCGGATCAAACACTGGTTTACGTATCCGACTTTAACGGACGCTACGTTTGGTCATGCGTGCGAAAAGAAGACGGGACGCTGAGGTACGCCCAGCCGTACTTTCATATCCATTCACCACCCGCCGCGGTCGATATGCGGACTCGCAGCATGGGCATGTGCGTCGACAAAGATGGCTGGGTTTTGGTTGCGACAAAAATGGGGATTCAAATCTGCGACCAGCCCGGACGTGTGAACCTGATTTTACCACCGCCGGTCGGCGCCAGTAGACCAACGAATGTGATTCTCGCCGGTCCCAAGCAGCAAACGATGTACGTGACCTGTGGTGGCAAGCTGTTCAAGCGAAAGACAAAACTGACCGCCGCGAATCCCTGGGCCGATCCGATCAAGCCGGAAAAGCCCAGGCTATAGCTGTCGCCGGATCACGACGATCCGCGGGGCTGCTTTCCTCGCAGGGTGCTATTGATCAGCGATCGACATTCATTATCCCGGATTATGTGCCAAAGGTTGGACGGAATGAGGAATTGGTATTTACGAAAATGTGTATTCCTTGAAAAAGCTTGAGCACTTCGTTGATTTGTGTTGATTTGACTTTCGGGCAGTTTTCAAACCGGAGCGTCTTCAAATTATTTATTGATATGAGAGGCCTCAGTTCTTCAAGTTCCGTGCAGTCTGAAAATGTCAGTTTGATTTCTGTCTTTTCTGGCCAGACATTGGCAACGACTTGTCAAGGATTTCATCGATCGCAGCGATGGCTTTGGCTTCGCGTCGGGCGCGCAATACCTTGGGTGCGACCAAGCCCATGAGGACGCCGCAGATTAGCATCATCGCCAGCAGCGTTTTGAGATTGAATCGCAAAAATCGCGTTTTGGGTTTGAGGCTGGGCTTGGGCTTGGGTTTGGGCGATTCGCTCATCGGCTGTTTCTGATTTGGGAATCGGGAAAGTGAGCTCTAACTGCGGCCAAGTGCGAGCGATCGACCGCTGCACACCGTTTGAACCGAATGGTTTTCGCCGCGTGGAGCGATGCCAAAGATTGCACGTCCGTTAGTGAGGGGCAATCTTCGAACAGCAATGAATCCAGCTTGGGTGCCTTCAGCGAAGCAAAGCCATCGAGGTTTTTAAGGTCCAGCAGTCCGTAGACTTCCACGTGAACAAGCTCGGGCAGGTTTTCCAGTTCGGGCAAAAAGTCGATGGGCAGATTTCGAATCTTGAGCGACTTCAGCTTTGGCAGGTTCGCCAACGCGTCGAGATTCTTCAGGCCCGAGCACCAGTTGATTTCAATTTCTTCTAACGCGTCAAATGATTCGACACCATTAAGGTCCTGAAGTCCGTGGCAGCAGTGCAACTTGAGTTTTGTCAACGCGGTTTTGCCCGGCGGTATGTCGCTGAAGCTGAATTCGCAATTGCTATACTCGAGGTGCAGAGATTTTAATTGGGAAAGTTCACCTATTGATTGGAGATTGGCAAGATTGTTGAAGGCGCTGACGCGAAGATCGGTAAGGCCCTTGTTGTGGCGGATCAATCCCAAATCGAATGACTCCAGAGCCAAAGCATGGCAGACCGAGAGTGATTCGAGGTTTTCCAGGCCGGCGAGAAAGTCCAGTGACGTGACCGAAGGAACGATCCGCATCTCAAGATTTTTGAGATTCTTGTGATTGGCAATTCCTGCCAGCGATTTGACTTCGCGACAGTGCAGAATGGTGAGGTCCGAAAGTTCCGACAGGTCGCCCAGAGGTTCGAAGGACTCTGCGGACACGTTATCCAGGGTGAGCGAGTGCAGCCGTTTGCAATTCTCAATGCCAGCGAACGTTTGGAGGGTGTTGCTGGAGCTAACCGAAAGCTTGCGAAGCTTTTTCATTTTCGACAGGCATTGGAGGTCTTGCACGCCGGAGAAACAGTTTTTCGTATTCAGCACCTCGACGTTACGAAAGGTCTCAAGTTGAGTTGTCAAACCGTTGCTGCTGTTGAGCGATGTTGACCATGGGAAAGCACTGGTTGCCTCAAGAGAAATGTACTTTACCGTTGAAAACGTATATTCTCCAAGGACTTTTTGGATCCACACGGGTGTTGGGTTTTCCGGATTGGGGTTACGGCGGGGGTTGCCGGATTCATCCAGTTGGTAGTCGTAAAGAAATTGGCCATGGTAAGCCAATCCCCGGATTGCTTTGATGGCATCGGATTCGCGTTTGCCGCGCTGCTGTTTGGGAATCACCACGCCAAAATAGATTCCCGAGAGAAGCATGAAGATCAGCAGCGTTTTCAGGCTGAAGCGAAACAGGCGAAAGCGGCGAATGGGATGAGTGGGATGATCGCTCATGTGGCCTCATTGTTGGAGGATGCGAGAATCCAATTGTAGCGTTCTGAATTGCGTCGGTGGGAGTTGGTGCAAGGTGAGCCGCTGGCCGTGAAGCCTCGGGTGTCCGGTGGGTCGGGCGGCGGTTTATGGCGGTGTTTACTGCGGAATTGCTTGTGGTTGGGAACCCGGCGGCTTTCGCCAATTGGCTCACTTGAGAGGGTGTGAGTTTTACCTACCGCGATACCAATACCCTCCTTTTCAATGCCCTCCTTTTGGCAATGCTGCACGCGCGCAACCCTCCCCGGCGGTGAACCGCCGACCCTCCCGGATGGGAGGGTGATCGGAAAAGGCACAGCCTTGGAGTGTGATGCGCTACTTTTTTCGCAGCACGAACACGACGTCTTCGCTGGTGGCATCGATTTCGATCGGATGGTCGATGCGGTAGGTGAAATCGAAGGTGGCTTCGATGTCCCAGCTGCCTTCCATTTCGATCATGCGGATAAACTGCTGGTCGGTGTAGGATCGCATGACCAGTTCGTCAGAGATGCTGAACTGTTTTGTTGGTGTGTAGATGTCGAAGCGAACGCCGAAGCGATCAAGTCGCTTTTTGCTGTCGCGGTTGTTGGTCCACATGTGCGAGACGATCGAAAGATGCCCGCGACGGGCGGACCATGATTCCTCGTCAACCATTTCGGCTTCGGTGGGGTTAAGGTGAAGGCCGATCAGGTAGACGGCGTTCTTTTTCGCACCCGCAGCCATGCAGCTGAGGTGGGCGGTGGCGGTTTTGGGTTTGAGCAGGTGGCGAAAGCTGTTGATCGTGTTGAAGGCAAGGTCGTATTTCTTTTTTGGAACAAAGTCCGCCATGTCGGCGACCCACGCGGCTTGCGGCAGGTCGTGTTTTGCGAATCGCTTGTTGGCAAAATCGATGGCTTTGTCGTTCAGGTCGATGCCTTCGACGGAAAAGTCACGTTTGGCCAGCCACTGGATCAAACGCCCCGTGCCACAGGCGGGCTCGAAAAGCTGTTTGGCGTTGCCGTCGAGGAATCTGTCGTTGATGGCGTTGATGAATTTGACTTCTGCCGCGCAGTCGGACCCGAAGACCAGGTCGTAGTATCGCGGGTGATCGTAGATGCTTTCGGTGACGGTTTGCATAAAGTATCAGGCAAGTGTGCGGTTGTTAAAAATAGCAGGCACATTCCGTGTGCCGTTGGTCAAAGTAGTAGGCACACTCCGTGTGCCGTTGGTGAAAGTAGTAGGCACACTCCGTGTGCCGTTGAGGTCGGGTGAACCGAGTTTGAATTTCGGTTGATTTTCGGTTGAATGAAGGCAGTGTGTCGTGTCGTTGTGTGTGATTGTTTTACGTAATTGAGGTGGGAATTGGTGCGGCGGACGGCACACGGAGTGTGCCTACTACTATAGCGTAGAGATCTTCTTGAAATCGCCGGCGAGGGACTGGTACAAGTCTTGGAAAATGGGAAACGCTGCGTCGTATTGTTTCTTTGCTTTTGTGGTTGCGGACGTTTTTTCGACAACCTTGATGGTGGCTTTGCAGGCTTTGGTGATGGATTTGTACTCGCCGCCGCCGACCGCAGCCAGCAAGGCCACGCCGAACGCCGGGCCCTGTTCCGCGTTGATGCGGACAACGCTCTGCCCCATCACGCCAGCCTGGATCTCGCGCCACACTTCGCTTTTCGCGCCGCCGCCAGAGGCAATAATTTGCTTGACCGGGACTTCCATTTCCTTGAGGATCGCGAGGCTGTCGCGGAGCGCGTAGGCGACGCCTTCGAGGATCGAGCGAGTCAGGTGGCCGCGTTGATGCTTGAGAGTCAAGCCAATAAAACTGCCACGGGCATCGGGGTCGGCGTGCGGTGTTCTTTCGCCAGCAAGGTAGGGCAGGAAAAACAGGCCTTCGCTGCCGACAGGGATTCGGGCGGCTTCGTCGATGAGAACCTTGAAGGGATCTTTCTTTCCGGCGGCAAGTTCTCTGGCCATCGTTTCCACGAACCAGTTCAAGGCTCCCGCTGCGGTCAGCGTCACGCCCATCATGTGCCACTTGTCGCGAACCGCGTGACAGAAAGTATGCAGCCGTCCGGTAGGATCGACTTTGACATCGTCGCTGTGAACGAACATCACACCGGAAGTCCCCAGAGACATCGAAAGCGATCCGCTGTTGACGACTCCGGTTCCCAATGCGTTGGCGGCGCAGTCACCGGCACCTCCCACGACGATGCAGTCGGTCGTCAGGCCGAGTGATTTTGCGGCTGCAGCGGTCAGGTTTCCGGTAACGTCTTCGGATTCGTAAACTTTGCCGAACAAATCGCGATCGAGTTCCAGTTTGGAAAGCAGCTTGGTGGACCATTTGCGTTTGGCGACATCAAGGAGCAACATTCCGCTGGCATCGGAGACGTCGGTGGCATATTGGCCCGTCAGGCGGCGGCGGACGTCGTCTTTGGGAAGCAGGACCTTGCGGAGCCGGTCGAACTTTTTCGGTTCGTTGTCTCGCAGCCAAAGGATTTTGGGAGCCGTGAATCCGGTCAAAGCCGGGTTGGCCACCATTCGGATCAGGGCTTTGCGTCCACCGGCCCGAGCTTCAATCTCTTGGCATTGGGCAGCGGTTCGCTGGTCGTTCCACAGCAGCGCCTTGCGGATGACTTTATCGTTTTTGTCAAGAAAGACGCTGCCGTGCATCTGCCCGGAAAGCCCGATGGCTTTGACCGATGCGGGTTTTACGCTGGCTTTGCGGACGACGGATTTGACCGTTTTGCAGACCGCAGTCCACCAATCTTCGGGATCCTGCTCGCTCCAGAGCGGTTTGGGATGGTAGAGCCGGTAGGCTGCGCTTGCTTCGGCGAGGATCTTTCCAGCCGGGTTGATCAAAATGGTTTTGGTACTGGAAGTACCGATGTCGACACCAAGGTAGTAGCTCATTGAGTGACTTCAAACAAAGTTGTGGCTGGCACGTAGTAAATGGCGTGTTGGAGTTTAACATAATCGTGAAATGCTTTCGGCAGGGCTGACAAAGGAACCCGGAAATCCAGATGACGACGAGAAACAGAAGCAAACATTGGATTGGGCTTGGCTGCCTGTTGCTGGGAATGCTGCTGCCGGGTTGCGGCGAACAAAAGTCGGCTTCCACGTCGATAGATTCGGCGCAGCCTTCGGGGGGTTCGGTCAGCCGACCGCTGAGCCTGTTGGCGATTGGCGTGCCCGGGTTCGGCGACGAGATCGCGCGTCAGTGGTCGGCGAAGCGTGACGGTGTTCTGTCGATTGAACATATGAGCATGGCCGACTTCGAGAATTTGCGGCGTGAAGAAGGCAAGCTGGAGTTGGGGGCTGAATTTGATTTGGTGGTTTTTCCAGCGTCGATCAACGCGGACCTCTACGCGGCGGACTTGATTCGGGAAATCCCCAAGGAAGTCGTCGACAACGATGTGTTCAACCGAAACGGGATCTTGAGACATTTTCGCCGGGCGTTCGTGCGGCACAACAATCAAGTGCGATCGATTTGCCTGGGCGGTTCATCTCCGGTGTTGTTGTACCGCAAGGACATCCTGAAAAAACTGGATGTTAAGCCGCCGGAGACGTGGGAAGAATTGGCGCGAGTTTTTGATAAAGTGGAACAGGCCAAGGGAGGCTTTGAGGGGATTGAGTCCGTATTTTTGATGCCCACTGGCGAAGGTACCGCAGCAAAGATGTTTCTGGCGCGCAGTGCCAGCGAGATCCGTTCACTGGGAAAGCTGACAACTTTTTTTGATCGCAGGACAGTGAAGCCGCTGTTGGATCAGGCTCCGTTTGTGCGGGCGTTGAAAGATTTGAAGGCTTTGGCAAGCGAATCGATAGCTTCCGGAGAGGAGCTTTCGTCCGAAGAGGTGTTCCGGCGGTTTGCGCAGGGAAGATCCGTGTTTGCGCTTGGCCGACCGATCGCCGCTACGCCACTTTCGGATCAGGAGATCGAAGGGTCGGCGACGTGGGGCGTGATGAACTTGCCGGGGTCGAAAGAGTTTTTTGATTTCAAGGATAGCAAGTGGAAACCGCGTCAGCCCGGTGAAAAGTACGCCGTCCATTCGCTTGATTTTGACGTGTTTAATATCGGGGTTTCGACGCGTTCGGCATTGGCGACTGACTCATTTGATTTTGCGATCTGGTTGGTCGAAAAAAAGATCAGCAGCACAATTTTGCCATCGCTGACAGGTCCGTTTCGCGCGTCGCATTTGGGGCGGATTGATCGATGGTTGAAGCTTGAGGATGTTGATCGGGATTTTCAGGAAAGCTTGTCGGATTGGAATCGGGCGATGCATGAAGAGAAGGTCGTGTTGTTGTTCCCACAGATTTTGCGCCGCAGCGAGTACGTCGGGGTGCTGGACGAGAAGGTAGCCGGTTGGCTTGAGGGGTCGGGCGAGGATCCCGGTGCGGCGCTGAAGGAAGTTGCTGATCAGTGGGAGCGTTTGACCGATGAGGTTGGGCGGGAGGCGCAGCGGAACGAACTGGCGAACACGAGTGGGTTGTAGAGACGATAAAGTTCATTGTTTGTAGAACCGCTGTCTGCTGTCCGGGAATTCGGAGAAAGTTTGATACCGTTGTGTCGCTTTTGGGTTCGGATTTTCGGCGAGGGGGGAGCTTTGTTTTGGTTGGCCGGGGCGTTTGCGGCCAGTGGCCACCCGAGGCCTTATGGCCAACGGCTCACTTTGTTGCGTTTGCGTCCGGAAGCTCACTGATGAAGTGCTCTGGTTTGAGGAAGGGGCGATTGCCGGAGCGTCGGACGGGCCAGGAGGTTGTGGCGTTTTTGATTGGTGCGGATTCGTTTGGTTTGTTTGAGCGTCGCGTGGTTCGCGTCCTTGATCCGGCCTACTGGCTCGCTGACGTAGCAGGATTCGCCAGAATTCGGATCAAGCACCCCAAGGCCAAGTTTGCCAAGTCGGTTCAACGCGGTGATCGGTGCATCAACATGTCACATTTCATTGCGACCGTTCGGTTGTGAATCCGATCATCCAGTGAGCCCACGCGACTCCGAGGATCAGGCCGACGACGCTGAACAACGTCGCGCATTCAAGCGGCGTCGCAGTCAGGAAGACGTTGACATTGCCAAGGATGAACCCTAGCAATGCGGTGCCGCCCATGATCTTTAGCGCCAGTCCAATGGGTTTTACGTTGAGAAGAACCCAGTCTGAGAAGTTCAGCAGCGTGCAGGTGGCCATGACTCCAAAACTGGTTCCAATACAGAACTGTCCGATGCAGAGTGAAATCGGTTCCAGTTTTCCAATCTTGTCCAGTTGCCAAAAGCAGTTGCAGTCTACAAAAAAGACCGTGGCGACGATGAACGATACTGCGCAGCAAGTGCAGATCGCTCTTTTCATGCTCGCCGACGGCCAGCAAACGGCAGCGCTTACCAGCGTTGTGATCAGGATTGGCGCAATGATCACGACCGGAGCCAGAGTCGAAAGCTCGATCGAAAGCGACCGCATTCCAAAATAGATCGACGCGACGAAGACCATGAAGAAGATGTCTCGGGTCGTGAACTTCAACAAAAAAACCTCCACACGAAATGTGCAGAGGTCATTATAGGGCTTCAGTAGGGTTTCAGTTTTCGAAGCGGTAATTTCTACGCTGCGTGAGGCAAGGATGCCAAAGCGTCGTCGCTGGGGCCGTCGTCCCAACTTTCGGTAAACAACGTTTCCTGCGTCGGTTGGCTGAACGGCAGAATTTCTGCGACCTCGGGAGTGGGTGCCGGATTGGAGGCAGGAGCCTTTTCGTGGGTCGCAGGAGCCTTTTCCGGTGTCGCTTTGGGAGCCTTATCGGCTATCCGCTGCAAAGCTTCAAAGTCGATGAAGCCTTCGAGTTTCTGGCTGCGAACCGGATTCTGAAGCTTGCGAACGGCTTTGGCTTCGATCTGACGCACCCGCTCACGTGTGACTTTGAAGATGCGGCCGACTTCTTCGAGCGTGTAGGTGTAGCCGTCGCCTAGGCCGTACCGCAGACGAATGATTTCACGTTCGCGATAAGTGAGAGTTTTGAGCAGGTTTTCAATGCGGTCACGAAGGATCACATTGGAAGCCGAACGGACCGGATTGTCGGTCGACGAATCTTCGATAAACTCGCCGAACGAGCAGTCGTCGCCTTCGCCGACGGGTCGATCGAGGCTGACCGGGTGACGTCCGATGTCCATCACGCGGCGGACTTCTTCGACATCGATTTCGGCGACTTTGGCAATTTCCTGCATCGTCGGAGGTCGCTTGGTTTCCTGCAAAAGCATCTTTTGGATGTTCCGCAGTTTGGTCAGAACATCGATCATGTGGACCGGGATGCGAATGGTGCGTGCCTGATCGGCGATCGCGCGTGTGATCGCCTGACGGATCCACCACGTAGCATAGGTCGAGAACTTGAATCCGCGACGGTACTCGTATTTGTCGACCGCACGCATCAGCCCGGTGTTGCCTTCCTGAATCAGGTCCAGAAAACTCATCCCGCGGTTACGATACTTTTTGGCGATCGAAACAACCAATCGGAGATTACAACTGGAAAGGTAACGCTTGGCATTCTCGAACTCCTTGAAGTTCTTTTTGCAGGTTTCGACACGGGTCGCGAGGCTGCTGGGGCTTTCCTGGCAAAGCCGCAGCAGGCGAATGTACTCGCTGCGGAATCGTCGTTTTTCAACGGCCGAGATTTCTGGGTTGTCCAATTGCTCACGCAGCCAGTGGACGCGATCGGAGAACTTTTGCAGTTCTTGAATCAGCGGACTGATGCGGCGCGAACGGAGGCTGAGTTCTTCGATGAGAACGGTCAGCTTTTTGCGACGGGAAAGAAATCGTTTGCGGGCTGCGGTACGATCCTGTTCACTGGCGTTTTTGTTGATCAGGACATTGAAATCCTTTTCCTTTTCCCGCACGAGGTGGTCGATGGTGCGGAAGTTATGTGGCATGCGAGCCTGAATCTGTTCTTTGGTCAGATTTTCTGTGAGGGAAACCTTGATCGTGCGATCAAAAGGAAGCTCACCGGCGTGGACGCGTTTGAGTGTTTCGAGTGTCGCCATGAAAGCGTAGTGGCAACCCATGACGCTGTTTCGGTAACGTCGCCTGGTGATTTCAATTCGCTTTGCTAGGGCAATCTCTTCGTCGCGATTGAGCAACGGGATGACCGCCATTTGGCTCAGGTACATCCGGATCGGATCGTCGCTGGGCCGGGGAAGTCGACCTGAATAGCGGAGTGGTTCAGGATCGATTTCGGCTTCGGCGCGGGCAAGGTCTGCGGCGGAGGGTTCTCCGGGTGCGGATTGGACCAGGTCGATTCCGGAGCCTTCGAGGGCGGAGATGAGGCTATCGAGTTTGTCGGCACTGGCGGCTTCGTCGGGAAGAAATTGCCCGACTTCGGCGTAAGTCAAATATCCCTGTTCTTTACCTTTGCTGATCAGGGTTTTGAGTTCGTCTTCAACGACTTGCATATCAAATCCTCCTGCGAATTCCATTTCGCGTTCCCGCCGGGTATGCGGGGCCATTCGAGTCTGGTCTGCGGTCCATCCTGTTTCGGATGGCCCATACGGGGTCAGTTCGAGTTGGCGAGGTGTGTGATCTCTGGTGACTGCGAAGCGGCAAATTGGCAGCGTGTTGCTGTCAAACACATTCACGCGGTTGTTCCGCAGCGAAGTTCGACGTTTGCGTTTGCAATTTCAGTGATCGGACGACGTGGCAGTGATTCTTCCTTGAATCTCCTAAAGACCATGCCGCTGTCTGGCTTGTTTGAACAGCTCTTCAAGAGCCGTCACTTCGTCCTCCTTGCTTAAGTTATTGTCTTTGAGTTGAGAAAGCTTTGCCCGCTGCTGCTGCTGAATCTCTGCATCAGCGAAGGAAGCCAAAACAGAATCAAATTGCGTTTTAATATCAAGAGCAATCATCGTCGAATCCTCATGTTGTGTTTGACGCTTGCAAATTGCGTCTTCATGAAGCTGTGACAGCAGATTTCGCAGGTAGGGATCGGTGATTTCGAGAATCAAATTGTCGAAAACAACGTCGCGGCCGTCGTGGAAAAAGTCATCCATCAGTTGATAGATGGCTTTGAGTGGTCCGTCTGTGAACTGGACCACGGCGACTTTTTCGATCGCCCGGTCCAGCAATTCGGGGTGGACGATGAGTATCTGCAAAAGCTCTTTTTCTTTGCCGATGAGTGATTGCATGTGCGGTGCTGGCACCGACGTGGGGGCTTCTTCGCCCGGCGGGACGAACATGGGCGGCCGATTGCTGTTGCGAATTTCGGCAATGCGTCGCTTGACCGATTCGGCGTCGATGTTGAACTGGCGAGCGAGGCGGGTGATGAGCTGTTGCTGGCGAAGCTGACGGGCTGCGGAGCTGGTTATCGATGAGACCGGGACCGCGGCGAGGGTTCTGAGGATGTTGTCGAGTGCCTGGTTGGCGGCGTGGGTCTGATTGAGAATGTCGATGCCCGCAGTTTCGGACTGGATGCGGTGGGCGATCGCGTCGGGTGCGCCGTCGACAAGCCGTTGGAAGGCTTCGCCGCCGTGGGTCATGCAATAGTCGAAGGGGTCGGTGCCTTCGGGGAGAGTGAGGATTCGCAGGTCAATGTCGCTGGTGACGAACAAGTCGAGGACTTCGTTGGTGCGTTTTTGGCCTGCGGTGTCTCCATCAAGGACCAGGGTGATGGTTTCTGCAAATCGTTTGATCAGCCGAACGTGTCGTTCGTTGAGCGCCGTGCCGAGGGCAGCGACGACGTTTTTGACACCCGATTGCCAGGCGGCGACCACGTCGGTGTAGCCTTCGACGACGGTGAGCGATTTGGAATTCTGCAGTTCGTGGCGAGCAAGGTCCAGGGCGTAGAGGTTGTCGCTTTTGGAGAAGAGCTTGGTTTCGGCTGAGTTGTAGTATTTACCGCGTGGTTCTTCTTCGGTGCCATAGATTCCTGGAACAACACGGCCTCCCAAACCAATCGGGCGATCCTGTGTGTCGCGGATGGGGAACAGGACGCGGCCGCGGAAACGCTCGTACCATGTGCCGCGACTGTTCATCGTGACCAGGCCGCAGGCTTCTAGGATTTGTGGCGAGAAAGTTGTCTTTTTGGAGCGGTCCACCAACCAGCTCCACGCCAAGGGTGCGAACCCGATGCGGAACCTGCGGATGGATTCCTGGGAGATGCCGCGCTCTGCCAGGTACTCGCGAACCGGGATGGCTTCGTTGGAAGAAAGCAGGCAGTGGTGGTACTGCTCTTCGACCCACTTCATGGCCTCGTAAAGGGTCGGTTTGTGATTCGGGTCACCGGGTTTGGCTTTGGGGCCGGATTGTTGACGGAGCTCGATGCCGGCCTTTTGTGCGAGGATCTCAAGGGCACCGCGAAAGTCCACCGCCTCCTTACGCATCACGAAATCGAAAGCGTCGCCGTGCAGATTGCAGACCCAGCAGTCCCAGCGCTGCCTCGCGGGGTTGACCTGAAAGCTGGGTTTGGTGTCGGTGTGCCACGGGCAAAGCCCCACCATATTTCTGCCTTGCCGGCGCAGGTTCATATATCCGCCCACCAGGTCAACCAGATCTGTCGCCTGCTTGATACGGTCTTTCACGTCAAAGTCTGGGCCGATGGGCAAATTTCACTCCTTGAATCCCGGATTATTCACGACGACGGGCGTTGATTCTACGTCTGCCCACTGCAGCGAGGAAAAAGGCTGAATTTCAACAAGAAATGTAAATCATCCGGTAGATGAAAACCACAGCGATCGTTTCATCGCATCAGAGTCGCGGATCACTGTCTCAACTGATTCTGACGCCCACGCCTCGTGAATAATCCGGGTGAATATGTCAGCCAGAAGTTTAAAGCGAACCGCGAATTTGGAAAGTCAAAATCGGATTGGGTGGTTTTTCGCCCCGGATTATTCACGACGACGGGCGTTGATTCGCGTTGAACCTCACTTATACAAAGGTCAAAGCTGGATTGTCGCCCAGAATTCCGTTCACCTCGTTGATGAAGTCTAGGATAGAGACTCTTTTCCAACCCGTGCGATGATCATTGGCTAAACTGAACCCGGATTATTCACGAGGCGTGGGCGTCAGAATCAGTTCCGATAGTGATCCGCGGTTCTGATGCGATGAAACGATCGCTATGTTTTCATCTGTCAGATGATTCGCAATTCTTGTTGAAATTCAGCTTTTCCTTTGCTCCCGTTGGCCAGACGTAGAATCAACGCCCGTCGTCGTGAATAATCCGGGCTGAAAGCTACGCCCACGCCTCGTGAATAATCCGGGTTCACCAAAGGGAGATGTCCGGAGCGGTGTTTATTTTTTTGCCGATTGGTAAGGGAAGTTGTGTAAAATGCCAGTTTGACCAATCCTCTGTCTTGTCCGATTTGTGAACCAGCCATGAAAGCTGCATCCCCGCTCGCACTTTTTCTGTTGACCTTTTTTATCGCTGTCCCAGCGCAGGCTCAGTCGGGATTTTGGTACCCGCGACCACAGGTGCCGCAAGCGCCGATGAGCTTTCCCGTTCAACCGCTGCAGGTTCCGGGAAACACGTGGTCGGTGCCGCAGTCTCAGGTTCCGCTGCCTCAGGTTCCATTATCGCAGGTGCCACTATCTCAGGCTCCGATTTACAGTGGAGTGCCGTTTGGTGCTGTCGAGCCGATGATTGTTCCACAGTCTTACGTTCCGCAGTCTTACGTTCCGCAGTCTTACATTCCACAGCCCATAGTCATGCCGCAGAGTGGAATGATTGTTCCGCAGTCGGCTTATCAGAGTTTGGGTCAGCCTGCCGCGGTTCAGGGAATTGGCGGAGTTGAGCTTAAAGAGACGATCATCAGTGAAGAGCCAGTCGACGGGATCATCATTGGGGTCGTGAAGGATGGCGGTATCGTTGTTGATCCGTCAAGCAATTATTCGCCGCAATTATTCCAGGAAACAATTATCTCCGAGGAGCCACCGGTTGGCGCGTCGCCAGAGGCCACGATCGTCGGCGGGCTTGAAGAAGCACCGATGGCCGGAGGCGAAACCATTGAATCGATGCCCGATCCCGGGCAGATCGTCGAGATGCCCGGAGTAGACGAGCCTCTTTTTGTTGATCCGATTGACAATTCCGTTGTTGAAGTTGCGGGCTCAGAGGGCAAACCAGTGCTTCCTCCCTCGCTCGCGAAGGAACTTTCTGCGAGTGACGACAGCGAAGAGGCGCCGGGTCCGATGGCGGACACCGATCGCGACGTCACGATGGCAAGTCAGTTGGCCGAATTCGAAAAGCAACGGGATGAAGCGGAAGCCAAAGCAATGTCCAAAATCGCAAAGCTTGAAAAAGAAGCCCAGGCGACGATGGTGAGACTCAAGAAGCAACGTGACCAGGCACTGGCTTTGGCGGAAAAGTCCAAACGAGCTGCTGAAAAAGCCGCCGGAAAAGCAACGAAGCTTGCCACGGAAATGGAAAATTTCCGCAAGCAGAAAAAGGCTTTCGGTCGCGAAATGGAAAAGCGGATTGCGGCCCTTGAGGCGGAGCTTGCCAAGGCGAAGGCTGCCAACAAGGCGAGGCGTTCTGCTGGCAGGCCAACAACACGCGTTGCAGAGGCGGACAGGCAGGCAGATATGCTTCGCAAAAAAGTTGCCGCAGCACGCAAGAAGGCGCGTGCGTCGGCAGATGCTGCCAAACCCAAGGATGAGGCTTCGGATAGGGCTTCGAATATGGCCAAAGAGCAGATGGACATGCTTGAGGAGCGGGCTGCTGCGGCTCGCAAAAAAGCCCTCGCCGCTGCGGACAAGGCCAAGCCCAAGGTCAAGGCCAAGGGCAAGGATCAGGAGATGGCGGATCAGCAGATGAGCATGCTTCAGCAGAAGGCTGCCGCTGCTCACGAAAAAGCCCTTGCCGCTGCCAAAGCGGCGGCCGTTGCGGAAAAGAAGGCTGCAAAGAAAAACAAGAAAACGTCTCAGGGCAAGAACGCGAAGAAGAAAGCGAAAAAGAAGCGAGAGAAAAAAGAGAAATCGAGCGACCAAGGCAAGGGGAAGGATGCTGTTTCGCCAGAGCAGAGTCGGGACATGGCCACTGCCCGCAAGAACCTGGAAGAGAAGATCGCGGAATTGGAATCCGAGATGAAGGACCAGATGAAGGTCAGCGAGAAACGCGTCCGCGAGAGCGGAAAAAAGCGGGTGGCTCGGATGATCAAAGACGGCAAGAAAAAGAGTAGCAAGGAAGTCAAAGCTGCGAAGGCTCAGGTTGAAGATTCGGTAAAGCTAAGTGACCGGAAGTTGAGGGCGCGATTTGAGCGAAAGAAGCGGCGGTTGATGCGAGAGTTTGAAGAGAAAGCAAAGAAAGCAAAGTAGTCGTTTTCGGGAAGCGGCAGGTTGCAGGGTGCGCAATTGGAGTGAGGGCTTCCAGCGGTCGCCTTTTGCGCCAGGCGAGCCGTGTAGGTGAGCCGAGTCGCGCAAGCGGCCGGGTGGCAGTTGGCTTGACGCGTAATCAATCGGCAACGCACCCGAGGCCTTACAGCCAGCGGCTCACTTGGATCCGGGGCAACTGGAACAAAACGGCGCTGAAGGAGGGCTTTCAGTCCTCGCCACGATGTGTGAAAGTGAAGTTGAGGTAAACGTGAAAGTTAAATGCAGCGTTCTGGTCGGGGTTCTGTTTCTGCTGGTACACATTGCGTGCGGCAGTTTGGTGGCTGATGAAACTGCCAGGCCCAATGTCCTGTTTCTAATTTGCGACGATCTGAATTGTGATATCGGTTGCTACGGTCACCCACGGGTCAAAACGCCGAACATCGACGCGTTGGCGGCACGCGGTGTCCGCTTTGCCAACGCGCACTGCCAGTATCCGCTTTGCGGACCTAGTCGGGCGTCGCTCATGTCGGGCTGGTATCCGGATCAGACGTGCATCCGTAACAACGTGATTCACTTGCGGGAGCGAGCTCCCAATGCGGTCACGATCCCGCAGCACTTTCGCCAGGCAGGGTACTTTGCCACACGGGTGGGAAAGATCTATCACTACAACGTTCCGCTGCACGTTGGAACCGGGGGTCACGATGATCCCAACTCGTGGAACAAAACCATCAACCCGCGCGGCAGCGACATGGACGACCTTGACGCCGGCAAGGTGTTTTCGCTTGTTCCCGGCAAATACGGCGGGACGATGTCCTGGTTGGCGGCCGAAGGAACCGACGAAGCGCAGACCGACGGGGTCGCCGCGACGGAAGTTATCCGGATCCTGCAAAACCACAAACCGGGAGACAAGCCGTTCTTTCTGGCAGCGGGACTGTATCGTCCGCACACTCCGTATGTCGCGCCAAAAAAATGGTTCGACAAGTATCCCGCAGGCCAGATCAAAGTTCCCGCCGTGCCGGAAAACTACCTAGACACGATCCCGCAACCGGCTCGGGATTGCCTGTTAAAGAAAAAGGATCAAATCGACTTGGACCCGGATTTGGCGAGGCAAGCCATCGGGGCTTACTACGCGTCGATCTCGTTTGCTGATTCGCAGTTGGGGCGAATTCTCGCCGCTCTGGAAAGTAGTGGCTTGAGCGACAACACGATTGTGCTGTTCACCTCCGATCATGGCTATCACATGGGCGAACATGGCCACTATCAAAAGCGGACTTTGTTTGAAAACGCGACGCGGGTTCCGTTGGTGATCGCGGGACCGGGAGTTGAAAAAGGTGGCGTCGCGCAGACGTTTGCCGAGATGGTGGACTTTTATCCGACGCTGTCGCAGCTGGCGGGGCTTTCGGATCGCAAAACGATTTCCGGGAAAAGCCTGGTCGCTGCGCTGAAGGATCCTGCTGCGATCGTGCGGGATTCGGCTTTCTCGCAATGCTACGGCGGTTACTCGTTACGCGTCAAAGATTTCCGCATCACGATCTGGGGCAAGGACGGGCAAGCGGGCGTGGAGCTTTACGACCACCGCACCGACCCGGCAGAGATGGTCAACGTGGCGGGGCAGCAAGACTACCAGCAGATTCAAGACGCTCTGTTTGTCAGAATCAAAGAGCGAATCGCACAAGCAAGGCTTGCTCCCCAAGGTCAACAAAGAGTTGTAGGAAAAATTGAGCGGATGGTCCGGAAAAAGAAAACCAAAAAGTAGCCCATCCGGGTTTGATGCGATGGGTGAACATCAGAGAGATCATTGCCATCGACAATGAATGTAGTGGGATTCGCTGAATGTAGTGGGATTCGCTGAACGTGGTGGGATTCGCTGAACGTAGTGGGAGTCGCCAAAATTCCTGATGGCATGCAAAAGGAATTCTGACGAATCCCGCGACGCTCTCCCGGTCGCCCATGAAATTCCCGGGAAGGACCAAAAAATAATGGGCAATGGTTTGCTTTTGGCCGCCTGTTTTGATCCCGGATTATTCACGAGGCGTGGGCGTCAGAATCAGTACTGACAGTGATCCGTGACTCTGATGCGATGAAACGATCGCTGTGGTTTTCATGTACCGGATGATTTACTTTTCTTGTTGAAATTCAGCTTTTCCCTTGCTTCTGTTGGCCAGACGTAGAATCAACGCCCGTCGTCGTGAATAATTAGGGTTGATGCGGAGGATCGTCCCGACAGTAATAATGGGGACGTAGCGTCAAAGCCATTCTCGCGTTGCCGGTACTGACGGTCTGCCATGGAATTTCTAGTTTTCCTTTTTGCGATTCTGATATTCGCAATCTATGGCTTTGCCAGTTTTTGCGTCTGGTTGGTCAAACCCCGCAAGGACGAGCAGCGAAAAGAACCGACTGCCCTGGATGTTCCCAACGAAACCGATGATGTTCGCGGGGCCGAAAGAATACTTGAACATCTGTTGCTGACGGGAAAGATCAAGCACAGCCAGTACCGGCGGATTCGCGATTACCTGGAGCAGGAGTTCGAAGGAGTTTTGCAACGGAAGCGGATTGGTGAATCCGGTGAGAAAGTACCGGTGGAGATAATCCTTGACGATGAAGATGCGTCGGTGCGGTCTGCCGCAGTGCCGCCTGTTGAGGTGCCAGTTGTCGCGGCGCTGGTTGCAGCGCCGGGCCCTGGCAGCGAAAGGTCACACGATCGACCGGTTCATCCTCTCGATGCACCGGAAGATTCTGAAGCGGTGGAAGTTTTGGAACCTGCCGAGCCACGGCGAACGGTGGCCGAGATGCTGGCCGGTTTCATGGAAAAGCGAAACATCCGCTGGGGAGAGCTTGCCAGTGGATTGCTGATTGTCGGCAGTGCGGTCGGTCTGGTGATCAGTTTGCGGGAAGAGTTGCGCGACCGTATTCCTTACTTTTCAGCGCTGGTGTTCATGTTGATCACTGCGGGTATTCACGCCGTTGGGGCTTACACGCTCAAGCGGTGGAAGCTGCGGAATACCAGTCGCGGTATCCTGCTGATTGGAATGCTTTTGATACCGCTGAACTTTGTCGCCGCCTGTATGCTCAACGGCGCACCCGAACAGCGACGCTCGCTTGGTGATCCGCTGCTGTGGATCGCGGTCGTAACCGGCAGTGTGGCGTTTTCGGCGATGAGCTGGTTTTCGACTGGCAATCTGTTCCGGATTCGGCATATTGGAATTGCGATCGCGGTGGTTGTCAGTGGCCTGACTGTGCTTGTGGCCAACCGGATGGATGGATTTTCGTCGGCGATTGTTTCGACGTGGCTGCTGGCAGCAGCCAGTTTTTTGGCTTGGCACGTGGCGGTGCTGACGTCCGCGCCGGGGATTCTCAAAGGCCGATACGCAAGTGCCCGGTTTCGGGATCGCCTGTTGACGATCAGTGGAATCGGGCTTTTTGCGCTGATCTGTGTGGTGGCAATGTTTCTGATTCGCAGCGAGGATCGACTGCGTACGCTGTTGATGCTGACGCCGTTGATTGCATCGGTTGGCATTGGGCTGGTGTTTGTAGGCGATCGACTTTCTGGACGTACTCAGGCGGTGACGGTGAAAGGGCTTAGGCCCGAATCGGCGCGGACGACCAACTTTGTCGGTCGCAGCACCAACCTGATTGGCTGGACGACGTTTTTGCTGTCGGTGGCCGGTTCTTTGTTTCATCCGTTGGTAACGGTAGCGACGGGAGTCGTTGTCGTCGTGATGGCTTGCGCGATCCGTGGTCAGCGACGCATCCCCGGCCTAGCAACTGCGGCGTGGGTTTCATTGGCCGCCACGATCCTGATTGTGACGGCGGTTGCGTCGAATCGTATCGAGTCCGTTTCGTGGTCGAGTTTCCGGGAGCTTGTAGGCGGATTGTCGCACAGTCAATCCGGGTTTGCTTCGATGATCGTGGCGGCGATGGCACTGGTGGTGTCCTGGAGTTGGAATCGGCGGAAGGCCGCGTCAGCAGAAAGCCGATCGGACACGCTGGCGAGTTCAAGGTTAAGCGGCGTGATTCCCGAGTCCTTGCATCGATTCAGCGTCGCCCAGGTGTGTGCGATGGTTGCTGTGGTTGGCGGGTTGGTGTGGATGGTTTTTGCCAGTCTGATTCATCGGTCAGATTGGTTGGATGTCAACGCGGGAACTTTTTCGATTGGTTTGGCGGCGATTGGCGGATTGGTGCTGGTGGCGGTTCGGGCGGTGAGCGTTTCGCTGAAGTACGTTCTGGTTGGGTTGCTTGCCGGTGCCGGACTTCATTTGCTGCATTGGAATCAGTTCTTCAGCGAGCTGTTTTTGAATCGTTCCTGGTTGGGTGTGCCGGTGGCGGGTTATGACGCGAGGGCAATCAGCTATGCGGCGGGTGGCGCGCTTGCGGTCGGCGGATGCCTTTTTGTGGGGCGAAACCGGATTGTGTCCGAAAGCCATGATCCGCTGCGAATTTTTGGATGGTTGTTGGCCGCTGCTGCGGTTTGGTTTTCATTGACGGTCAGCCCTTTGCAGTCGACAGTGACCATTGGGGCGTTGATCGTTGCGGCGATCGGATGCGTGCTGCTGTACGCGGTCACGGTCCCGGGCAGATCCGGCGGGTTTGTGTTGATGGGGACGCAAGTTGTGATGTTGCTGGTGGCTGTTGGGTTGGTCGCCAACGCGGTCGTTCGGATGGGGATTGCTTCGTCGCTGGACACGCCACACCATGCGCTGCTGCAGTTCGGGGTGCTGGCGACTGTGCTGACGGTGGTTCACAAAATTGGGTTGCGATTTGCAATCGGCGACTGGAAGTGGTTGTTGCGGGCGGTGGCCGGGCTGTTTCTGGTGTGGCTTGGGATTGGATTTGGAGTCCAGTGTTTTGTCGAGTTGGTCGCCGGGTTTGAAGGACAAGTCAGTGGCTGGATGAATCCACGGGTTACTCTGTGGTCGCTTGTGGCCAGCTGCCTGGTGCTGCTGGTCGCTCAAATGTTCGTTGCCGAATCGACGACGCCGACTACCGATGGTGTTTTGGCGGGTCTGTTGGTGGTGGCGATGGTTGCTTCTGCGGCAGTTCTGTTTTTTGATTCACGCGCCGTTGCCACCGCTTGCCGCTGGCTTGTTCCCGGCGGAGTCGCAGTGGCGGCGGTGCTGATCGGATGCCGCAAACTGATGCCGCAGCGATGGCGACCCGCCTTGCTGCTTGGCGCCGATGATGCGGGCCAGCAACGGATCATTAACGCGCTGCTGTCGGTGGCGGTGATTGTTGTGCTTGGGATTTCGACCGTCGCAATTGCGAGATTCCTGCTGGTCGGCGGCGGTGCACTTGGTGGCCCACTCAAGGAAACGTGGCTGGGGGATATGAGAAAAGATATCTCCTACGGTGGACCGGTGGGCTTGATCGTTGCCACGTTCATGTGGTTTGCGATCACCGAGCGGCGAAGCTTTTTGGCGATGGCGGGTTCGGGGGTTTTTCAGTACGTGGTGCTGTTGTCCATCGTGCTGCTGTTTCTTTCTCCGCATCCAAATTTGGAGTCGACATGGTTCCTGAACATCATGCAAGCTATTTCTTTGGGCATGACGGGTTACGGCATCGTGTGGCTGTGGCAGCGAGGGCGGATCGGACAGGGCGCGATCGACTTTGGCATGACTCGGGCGCTGTCGCGATGGAAAATGCTCGACGCCCACGCGATCATCAACGTGTTGTTGGTGCTGAGCATGGTGGTGTTGATCTTTCAGCGGTACTTCTTTTTTCCCACCGTATCGGGAGACTGGATCACGTCGGCGGGATCGTTTCTGGGGATTGGGTCTGCGATCGCCGTGACCGGGTTCGCGATTTTGCTTTGGCGGAACCATGTTTCGAGTTGGATGGATCTTTTTCTGCTGTTGGCCAGTCTGGCATGTGTGGCGTTTGTTGCTGCTGCGGTCGATCGATTTCAGTCAAACCGAAGCGGATACGTCGCGTGGAGTTCGTTTCGTGTGCTTGCCGGCGGAAGCCTGCTGACGACTGCGATGTTGGTGGTCAAGACGCTGGTGCGACGACCTGCTGGCGGTGCGGGGCTGTTGGCGTTGAGGACTTCTTTGCCGCAGCATCGTAGTCGTTATAGCAGAATTGCGATCGGGGCTGCGATTGCTGTCAGCTTTCTGTTTTGCATTGCTGGAGCCGACGCCGATTCGGGAGGGAGTTGGGTGTATCTGACCGGAAGCGGTATCCTGATAATGGCGATGGCATGCCATGCGTATTTCTTTTGCGGTTGGTTTGTTGGTTTTGCAGTTCTGCCAATGGTTTGGGTTTTTGCAAGTCAGTTGGTGTCGACATTTGGCAGCCGTTTGGACGGTCAGCCCGGACCAACAGGCTACGAGGTGTTTCTTGCGCAGTTGGGTGCCACCGGGATGGTTGCTGCGTTGTGGATTGTGATCGATCGGCTTTCGAGTCGACTGAAGCAGATGCCGATGGGGTCGGGGTTCTTTGTGATGCCGGTGTTGGTCACTGTTGGCGGTGTTGTGTTGGCATTTGGAACGGCGACTTTGGCTCTGCTGACGGTAAACGACATTGAAGATTTTTCTGCCAGTGGTTTTCACTGGTTTGCGACTATCGGAATCGGTGCCACGTGGGTGGCGGGATTCTGGAGTCCACGGGCGCGTAGCCGGTTGTTCGCGGGGATCTTGATCGTCGCCTCGTTGATGACGTTGCTGATTTGTCTGCTGCCGGGAAGGGTAGTGGGCGATCCTCCGATGCGGATGGCGCTGGCGTGCCTGGCGTGGGCTTTGACGCTGTTTGCTGTGGCTGTTGTTTGGGCGCGGATTGGCAATATTCGTGCCGGGGCGCAAAGGCTGCGGGTGGTTGGCGTTGACCGTTTCGAAAATGCGATTGAAGGACGGTTTCCGATCTGGATGCTGGCGGTCGGCGGGGTGGTCTTTGTGTTTGCGGCGGTCATCGTCTGGAACATCGACTCAAGGGCCTCGCGGATGACTGCAAGTTTTTCCACGCTGACGGTTGCCGTGGCGGCAATCGTTTTCTCATTGCGCAAGCCGGTGGCAGGGATTCAGCTATTCGCCATTTTGGCCGCTGTGGCGGCGTTTGTGTTGATAAGTATTTCCGGTGATGGGGTGGTTCATGCGGCGGCCAGCGGGATGACTGTTTTCCTTCGCGGGCTGTTCGTGCCGGCGTTGGCGGTCTTCATTTTCGGAGTCTTCGCAACCCGGTGGCTTGGTGCGGGCGATTGGTGGGCGGTTCCAATTCGGGACGCAACGGCAGTGCTTACGGTGACAACGCTGATAGGCAGTTTGGTGCTTCTGTTGTTTCAGTACGCGGAATTCGATTCTGAACTGGGGTCCGGAATTGAGGTTCCGACCGCGATTGCCTGGTTTTTCATATTGTTCGGCATCGTCCTGGGATTGCTGACGATTGCGGTCGTGCCAAAGCGGGATCCGTTTGCGTTTTCGCTGGAGCGAAGGAAGGGATACGTCTACGTGGCGCAGTTGGTTTGCGTTATCGCCGCGGCGCACATCTATTTGTCGATGCCGTGGCTGTTGAAGACAGGGATTTTGAAGTACTGGCCTTATCTTGGGATCGCTGTGTCTTTGGCCGGCCTGTTGGTAAGTGAATTGCTCAAGCGTCGCGAACTGGAAGTGCTCAGTGAACCGGTGTACAACACCGCAGCTCTGATTCCGGTCCTGGTGGCGATCGGGTACTGGCTGGTGGACTCCCGGGCTGATGCTTCGCTTACGTTTCTGTTAGCGGGTTTGATTTATTTGGGGATTGCGATTGGGCATCGTGCCGCGTGGTCTGGAGCGATGTCGATGTTATTGGGAAACATCTCGTTGTGGTTGTTCTACTCGGTCCATGCCATCGATTTCAGCAGCCACCCACAACTGTGGCTGATTCCGCCGGCGCTTTGTGTGCTACTGGCGACATGGTTTGAACGAAAGTGGCTTTCGCCGCAGCAATTGACGGCGATACGCTACGCCTGTGTGTTTACGATTTACCTGAGTTCAACGGCCGAAGTTCTGATCGATGGTTTTGGCCAGCAGCTTTGGCCGCCGATGGTGTTGGCGGTGTTGAGTCTGATCGGTATGGCGGCGGGGATCATGTTGCAAGTGCGTTCGTTTCTGTTTGTCGGTGCTGGGTTTTTGTTGTTGGCAATCATTGCGATGGTTTCCCATGCCCAGCAGAGGCTGGATCATGTTTGGCCGTGGTGGGCATTTGGCATCCTGATGGGGGCCGGAATTCTTGGGGTGTTTGGTTTTTTTGAGAAGCGCCGCAACGAATTGGTGTCCTTTGGCAAGCAGATGCGGGACTGGGATGGTTAGCCGAAGGATGTGAAAACCCTTCCCGGTCTAATACATACTTCGAAAGCCCTGTCGCCAAAACTCGCTTTTCAGGTATCTTCTGGGAGTCAATCATCCGCAAACGCCCGTTAGGGGGCAGTAATTCGTGACACAGCAAGCCAACAGCCACCCCATCGGCCCAGATTCTCCCCGCGTTAGAGCATTACGAGACAAGATCATTGCGGAATTGGATGACCGCATCGGCGATACACTTTCTCGCTTGCCCGAGGAGTACTTTCAGCAGATTCCTCCGGACGAGCACCTGCAGCACTTCAAGGCGCTGGTGGCGATCAAGGTTTGTGAAATTGATCAGGAGATCATGATCCGTCACAAAAATGGCAATCGCGTGACGGTGATCTCGCATCAGAACCACCCGGGGCTTTTGGCGAGGCTGATCCGTGGATTGCCGCGTGAAAAGCCGCTTGTCGGTGCGAAAATCTTTACCTCTCTGGACAAAGATTTCATTGTTGACGTGTTTGAGTTTCAGGACGCGTTTGAAAAGAAGCTTGCGGTCTCTGATTCGAAAGAACTCTGCGGGCTGGTCGCAAAAGTCCAGCAGCTTACCGGTGCCAGCGCCGAGGAAGTCGCGACCTTTGTTGAACGTTACGATTCGCGTAATGTCATTTTGAATTCTCCTGAAGAAGTCGCACACCAGTATGTCGCGCTGCGTGAGACGGCTCACGAAAACGACATCAAGGTTCTGTGTGAGAAGGCTTCCGATTCGACATGTCAGGTGACCGTTTCGGCGGCCAGCAGCACGACGCGGGATGTTTTCGAGCGGTCGGCTGAATTTTTCGGCAGGCAGGAAATCGATATTCATCGCGCGGTTTGTGAAAATGTGATCGTACGCGATACCATCGATGTTGCCTTGTTGACGTTCAATGTGGAAATGGGAGGCGGGTTCAATACCCAGGCTTTTGCCGGTTCGATGGAGCACTTTCTGTCGGTCGACGAAGAAGTCATCCTTGGGCTTGGCGACCTTGCCACCCGGCCCACGCCGACATGGATTTCGGAACTGGGATTTGCGGAACTTTTTTGCTGTTTGGGCAAACTGACGCAGCACCAGATTAACTTTTGCGAATCGGTCAACCTTTCGCACGAGCGAGTGCTGCGGACCATGCGAAAGCACTTTGATTTGTCCGCCGAAGCGCTGCGGGGGCTCTATTCGCGATTCAACGCCGACATGTATCGCGGAGATTCGACCGCCGGGATGCCGGATGTTCCTTTGCAGCAGATCACCGATCCGACGGAACGACGGACGATCAAGACGCTTTTTCGGCTTGCCGGTGAGATTCAGCGAGCCAACTTTCGCACCGCTCGGCGGCGGGGGATTGCGTTTCGCTTGCCCGGTGAGTCGTTTGAGAATTTGAGTCGCGGCGAAAGTCCGCATGCGGTTTTCTTTGTCTACGGTGCCGGATTTGAAGGCTTCCACGTTCGCTTTCGCGAGGTCGCTCGTGGTGGCATGCGACTGGTGCCGACTCGCAACGGTGAACACTTTGTGTTTGAGTCGTCGCGTACTTTTGATGAAGCCTGGCGACTGGCGACCGCGCAGCAACTCAAAAACAAGGACATCGCCGAAGGTGGGGCAAAGGCCGTCGTCGTCGTCAAGCCCGGTGTTTCGCCGGGAAGGGCAGGGCGGGACTTTGTCGAAGGCCTGCTGGATCTGATCACCGATGTGCGGGGCGCAAGTGCATTGGACCAGGAAAATGAGGGAGAAGAGTTTCTGTATTTGGGGCCTGACGAGAACGTAACCAATGAATTGATCAACTGGATCGTGGACCGCAGTAGCGACCGTGGTTATCGATTCCCGGAAACGATTATGAGTAGCAAGCCTACGACGGGCATCAATCACAAAGAGTTCGGCGTCACCAGCGAAGGCGTTTTGGTGTTCCTCAAGCATGCCTTGTTGGAACACGGGATTGATCCGAAGAAGGAGCCTTTTTCGGTAAAGCTGACCGGCGGGCCTGACGGAGACGTCGGCGGCAACGCGATCAAGATTCTTGCGAGGGACTATCGGGACACTTCAAGGATTGTCGGCATCGCTGACGGAACCGGTTCGGCAAGCGATCCGCAGGGTCTTGAAAAGGACGAACTGCTGCGGCTGTTTCGCGAGGGATTGGGGATTGCAGAATTTGATCCCAAAAAGTTGTCTGCTGACGGTGAAGTCACCGGCTTGCGAACCGAATCCGAGATTACTCGCCGAAACGAGTTGCACAACACGATCAAGTCCGATGTGTTTTTGCCTGCCGGAGGGCGGCCTTCGACGATCAACGAAAACAACTGGCAGCGGTTTCTGGATGACCAGGGCGTGCCCAGTTCTCCGATCGTTGTCGAAGGCGCGAATCTTTTCATCACCGATCAGGCTCGCAAGGAACTGTCGGCAAAGGGCGTTTCGATCATCAAGGATTCTTCGGCTAACAAGTGCGGCGTGATCTGCAGCAGCATGGAAATCATGGCCGGGATGTTGATGAGCGAAGAGCAGTTTGTGGCGTCGAAAGCCGATTACGTGGCTGATGTCTTGAAGGTCCTTGCCTCGCTGGCTGAAATCGAAGCCATCAGTCTGTTCAACGATGGCTTACGTCGTCCGGATCTGACGTTGCCGGAAATCAGCGTGCAGATCAGCAAACAGATCATTCGTGTCGGTGACGTGGTTGAAAAGACCTGCGATGACTGGTCGGCGGAAGATCAAGAGCTGGCGAACGAGTATGTCGGAACGTTTTTGCCGGCCACGCTGGAAAAAGTGCTTGGCGGGGGCGTGGTGGAGAAGATTCCCGAGAGCTACCGGCGGCAGTTGTTGTCGGCGTTGTTGGCCAGCCGAATTGTTTACCGCGAAGGTTGTTTTTCGATCCAGACAATGCGTGACGACAGTATCGCAGCGCTGGCGAGAAAGACACTTGCCTATGAAGCGAACGTCCGCGAGATGGTTTCGCAGGTTGAAGGATCGGATCTGGCGGGGAAATCTGGAATCGCGGACATCCTCAGGCACGCCGGAACCCGGGCTCAGCGGGATCTGAAGTGGTAAATGGCGTTGCGAGTTGCAGCTTGGGCAGCCTGAAGTGTGCAATTGGTAACCCGAAGCGTCAGCGAGGAAAGCCCGGCGAAGGCGGCGAAGGCTGTTCGGTCCTCGTTGATGCGTCAGGTTGCCCTTGACCTGAATCCCGGAAGCATCACTCTGATAGTTACAGTTTGCCCAGACTGCATCCGGGAAGGCGGTTGTCTTTGGAAGGCGGTTGTCTTTGGAAGGCGGTTTGGTGACTGGCGCTTCGGTCGCGGAGCACGGGCGTGGGCTTGAGCCTGAAATTCCTCAAAATAAGTTCCAACGGCACGTTCGCGGCATCAGCCATCCGGCTTTGCCTATTCCACCAGCTCTACCGCTTCAGGTGGCTTCTCGCGTTAAACGATAGCGATTGTTGTAGTTCCTGCCACTGCGATGTCTGTCGCTAGCCCTACGATTGTAAAAAGGGCTTAAAGAATTGGCCTCGGAATAAACGAAACATAGTGCAGGTAAGCGAAATACCTTTCGTGCCGTTTAACCGGCATGGCGCCTCTGGCACGGTGTTTCACTTCCAGGGGGGAATTCGATAACGGGCCGTTGGTCTGTTGATGTCATGATTTGTGGGCGACCCAACCTACAAAGCGGGCTCGATTTCTCTCCGGACGATGTCTTCGTCGCCAATTGTTGATTTGGTCATGTCGAATCTTCAACTGATACTGATGTCGTAACAGGATTCACGTACGGAAACGTTTGTCCTTTTAGCGATTGCAATTTGTCCTGACCCAGACGGGACTACCCGTAGGGACAAATAGTTACGTGAGCGAAAGTTTCTTATGAAGCGTTTGGTTCGTGTAGCGAAAGACGATTTAAAAGTGTTTATGGAGAGCCTGCGATGAAGGTGTTCACAACTGGACAGGTCGCCAAGATCTGTAAAGTGGCCCCGCGCACGGTCAGTAAGTGGTTCGATTCCGGTCGCCTTAAAGGTTACCGAATCCCCGGCTCACAGGACCGTCGTATTCCACGCGAATACCTGATCAAATTCCTCAAGGAGCATGGTATGCCCCTGGGGGATCTGGAAGATGAAGCGATGGCAAAAATTTTGATTGTCGCTCAAGATCAGGTACTGATTGAGAATCTCAAACGGGAACTTCCACCCGAAAAATCTTTCAAGGTAGCTGTCGCTGCCAGCGGTTTTGAAGCTGGTATTCAAGCGGAAAGCTTCCACCCCGACTGCATCATCACTGACTTTTCCATTGGAAAAGTTGAAGCTATGCAGATCTGTCAGAACCTCAGGAAGAATCCAAACTTCTCTGAGACCATTCTGATCGCTCTGCTGCCCGATGACGGTCAACCTGTTTCGTTTGATCGAAGTGCGATTAACGAGACGTTCAAGAAGCCGTTCGATGCAAGCCTGCTTGCTGAACGACTTCGCACGCTGATCGGTTCGGTCAAGGAACTGGTGTAGCCCCACCATTGTTCGCCGCAAGAAAAATTGACTGAGCTCAGTACGCTACAACTCGCCGTCTTTCGCTCAAACCACCCGTCGACGACCCTCGACAGGTGGTTTTTTTTGTTGGCATACCGATCGCGAGTCTGGTCACGAATGCTCAGCGACCCGGCGGACTGAGACCCGTACGATCCCGTAAGCTGCTTGCGAAACCCGCCTGCTATCTGGCCGCTATCTGGCCGTAAACTGCTTGATCCACTTTGAGATCGCCAGCAGGATACTGGTGACCACAACGATCGACGCCAGCAGTCTGAAAAAGTTGGGTCGGGCAGAAACGAAAGCGGCGACAATCAATAACACGCCCAGCATCAGTAGTGGTAGGCGATCAAGGACCGGACGTAGTTGCGGCAGAGCCAGCCAGATCGCGCCCAGAACCAATCCCAGTCGCAAACTTATCGCAAGCGAAGCCAGTTCGATGGACTGGGTGCTGATGAAAATCACAGTCGCCAGCAGCAGGCACCCAATCGCAAGAACTCCAATGATCGTGCGTTTGAGTTGAAACTCCCGAAGTTGATCGGTGCTTGTGTCAGACATCAAGTCGTCCGCATTTTGTCACGAATGTTTGTGATGACGCGGACCGCGTGGCCGATTTCGTCCTTTTGCCGTTGGGGTTGCTGAGGGATCTCGCGTTCGATCGTTAACGGACCTTCGTAGCCGATGGCCTTGAGCGTTTCCATGTACTGTTGGATGTTGACGTCGCCGTCGCCAAGACGAACTTCCTGGCCCCACTCGACCCCGGGCTTGTCGCCCCATTTGGCGTCTTTGAAGTGAACGCTACGCACAAGCTGCCCCAGTTGATTGAGCGCCTCGATGGGCTCACCGGCACCGTAAAGAATCATGTTGGCGGGGTCAAAGTTTACAAACAGGTTATCGCGAGCAACATCGCTGATGAATTCGACGAGTGCTACGGCGGTTTCCTGTCCCGTTTCCAGATGCAGGCTCTGTCCGTTGCCTTGAGCGTACTGACAAAGGTCGCGGGTGACTTCCACGACGTCGCGATACGACTGGCTGTCGGAATCATGCGGGACGAACCCAAGGTGAAGTGCGATGACGGGGCAGCCAAGATGTTTTGCGAAATCCGAAATCTCTTTCATCTCGGCCAGACGATCCTGACGCGTCGCTTCGGGGACAAGTCCAACGGTTTTCACGACCGTTGGAATGTCGGCATAGCTTTCGCCTTCGAACCCGCCAAAGACTGCCGTTGCGGTGATGTCAAATTCGTCCAGCCGTTTTTTGACCGCCGCAGCAGAATCGGCGGAACGATTGCCTGCGTGAGGCGCGTGGATTTGAATTGTCGGGATGCCAAGTTCCCGGGCGACGCCAAGATCGACGCCAAGCCCGGCATCGATACTGGTGAACACACCTACGGGCCAATTTTCCATTCTTTTTCCAGACTGAACTGAGGATGATTTTCCTTATCCGGAATTATTCACGACGACGGGCGTTGATTCTAGGTTTGGCCAACAGGAGCAAGGAAAAAACTGAATTTCAACAAGAAATGTGAATCATTCGGTAGGTGAAAGCCACAGCGATCGTTTCATCGCATTAGAGTAACCGATCACTGTCGGAACTGATTCTGACGCCCACGCCTCGTGAATAATCCGGGATTAGTCGTTT
>CALFWR010000040.1 GCA_937928555.1 uncultured Pirellulaceae bacterium
AACCCGGATTATTCACGACAACGGGCGTTGATTCTACGTCTGGCCAGCAGGAGCAAGGGAAAAGCTGAATTTCAACAAGAAATTTGAATCATCCGGCAGATGAAAACCACAGCGTTCGTTTCATCGCATCAGAGTCGTGGATCACTGTCGGAACTGATTCTGACGCCCACGCCTCGTGAATAATCCGGGGTGAAAGGTAGGCGGACCGAACGACGGACCAACCGATCCCAAGGCTTCAGCTGGATGCAGCTGAGGAAGGGTGGCATCGACATTAAAGCCGGCTCCAGCTCTGAATCTTCTGCGTTGGGTGACGTGATCAGGATGTGCATGGGCGTAACGCGAGGCGGCGCTGATGAGTTGCCCGAGATTTAAACCTGTCTTTTACCACATGATCGAAAGCCTCAACTGCGATGTTCAGAAGTAGCCCGACGAAAAAGCCGCGGTTGGCGAACCAACCGCGGCAAAAGGTTTATGGTTTCGATATGGACTGGCAACCGTCGTTAAACGGTCGCCAGTAACAACTCGCTGCGACTAAGCTGCAGCCAACTGCAACTCGCCGCCTTAAACGGCAGCCAGTTCCTCAACCTGCTTTGCAAGTCGCTTACGGGCAACGTGCAGACGTCGCTTGATGGTGCCCAGGGGCGCTTCAAACTGGTCTGCCATTTCCAGCAGTGACTGGCCGTCAACGTAGAACGCGACCAGTGTGTCGCGGTCCATGTCGCCAAGTCGCTCCAGGCCGGCGCGGACTTCGTCCTGACGCTCGACAGCCAAAGCGGCGTCCAGCGGCGAACCTTCTTCCATCACCGTTGCTTCGAGCAATTCGGGCTCGACCGCAACGGAGTTGCCACGTCGAACGGCTCGGTTGATCGCCATGCGAACCGTGATCTGACGCAACCATCCGATGAAAGCTTCAGGAGTTCGCAGCTGCTCGAGCTTGGTCATCGCCTGAACGAAAACGTCCTGGCAAAGCTCCGAAGCGTCAGCGTGGTCTCGCAGTCGACGCATTGCGATGGCGAATACGACAGGCTGGAATCGCTCGAACAGTTCACCGAAAGCGTCACGGTCTCCGGCCTGAGCGGCGCGGACCAGCTCAGCAGTTGAGAGGATTTCCTTGTATTGTGTGTTGATAGCGTTCATGGTTCTCTTCTATGAAATTGCCTCACGCTTGAGGGAGCGGGCCGATTCTGTTTGGTGTCAGAATCAGGGCCGATCCGAAAATCAGACGCAGGGCTGGTTTCAAAAACGTGTCGTACAAAGGCAGGCGAAGCTCACGATGAGCAGACGCGCGGCAGCCTTACTGGCGTTCTTGCGAAGCAGCTTTCTCAGGGTTCCAGTTGTCCGTCGTTGGTGACGGGCTCTTCTTGAACGAAGAGGCTCTTCAGGAAGAGCTAACTGGTATGGCCTGAGCCGCCCACAACTGGGCATAGCTGACAGGTGCCGGCGGTTGCCTGGATCCGTTCATTCACGAATCTGGAGCGTTTGCCAAAGGGCATGCCCGGCATATTGCCAAGGCTTATCCCGGCATTGCCGGCCACGGTCAGTAACCCGAGGTGACGTCTTTGAGACGTAACGCCTGGCGTTTGGACCGTGGGTTGGTGCCATAGATAGGCCGGCAGTGCATCGAAGCGCGACAAATCCACGACGACTGCGCTAAAACGACGAATGACGTTTGCGATCGAGCTGTAGATTGAATTACGCATATCAATGCTCCTGCGTGCCTGGCACGTAAAAGAGAACAAGTTTCGGAAGCCCATTTCGGATTCCCAAAGCGGAGGGCAGTCCAGCCCGCTGCTGTTTAACTTTAGCACGACGCGGCCAAAGTCAAACGAGAACTTCCTTGCACCCACGAAAGACGCAATCGGTCGCAGAAGGTTCACGCCATCCGCGAATTTTTTTGGAAAAAATTATCGGCTGACGTTTACCGCTTTTTGCAAAAAACTCCCGGATCCCGGGAGTGTCCGCCGTGACGTGGTCTTACTTGAGATTACGGATAATTGCTGTTTTGCCGGTAGCATGGGCCAGCAGGCATGGGGCAAGCTATCAGAAAGCCTCAGCCGAGCCTGTAGGCTGCGGCGAGTTTGCGGCCGCTAAAACCCCTTAAATGATCGATAGCGACCGATTTGACATAGCAACCTGCGGAAAGATAATTCATATTACTTTCGATGCCACTTTCCACCCGATATAAGAAGTGGCACACAAAAAAGTCCGGAGCACTGGAAGAGGCGCCAGCGAAATCGGAGACGGGAAACCTTGGGAGGATGTTTATGCAGGTGGTTTTGAGAGTTGTTGGGGGCAAGCACAATGGTAGGGAAATTAAGATCTCGGTGCCCAAGTTCATAATTGGTCGGGGCGAAGGCACGCATTTGCGGCCCAGTAGTGATCTGGTCAGTCGAAACCACTGCTGTATTTCTATCGAAGATGGACAGGTCTTTGTCGAAGACATGGGCAGCCGTAACGGAACGTTCGTCAACGGCGAGCAGTTGACCGAAAAACACAAGGGCCGATCCGGGGACACCGTTCGTGTTGGTCGGCTTCAGTTTGAGCTGGTTCTTGATCCAGCGAGAGCGTCCAAAAAGGCCAAAGTCACAAATGTCGTCGAAGCGGCGGCTAGGACCGCCAGTAATGGAAAAGCGGGCCTTGAGGACAGCATTTCAGATTGGCTTGCTGTGCAGGGCACCGATGAGGGCGAAGAGGCCAAATCGGAAACCATTCAGTTCAGCCTTGAGGAAACTCAATCACTCTTCGACTCTTCATCACAGTTGGAGCCTGAATCAGGAGAGTTGCTGCAGGGCGAAGAAGCCGGCACAGACGAGAAGCAACAGGGTGCCGGCAAGTTGCCACCGGTTCCCAAGAAGCTGGCTCGTGACTCAAAGGCCGCAGCCGACGAAGCGTTGAAGAAATTCTTCAACCGACGCTAGTTCTGCGGAGATTGGGTAAGCAAATCCAGACAAATTATTTCAATGCGAGGGTAGGTGATTCATTCACCTGCCCTTTTTGCGTGGGTGCAGCGGCCGCAATTGTCTTCCAGACCAGCCGCAGTCATGTCCATCGCTGTTGACCCTGCCAAAGTCAGATCAATGGCCGAAAATTTGCTAAATCTTCGATTTTGACTCTTTGATCGCAATAATCCGAGATCCCTCGCGAATTACTGGTTCAAACGTTGTAAAAACTTCGAAACTTGGCGTGCCGATTCGGGGTAAAGTACTCGTGTTCAGAAAGCAAACCGCTTTCGCATTGGAGTGGGTGGGTGTCTGAAGAATTTCCAGTTTTGGTAAACAAGTGTATTGCGGGCCAGCAGGCTGCGATTCATCAGTTGGTCGATCAGTTTCGTGGGCAGGTTTACGGTCTTTGTTATCGGATGCTGCGCCAGCGGGAAGATGCAGAGGACGCGACTCAGGAGACTTTTGTCAGGGTGGTTAAAAACCTCCACCGTTGGGATCCAACCCGGGCTTTTGAGCCATGGTTGTTGACCATTGCGGGCAACCGTTGCCGCACCAAACTTGCGCGGCGCAAGCGACGGCCAGCAGTACTGACCCTTGACTACCCGATTCCTGACGCCACCGTCGAAAATCGCAAAGCCGAGTTGTTGGCTGAAGAGATTGAACTTGGGCTGACGGGTATCCGCGAGGAGTACCGCAAGGCATTTTTGCTGTTTCACCAGCGAGAGATGTCCTACCTCGAGATCGGCGAAACGATGGGCGTTCCCCTGGGCACCGTCAAAACATGGGTCCATCGGGCTCGACGCGAACTAATTCAACGTTTGAGAACAAGAGGCGTACTGGGTGAAAACAGCTCAACAAAAAAATCCATTGCATGAGGCCCGTTGCAATGCCATCGAGCTTCGAATTCAGGATTTGATGGATTCCCGCCAGCCTCTTCTGGATGACGCTGAGATTCAAAATCACATTTCGACCTGCGATCAATGCGCCGAACTGGTGGTGGATTACGGTGCGATCGAAGATTCGCTTTCGCAGGTTCCTGTGACGACCGTTCATCGGCTTTCCCAGCTTGGTGCTCGGCATGAACTGGCAGCCAATCGATGGTGGACTGTGGCTCCAAAGCATCAGCCGATTGCGTTTTTCGTATCGGTGGCCAGCCTGTTGCTTGTCTTGCTGACGGCTTCGGCGTGGACAGGCCCTGGTGTGCCGGTTGACTTTGCCGCGACGCCCGTCGCCAACACAGCCACGGACTCTCCTGCGAAGCCTGTTGCTGCCATTGCACATTCAGCGGTTTTGAAGAATCCGGGAATTTTTGATCAGCGAACGTTGGTAAGTCTCGACCGGATCGTCACTCAAATCGAACCTCTCAACGGATACCTGAATCTGACTGGAGATCTGCCCGGAATTCGCCCTGTGCGGCAGTCGGTTCATGCCACCTATCAGTTGATTCGCGAAAGCATGGAAGACGGCCCGTCAAAATCCAATGACCCCAATGAAGCTGACAGGCTCAGGGTTCAGTCGTTGGCTTTCTTTGTCTGTGCCTGGTCTTGAGCCCGGATTATTCACGAGGCGTGGGCGTCAGAATCAGTTGAGACAGTGATCCGCGACTCTGATGCGATGAAACGATCGCTGTGGTTTTCATCTACCGGATGGCTCAAATTTCGTGTTGAACTTCAGCTTTTCCATTGCTCCTGTTGGCAGACGTAGAATCAACGCCCGTCGTCGTGAATAATCCGGATTGAAAGTTGTAAAACGGGTTGACTGGGGAAAGCTGGTTTTGAGATTGAGGGAGCATGAATCCCGTTAATTGCACGCGCGGCGCAATGCTCATCGGCCGACATGTGACTACAATATCTAATGGCAAACACTGCCTTTGTCATCGGACGTGCGAATGAAGTTCTCCTATCCAAGCGGCGCCAAACCTCTGACCGGTTACACCGTCAAGCGTGGGATTGGTATCGGCGGATTCGGCGAAGTGTATTTCGCGCTCAATGATGCGGGCAAAGAAGTCGCCCTCAAAAAGATCCAGCGGAATCTCGACATCGAGCTACGTGGTGTCCGCCAGTGCCTTAACATTCGCCACGTCAATCTGATTTCGCTGTGGGACATCCAGACCAGCAAGGCAGGCGAAAGCTGGGTGGTAATGGAGTACGTCCCCGGGCCAAGCTTGCGGGACATCCTTGAAGACTGCCCCCGTGGGCTTCCTGAGCAACTCATCAAGCAATGGTTTACGTCGATTGCTTCTGGCGTCGCCTACCTTCATCATCGCGGCATTGTTCACCGCGACCTCAAACCGGAAAATGTCTTCCGCGACGACGACGCTCACGTGATCAAAATTGGGGACTACGGGCTGTCGAAGTTCATTTCGTCCAACCGTCAGAGCGGGCAAACGGGAACCGTCGGTACCGTCCACTACATGGCTCCTGAAATTTCCAAAGGCGAATACGGCAAGGAAGTCGATATCTATGCGTTAGGCATTATGCTTTATGAGATGCTCACCGGTGATGTGCCATTCGACGGCGAAACATCCCAAGAGATCATGTACAAGCACCTGCTCGAATCACCGCACTTGGATTCGGTCGGCAAAAAGTATCGCGATGTTCTGGCCGGTTGCTTGGACAAAGAATCGGCGTCGCGATTTTCCAACGTGGCAGCCATGATTTCCGAAATGCCATGGCAGGAGTTTGCCGGAAAGTCCAACCAGATTCTTTCGCTGCATTCGGTCGGCGTGTTTCCAAAACCGGACAAGTCGAACACTGGCCAGGTCCGTGTCGAACCGGGCAGCGATCAACTGGGTGCAAGGATCGAGCCTATCCTGATCAGCAATCAGGACAGCGACACGCAAATGCCGGCTCTGTTTTTTGGTCCGGTTGTTGAACAGCCCGAGGTCACCGCGAAGTCACCCGAGGAACAGGATCGACTGCGACGCTTTCGCAAAACAACACCTCCGCGATCCGAAATCATCAATGACCAGAAGCTTGCCCAGTTGCGAGCCCGACAGGCCAAAGAGTCGGGACAGGAACCGGAACAGGCCGGTGGGAAACTTTCCAAACGAACCACGGTCGTTGGGATGGAACCCGTTGCTCTTTTCGACACCGATTCGGCGGATCCAGCGGTTTCGTTTTTACAAGCCGGCGTTCCAAACGTCAAACAAACCGCCAAAGATCCGAGGATGCGGCTGTCTCGGCGGCGACGCATCATGGCCCGAAAGCTCTCGCGAAAGTACAGCTCTTACGCTCGCCGACTGGCAAACAAACCGATGGCTACGCCGGGTAAGTTCGCGGGTCTGGTTGGGTTTGGCTGGCTGGTACTGACGATTCCGCAGGTTGCTTTTTGGGCCGGCATTCTGATCTCACTGATGCTCGTTGCGTTTGCGTTGATGAAGACGTGGGCCAAAGAGAAGATTTGGACCCACTCGCCACGATCTGCCGGTAAACGCGATGAGCAGTACCTGATCGGGCAGTGGATGGCCAGGCGACCGGTCGAAGATCAAATCGCCGAACGACTGGGTGAGTTGCTTGTCGCGGCGGCGACGGTGGTTCCACTTTCGTTTTTGTTCTGCCTTGCTCAGGGGAAGCCTTTTGCTTCGTCGCCGCTGGAGTTCTGGGCACTGTTCGCGTGGGTCGCTGCCACGGTTTGCACTTGCGTCTGGGCGCTGCTTGTCCCACCTGATCCAGAATCCGACGATACCGTTTCGCGAGGAACACGGCTTGTCGCGGTGGCCGCGATCGGGTTCGTGACCGCTGGTTTTTCCGCCTGGCTGGCAAAGTACTTTTACCTTTCGGAATACTCCCACGCCACTGCCGGTCACATGGCATGCATCGTCGCGATCGTGATTGCTGCAGGTTGGGTTCCGGTTCGCGAGCAGCGCCGTTCAAGGCTTAGCCTGGTGCGACTTGCAGGCTGTTTTGTTGTTGGCTCGAGCGTAGCTTGGCTGGTTGGGCTTGGCCCCGGATTTTACGGGGTCCTCTCGGTGGCAGTCGCTGCTTCGCATCAGTTCGCGTCGGCCTGGCTAAGCGGGAAAACCAGATCCCGAATTCGACTCGCATTCGCAAAATCTGGGAAAGCTGTTAAATGACGACCGGGCATCCTGGCGTCTTAGCCGCCAAACCGCCAGTACCTGCCACTCCGATTCACTGCTGACACACAATGAGCTTTCTACTCGCAAATCTTTTCTTGCTCGCCGCGTTGGCGATGCCGCAGGAACTCGGGGAAGCCATTCCCGACTGGACGGAGCTTGATGCAACGACGAGTGACAACGGTGACTACCTGGTGGTGCTCAAGACCGAACAGTTCACCGACGTCAACGGTGCCGATGCAAAAATCTGCGACGCGATACGCAATGAAGTCGGTCGCTGGATTCGGGCAAACATGGGGCTTTCGGGTGAATCCTATTCGCTGGCGATGACGGATCAGCAATGCAAGGCGCTGATTTGTGTTGACCCCGTTGGCGGTCAGCGCCGGTCTCACACGCATCACTTTCGTAGCGGCGGTGAAGATCGCTACCGGGGGCATGTGCAGATTTCGATTGGAAAAGAATTTCAAAGCTCTCTCGAGCGATCTATGCACGGCTCGGCGATCCAGCAACGGTTGGTCTGGTCGCTGATCGTTTCGACGTTTGCGTTAGGGGGCGTTTTTGTGGCGTGGACTTATATACAGGGGATGCGTTTAACGCGAGGCCTGTATGTCCGCAAAATTCGCTGGTTTGTTGCCGCTTTGGCTGTGACTTTGCTAACTTTTTGTTTTCTGATCTGGTGGTTGATGCTTTAGAATCTGTCCTTCATCAGCTCAACCTTCAGCAACATGGAATCACCATGAACCGACGTAATTTTTTGGCTTGCTCTTCTTCCTGTGCCACGTGGATGGCAGGTATCGCCGCCTGGTCGCCTGCGGCATTTCGATCGGTCATGCGGCCGCAAGCCGAAGACGATCGAGAGGTTTTGCTGACCGAGAAATGGGGCCGTATCGAAAAAATCCAGGATGGAGTCTGGGCGCATGTTTCAACGCCGTTTGAAACGCGGGACTACACAACGGTGTGCAATGGCGGCATCATCGCGGGTGACAAGGGCGTCCTTGCGATCGAAGCATTCATGCAGCCCAAGGGTGCCAAGTGGTGGGGCGAGAAAGCCATGGAGCTGACCGGCCGCTGGCCAACCGATGTCGTGTCCACGCATTTTCACGGCGATCATACCGGAGGCCACAAAGGCTACTTCACCGACAAACACAAACCCAACTTTTGGTTGACCAACACCACAAAGGAAGATGCCGAAAAGAGTTTTTCCGGCCGTGGCATGAAAGGCAACGAGTTTCAGAACGTGCAGACAATCGACGCCGAAAACGGGACAGAAATTGATCTGGGCAATCGCAAGGTCACTCTCAAACCCGGCAGCGGTCACACCAACAGCGACGTCACGATCGAGTTGGCAGACCCGGCTGTCGTTTTTTGTGGAGACCTGTTCTTCAATCGGATGTTCCCCAACTACGGTAACGCGATCCCCAGCCGTCTGAACACGTACGCCAAAACGATCGCCGCAACCAAAGACACCATTTTTGTTCCCGGTCACGGCCCGGTTGCTGACGCGGCGGCGGCCAAGATCTACCACGATTTCCTTGGCTGGGTGGAAAACTGGGCCACGGAATCGATCACCGCCGGGCAAACCGTCGCAGAGGCCACCAAGGAATTCAAACTGCCAACGCAATTCGAAGAATGGTTTGTCTGGTCGCCCGACAACGCCAAAAAAGCTTGGACGGCTTGGGATCGCGAGTTGAAGTTGGCTGACGCGGACATGAAAAAATCAAAGTAATGCACCGAGACAGCCAAGAGTCAGGGGTTGCCAGTTTCGCAATGCCAGTTTCGCAATGCCAATTTTCTTCCTTTGGCAATGTCAGACGCGCAACCCTCCCCGGCGGTGAGCCGCCGACCTTCCCATCGGGCCCGGATGGGAGGGTTGATCGGAAAAATTACAATCGGGGAGATGCGTGCTGCTTGAGGAAGCAGTCCTGAATCCAAAACAAAACAGGGCTGTACCCGAGATCGACCAACGGCCGTCGTTTACTTCGGCGACCAAGTCACCGTTGGCTGGTTGGCAGAAAGCGTTCTTGAGAACAGGGAAGTTCCCGGCCGCCTACGCTGCCCCACAGACTCAATCTGAACCTGATTCAGTTGGTCCTCGTTCAGCTCAAAAAACATGCTGTTCTCGAAAGTCCACTTGGTCGCTGGTGCAGCGGCAACTTCGAAATACAACCATGCCTGTTTAAGATCCAATTCTGATCCAACCCAACGGATTTCGCAGGGTTGGATCTTTTTTTGCGCCACCGGATCGGGTTCCGTTGCCGGTTTGTCTGCCGCCGAACCGGTTGCCGGAGTATTCGATGCCACGGGCTTGCCAGCGTTTGCTTCGATCACTGGCAGGACATTGAACCGCGGCGTCAGATATCTCGCGATTAGGACATCGCGTTGGGCTTCGGTGAGCGTATCCAGGTCGATGGCTTTCTGTTCCATCTGGCCAATGGATTTCTCTAGGTCGGCAGGCCAAACGCATAGCGAGACCTCAAATGTGCCTCGCTGCGCGTTGTAATGAATGTCAGCCCGTGAAACGTGGTAGGGATGAGCCGCATTGGCCGACGCGGTAAGGCAAAGCCCCACCAGTACAACAGCGATCAGTGAACGAATCATTCGTCGCTCTCCTCTGAGTCGTCGGCATCGTCGTCGGCTTCTTCCATCGCTTTTGCTTTCTGCATGTCGTTCTTTTCTCTTCTCGACTTGAACAACTCAAATCGTGACTGAACGATCTTTGGCGGAAAGTGATTGTTGGACAGGTCGGCGTCGGCTGTTTCGAGTTGCGGATCAAGCTCGATCGCGGTGATGACTTTGTCAGAGACCAGCATGCGAGAGACCCGCTGGTTGTTGCGTGACCAGATTTCTGCCGGCACGTGGTACCGCTGCTTTGAGCCGTCCTCGTGAATTGCATCGAAGATGATCGGCATCACCAATCCACCAACATTCTCAAAGTCGATCAGATAGAAGTTACGTTTCTCGGCGAGCATCTTTTTTTGCTCATCGTCTAGGCTTTCGAGAAACTTTTGGAACGCCTTGGTATCGGCCGAAGTCACGTCCAGTGGGTCGAACTCGTTGTAGAAGTCCTTCAGTTCCGGGAAGTCCGCGGCCCGTGTTGCCAAGTCTTTGTTACGCTGCTTCGAGAGCGTTTCCGGTTCGGCGTCACGTTTTTCTTTCTTAAGCTGCTTTTCGACAACCGGATCGGCGGTGCTGACGTTCAGTCGGCGCACATTGGTGACCGCGATGTCGACATGGTCAGTGGAATAGAACCAACCACGCCAGAACCAGTCCAGGTCCACACCGCTGGCGTCTTCCATCGTGCGGAAAAAGTCAGCCGGCATCGGACGTTTGAACTTCCAGCGAACGGCGTACTCTTTCAAGGCAAAATCAAACAGCTCGCGCCCCAAAATCGTCTCGCGAAGAATGTTCAGCGCCGTCGCCGGTTTCGCGTAAGCATTGGCACCGAATTGAAGGATGGATTCGGAGTTGGTCATGATCGGCACCTGATTTTGGCTAACCATGTAAGCCACGATGTCCTTGGGCTCGCCGCGACGTGAGGGATAGTTTTCTTCCCATTCCTGCTCACTGAGGTACTGCAGAAACGTGTTCAGGCCTTCGTCCATCCACGTCCACTGCCTCTCGTCGGTGTTGACGATCATGGGAAAGTAGTTGTGGCCGACTTCGTGGATGATCACCGAGATCAGCCCGTATTTTGTTCGCTTTGAGTAGGTCCCGTCCTTTTCAGGTCGCGGACCGTTAAAGCAAATCATCGGGTACTCCATGCCGCCAACCGGTCCGTTGACCGAGATCGCGACCGGGTAAGGGTAGTCAAAGGTGTACCGTGAGTAGACGTTGAGCGTGTGGATAATTGAGTGCGTTGAATAACGGCTCCACAGCGGTTCGCCTTCGTTGGGGTAGTACGACATTGCCATCACGGGTTTGTCGCCAACGTTGTGTTGCTGAGCGTCCCAGATGAATTTACGTGAGGAAGCCCACGCAAAGTCACGGACCTGGTCGGCTTTGTAGATCCATGTTCTGGTTTCGTCCGACTTCGAGCCTTCGTTTGCTTTGGCTTCTTCGGGGGTGACCACGAACATTGGCTTGTCTGCCGACTTTGCCTCTTCGAGCCGTTGCTTTTGTGCTTCGGTGAGAATTTCATCGGGATTGAGCAGGACACCTGAAGAGGCCACGATGTGGTCAGCGGGAACGGTGATGCGAACCACGTAGTCACCCATTTCAAGAGTAAACTCGCCCGATCCGAGGAACTGCTTGTGCTGCCAGCCAGTGGTGTCGGTGTAGGCGCACAATCGTGGGAACCACTGGGCCACTTCGTAGATCCAGTTGCCGTCTTCTTCGAAGAACTCACAGCCACTGCGTCCGCCGACCAGCTTGCTGTTGTTGATCTGATAGTTCCAGTCGACTTCGAATTCGAAGCTTTCGCCGTTGGGCAGTGGCTTTGGCAAATCGACTCGCATCATCGTTTCGACGATCGTGTGTTTGACTTTCTCGCCCGTTTGCGTGTCTTCGCAGCGAGTTATGTTGAAACCGCCGTCGAATGTTTCTTTGGCCAACAAGCCCTGCATGGTCCGAAAAGGAATACGATCAAAGTCCAAGGTGCTGCGTCCGAATCGCGTGGCCGTCCGCGCGCGGTTCGCCTGGGAGTCCGGACGATGAATGTTTCCATCCAGTTGCAGCCAGAGGTACTTCAGCGAGTCGGGGCTGTTGTTGGTGTAAGTTATTTTTTCGCTGCCGGAGAGCGTCTGGTTTTCGTCGTTGAGTTCAATCGAGATCTCGTAGTCGACTTTTTGTTGCCAGTAGCCACGACCCGGGGCGCCCGAAGCTGTTCGATAAGTCCCCGGTGTGGGAAGGATTTCTTCCAACTGACGAAACTTGTCCTGTTGGTTGAATTTTCCGTTGTCCGGTCGGACGGCTTGAGCCAAAGCAGAATGGGACAGCGTCAGAACAAAGCCCACGACGGCAAGGACGCAACAAAGGTGTATCGATCTCATGTGTTCTCGAACCCGAAAGAATGTGAATACGCTCAATTAAAGGCCAAAAAGACGTGGACTCAAGAATGGAACTCCCGGGACCGTTGGTTTTGGTGTCTTTTGTGCAAATGGGGACAAAAGTACCGGAGATTCCGACGCTGCCAAGCCAGGGCGTCGGGTGTGACGTGGTCCGAGCGAGGGAGAGGAGGTGTTGGGCGGCACAGGGAATGTGCTTGCTACTTGGGCTGCTTGGGCTGCCAGTGGGGTGGCCTTTTTTCGAGAAATGCTGCCAAGCCCTCCCGAGCGTCGTCGCTGGCGCGGGCGTGAGCAGAAACGGCGATCGACTTGCGAAGCTTTTCCAGCATCTCACATTCGGACATTTGGCCAACGTGTTGTTTGGTAATCGCCAGTGCCTGTTTTGAACCTTTCAAAATCGAAGCCAATAAATCGTCCACCGCGCTGTTCAGGTCTTCCGGCGCGGTTACTGAATAGATCATCCCCAACGCTTCAGCACGGGCTGCCGACATGCGCCCCCCGGAGAGCAACAACTGGGTCGCCGGTCCGGCACCAAGGCGGTGTACCAGCAGGGGTGTCACCATCGCAGCGGTGATGCCTCGTTGCGGTTCGGGCAAGGAAACAAATGCGGAATCACTGGCCACGACAAAATCGCAAGCCAACACCATGCCCACACCACCTGCAAGAACAGGGCCCTGCAGCACGGCAATCGTGGGAACCGAAGCGGTGTACAGATCAGCCAAAAGCTGGCAGTAATCTTCGGAGTCCTTTTGCCACTGCGCCGGGCCGTCCTCCGACGTCGCCCGCTGTTGCATTTCGCCCAGGTCCATCCCGGCGCAAAACACAGAACCTTCGGCGCGGATGACGAGCGCCCGGACGTCTTCATTGGCCAACTGTTGTTTCGTCGCTGTGATCAATTCGTCAAGCAATTGCCGCGAGAGCGCATTACGCTTTTCGCTGCGGCAAAGAACAACGCTGGCGATGCTGTTCTCAAATGAAGTTTGCACTAGCGACATTGGATCCCCGGGCTGGAAAAATCAAGCGGACTGCACAACCAACTGGCTCTCGACGACATCAAGCGAAACGCCAAAGACACTTTTGGCGACTGCATCCAGTTCGACCCGGTCGCCTTCGATTCGCACGGTACGGTGCATGTGCGTATAGGATTCAGCGGGCCCAAGTGCCAATGCCGGGCTGACGGTCTCCAGTTCGTAGAACCCACCCAGCTTTCCACCGGAATCGTTCGGGCCGTCGTTGTATCCGTTGATCACATCGCCAGCGTAAGGATGTTCCTGTTGCTCCCACAGGTTATTGGTGTAGCCATGGGCAGCGTTTGTCGGCATGCTGAATTGCGCGACGGTCAAAACGTTTCGCTGCGGATCCCAACTGCCTAGCCAGGGCAAGGCACGAGACTGGGACAGGCCAAGCTTGCTGCGGAAGTCGCCGTCGCCGCGAAGGAAGATCAAGCCAAGCTTTTCGTTGACGACAAGTCGCGACGAATCGAGTTCCCCAAAGTAACCCGCTTCGACAATCTGTCCCAGTTCGGATTGGTCGCCCTGACGATACGGAATGATCAATGAGGCATCGTCAGCGGGCTTGCTCATGCACAACGACCAGAGCCCGATCAGACCGGTTTCCTGGTTCCATTTCTCAGAGCCCGAATTGGTCAGAGTGTTGTGACTTTCGTGACCGACAACTGACAATGAACCAATCTCAGCACTGACATGTTCTGCAACGGTGGCGCGATCAAGCAACACGACCTTTCGGCTTATTTTGACGTCAAATCTGTAGCGACTCATGTTCATCAACGTCGCTTGCTTTTCGCACGTGATCGCGCGATCGTCTTTGTCAGCGACGTCCCAACTGACGCTGTCCAGAAACGGGGGCGTCCGCCAGTTGGCAAAAGACATCTCAACATCGGGATCAAAGAATACCGAATACTGTCCGCCCTCCGGTGAAATCCAGATCCGATCCTCGCCACCAAAAAGGTTAATCTGAGGATCAAGCTCCTGAGCGCCGAATGCTTCGTACTTGATGTAGCCGTGACTACGACCGTCGTCTCCGCTCGCCGATGAGGTCATGGTGCGACCTTGCAGACCCGGAATGACAGCAACGCGAGCACCCTCTTCGTTGCGCAGGACGTGGGTGTCGAAATGACCTCGAAGGAAGTTGAGATCTTCTTGGAATGAATTCTCAGGCATGGCTAAAGTTGAACTATCCGCTTACATAAGCCCCTATTTTCTACCAGATTCGCTGAGTTTCAATCCCACATTGATTTGTGGGTCAATGTGGATTTTCATTGATTTGATGCCAGTTATCTTCGATTTCCCCTTTGCCGCGTGCTCATCCAATCCCGGATTATTCACGAGGCGTGGGCGTCAGAACGAGTTGAGACAGTGATCCGCGACTCAGATAGATGAAACGATCGCTGTGGTTTTCAGCTACCGGATGATTGACACTCCTTGTTGAATTTCAGTTTTTCCCTTGCTCCTGTTGGCCAGACGTAGAATCAACGCCCGTCGTCGTGAACCGTCGTCGTGAATAATCCGGGGCAATGATTCGCAGGCGGGATTTCCCGCATCGCCGCTTTAAAGGTTGTGCACAGCCCGGGGCAGAGAGTTTGAAGTTTCGCCAGACTACCGCTGGTCGCCACTCTCTCCCATAGCGCCCGTGGTGCTAATTGCCTTCATCACCGCCGCGCTATTGTGCCGAAGTCGCTTGATGTATTCGCCAAAGCCATCGGTTTCGTTTCCCCGGTCGATCAAGTCCAGCGTACAAGATGAGCCGAATTTGGAATCGACTGCTTGCTTGACAGCATCATCTTCCGGGTCCAAAGTCCAAACAAAAATAGCGTCGGCCCCCGATTCCTGCTCATTGATGGCTTTGTCAATTTGTTCATTGGCTGGACCGCGATCCGGTAGCTCTCGCCAGTTCATCGTGACGGTCGTGATGCCCATCGACTGAAACATGTAGTTCGCTTCAGGATTGGAAGTCACCAACGACCTGCCTTGCAGTTTCGCAGACGCGGATTCCCATTGCCCTTGGATCGTCTTCAGTTCTTTGTCCATTGCAAGAAAGTTACTCTCAAAGGCGGCTTTGTGCTCAGGGTAACAGGCAAGCATTTGATCCCGGCACCAAGCGATCTGTTTGCTCGCGATCTTTGGCGAAAGCCAACATCGTGAAACGATCGAAGCGTGGGCATGTTCGCCTTCGGGGCCGTGGCGGTGGACTGTCCCATAGCCCTTGACGATTACAAAATCAGTCAGGTCCATCGAGTCGGTTGCGGACTTCAGTTTGGATTCGTCCAGCGTCACGCGCTTGATCCATTCGGCAAACTCTGCGCCGCGACCGTTGCGGAACACCAGGCTCGCCGACTGCAATTTGCGAATCTGTTTCTCGTCCGGTGACCAGTGTCCGGTCTCACCAGAGAACCCCGGTGTTGGTCCAACGTAATGAACCTTTACATCGGTTGACTCGCAGAGTCCCTTGACCAGGCAGTAAAGCGGAAAGTTTGTTCCCACAACCTGCTTGGAACCCGAATCGCTTGACGTGGTCGTCGTGGTCGAAGAGTCTGAACACCCGCCATGTAAAACGAACAACAGCCCAGCTAGGGCGAAAATCAAAAAGCACCGTTGATGCATCGCTGCACAATCTCCTCTGCAAAATACCAAACCGTCCAACAAGCCACCGCAACAAGGCATAACGCTGCGGCAAACACAAACGCCAACTCAGTCACCTGAATCCATGCCATTGTTCCACGACGGCAACCCATGCGAAACATCGTTTGCATCTCCCTTTCTCGCAATCGTACCGACAACAGAACCACCAGGCCAAGCAGTAACAGCGTTGCCAAGGCCACCAGCAAGGCGTTGACGTCGAAAAAACGTTTGACCTGAAAGACCAACCCCATCAACTGCTCAATCACAATCGGAGGCCGAATCATCTGAACATTGCCATCGGTATTGCGAAACCGACCTTCGAGGATCGTTGCACTTTTTTCGTCCGGAGCCGACACCACAATGCAACTTACCGGGAACTCGGCGATGTCGCCGTGAAAGTGAAACGATCCCAGATTGTTTTCGGTGATTTCGGTGTACGGCAACACAGCCCCGCTGGCGACCAGCTTTCCATTGTCTTCGCCCAACAGCAAATCCTTGTCTTCTGCTTTTGCCAAATCCTGATGCCCGTGCCCCAATCCTTCGATCACCCAGGCCGTTTTGATGTCGACGAACACGGCCCGATCGTCTGCCGTCGCGCTGGACTCCAGGACTCCCACGATTTTTAGCTTTAACGGATACTCTCCCGCCAGGTCGAGCACATTGCCGCGGTCTGTCAGCAGGTACCCGCCCACACCAACATCCAGCTTTGCCGCGACATCCGAACCGATCACGCAATCCCCCAGAATCCCCAGCGTGTTGCCTGTTTTGATTTTCAGATCGCGATACGAAAAGTATCCCAGGCTCGTTCCAACAACCGGAAACCCCTGAGCGGTGAATCGTCCGTGGATCGGGATCGCTGTCGCAAGGCCAGAGTCCTGTAACTTTTCCACTTCTGAGTAGGGAAGCGTCGATTCAGGGGCTTCGGAAAAGTAAATCGAGTGCAGCGCCAGATCCAGCTTGCTACCCCTTGCACCAACAACGGTGGGTGTTTCACTGGCCCGCGACACGATTGAGCGACTGAACTGGCTCAGCAGAATCGCCAGAGAAATCGGCAGCACCAAAGTCAAGAAAATGCACAGCAACAGAATCAGGCTCCGCACGCGATAGTGCAGCAGATAGCTCCAGGCCAATCGCAGTAAACCACTCACGCCGGCACCTCATTGGCGTCGTGTCGGACCACTTGAAAGTCTGCAAAATCAATCACGCGATCGAAGCCATCCAGGATTCCCATGTCGTGCGTTACGCAGACCAGCGTCTGCCCGTTGGCTTGCGCCTGCTCGAAAAGCAAATCGAGTGTCTTCTTCTTTGTGGCCGGGTCGAGGTTCCCTGTCGGTTCATCGGCCAGGATCAACTTGGGCTCAATCACCAAAGCCCGGCAAATAGCTACGCGCTGCTTTTCTCCCTGGGACAGTTTTGTCGGTCGGCGTTGCAGTTTGTCTTCGATTTCCATCGAACGAGCCAACGCCAGGGTTCGCTCTTTCCGCTGCCGGTCGGTTGCCGCGACCGCCAATGACGCATTGATGAAAAACGGCAGCAGAATATTGTCTTTGACTTTCAGGTAATCCAACAGTTCGAACTGCTGGAACACGAATCCGATGTTGGCAATGCGAAAGTCTCTTCGTTGCCGATCTTTTAGCGATGCGACGTCGGTGCCATCGATGAGGACTTTGCCTGCTCGCGGGATTTCGATGCCCGAAAGTAAATTGAGCAGTGTCGTTTTGCCACTGCCGCTGGGACCAATGATGGCCAACTTTTCCTGTTTTGCGATCGTCAGGTTTTCGATGTTCAGCCGAAACGACGAACGCGGATAAACAAAATCCAGATTCGAAATTTCGATCATGCGAGAAAGCTGGCAAGGAATTCCCCGAAGCCGAATTCGCCAAAAATCGGAGGGGCTGAGCAGAAACATCCCGAAGCTCGGCACTTCGGCGATTGAAGGATGCGAACGCCGCCATCCTTCCCGATTAATCTTAACCGGAATTATTCGGGACGACAGGCGTTTGTTCGCGGTGCATCATTTGCAACTGTAGCTGATGAATCGTCCGGGCTCAAACAGCTAACTCTTCCATCGCGACTGGCATCACGTAGTCCCAAGCAGGCTTGAGTTGCACATTCTCGCAAAAGTCCAGGCAAAACATGCGGGGCTCTTCGCGGCACAGGCAAAGTGCTAGAAACCGGTCCTTGCCGACGAATCGAATCGGACTAATCACCCGAGAAGTCAGCTTCTTCTTGCGGTCACGGTACTGAATCTCAAGGACATAGTCATCGTGCTGGTTCATTGCGATTCGAATCAGGTTTTTGTTCATTTTCATGCCGCTGTATTGATCTGCTGCCCTTTTGGCGAGTTGCTTACAGAAATCATTGGCGGATCGCATGACACATCAGGTCACGAGCAGGAGAATATTCTGGAAATCGACGGAATTTGGCCGAATCGTCGCAGGATTGCAAACGGATGTTGCCAATTGCAGCCAAATATCGGTACCCTTCGTGGGAAGCAGTTTTCATTCATTCGTGATCACTGCGTAAAGAGTAATAGCCAACCGCCAAACTCTCATCGGAGCCAAAAATCATGCTGTCGCCAACGATCAACGACGCCCTCAACAAGCAAATTAACGAAGAGCTTTTTTCAGCCTACCTGTACCTCGCGATGTCCGCCAAAGCCGACAACATGGGGCTGTCGGGGTTTGCGAACTGGTTCAAGTTTCAGTACCAGGAAGAATTGGCCCACGCCGATCGGTTCTTCAACTACATTCTTGAACGTGGTGGCGATGTGGCTTTGGATGCGATCGGCAAACCGGAAGTCGGCGATCCGTCTCCGCTGGAGCTTTTCGAAAAAGGCCTCGCTCACGAAAACCATATCACCCATTGCATCTTCAAACTTAAAGACCTTGCCAAAAGTGAATCGGATCACGCGACCGATGTCCTGCTGGACTGGTTCGTCAACGAGCAAGTCGAAGAAGAAGCATCGACTCAGGCGATCATCGATCAACTACGTCTGGTCAAAGACAACCCCAGTGGACTGTTCCTGATCGACCGCCAACTGGCCGATCGCAAACCCGAAAGCGAAAGCGAAGCGTAGTGGATGCGGTCCGATGAAAGTCATCCGCGGCAGTGAACTGAAATTCGAGGCTTCGTCTCACGAAAACCCCAACAAGCCCGGCGTCCTCAAGCCCGGCGTCCTCAAGCGGGTTTTGGCCACCAAGGGAGATTTTTTTCCTGGCCAAACCCAAATGGTTAACTGGGCAAAGCTTCCCGCACGAAGCTCATTTCAACCGCACTACCACGAGGACATGCTGGAAGTCTTCATCATGCTCGGTGGCCCGGTCGAGATCACGGTTCAGCAGCAGAGCGTCCAACTGCAACGTGGCGATGCGGTCCTGGTCGAAGCCCGCGAAACCCACTCGATGACCAACCTTACCGATGATGATGTCGAGTTTGTTGTGTTTGGGATTTCCACAGGAGAGGGAGGGAAAACCGTGACGGTTGATGAATCGATAAAGGAAAACTGATTCTTTTGTGGGCGTCTACCATGCCACGACGTTGCGACCGGCCTTTTTGGCTTCGTACAGCTTCTTGTCTGCGGACTCAATCAGATCCAGAGCCTCAATGGACGACTGGTTTCCTTCGATCACAGCCAAGCCAATGCTGACCGAACAGTTCAGTGGACCGGCTTTGGTTTCAATGGGCGTGTCGGCGATTATCTTTCGCCATCGCTCTGCGACTTCGATTCCGTCTTGCTTCTGGCAACCGCAAAGCGCGGCGATAAATTCTTCACCGCCGTAGCGTGCGAACAGGTCTTCATCACGACCCCCGTTGCGGATCCGCCCAGCAAGTTCGACCAGGACTTCGTCGCCCACCGGATGACCGTACTCGTCATTGATGCTCTTAAAATGGTCCACGTCGATCATCATCAGGCACAGGCTCGATCCGCTGCGGCGACGGCGTTTGAGTTCGATGTTCAGCATGTCCAAAAAGATTCGACGGTTCATCGCACCGGTCAATCCGTCCTTGGTCATCATCGAATAGACGGCCTCAAAGTAATCCGCTTCCACGCCATCATCAGAAATGAATCTGAAGATCCGGTTGCCGATACGAATTCGATCATCGGACTTCAGCAGTTGTCTGGAAACCGGCTTTTTGTCGACCCAAGTTCCGTTTGTTGAACCAAGATCACGAATGAGGTGACTGCCATCGGCCAAACGCTCGATCGAAGCATGTTTTCGTGATACCGAATCCTCGCTGATCTGCAAATCACATTCGGGATCGCGACCGATCGTGAACACACCGTCGTTGAGCGTGACCAGTCCGCGTCCCAGATCAACAGGTTGAATTTGCAGCAATTTTGCCAATCCCGTCGGCTCTCCGGATCCGCCCAGAGCACTCCGCTCAAAATTGATCGTCTTGTATTCAGTCATGTTTTTGCCATGCCAAAAAGCTGATTGACGATAGAAAGGTAGAACATCGCCATCGCAAATGCGGCCATTTTCCCCCGTTACAACCCGATTTCACCGTCTTTCCTGCCCAATTGACAGGCCGCATACCAATCTGTTGATCACATAACAGACAGGTTGCACAACCCGAAAGGAGATCGCAGACGACATGGACTCGATGACCCCCCCCGGAAATATCGTTTTGGGCGGTGGTTTTGCTTTCGCCGTGATCCCCAATCGATCACAATGGTGCGCACTTGTAATAAAGCCTCTTTTGCCGGCTATTGGTTTTTCACTCTCAGATTTTCCCATGCGCACGAACTTCACGCACATTTTCGTTTTGCTTTTTGTAATTGTCTCGATGGCACCATGCGGTGTTGCGATGCAAACTGCCGAAGTCGAAGCTACCGAAAAAGCGTCGGAAAAAGCCTCCCAAAAAACCACCGAAAAGTCACCCGCTGACGATGGTCCTGTCATTTCCACCGCCGACCAGAAGTCACCCGCCCCCGAGGTGCCCGATCGATTTCTCCGCATCCAGATGTGGGACGGCACTGTCGTCAGTGGACTCGTCAGCACCCCTGCTATTGATGTTGAAACAGAATTTGGAAGCTTGCAAATTCCGATTCAACGAATTGTAAACTTTCGCCCTGGTACTGACAGTAATTCAGAACTCAATGCACTGGTCGAACGCCATGTTGAAGACCTTGGCGATCGGGAGTTCCGAACCCGGGAGGCAGCCCACCGCAGCCTTGTTGCTCTTGGGCCGATGATCTCAAAGTTGATCCGTCAGTATGACGACCGGGGCGACGCCGAACGAAAGAAGCATCTGAGTGACATCCGCAAGGAAATCGATGCCTTGGCCGAAGAAGCAGAAGACGAAGGCGAGCAGAGCGAAGAGTTACTTCTCAAGGGCGACCAGGTCGTCACGCCGGAGTTTTCGATCGTGGGAAAAATTCAGCAACAAAAGTTTCAGGTCAAAAGCAAAATCGGCGACCTGACGATCCAGTTGGCGGACATCCGCAAAGCCGACAGAGGCGACACGCCGCAGTCGGGCTCGATCCGCAAGACCGTCAACGTGGCCGCCAACGCTTTCTTTCAGAAGAAGCCAACGTCAACGAAGATCCGTGTTACCAAAGGCGACATCATTCGCATCGAAGCATCGGGCGTGGTTCAGTGGACTAACTGGAATCAGGTCGCAACACCGGCGGGTCTTCCCAACCAGGGTAACTGGAACGGACACGCCAATGGTTCTCTTATCGCTCGCGTCAGCGACAGCGGTGAGTACCATTTCATCGGCACGGAATCGAAATTCACTGCCAAAAAATCAGGTTTGCTTTACCTGGGCATCGCGATGACCGACAACTACGCTAACAACGCGGGCTATCGCTGGACCGGCAAGTTCAAAGCCAAAATCAAGATCGAATCGGGCGTAAAGTAGTGGGCACCCTCCGTGTGCCGTCGAACGCGTAACCGGACCGCCCAGCGTCCGCGCAAGCTTGTGCCGTTTTGAATGCGTGATCGATCTTGAAATTTACCCTGCCAAACTCGCCGCCGCGCTCGACGGTACACTGCATGTGCCTACAGCTTTGCCTACTTGATCTTCGGCGGTTCTAGGACGGGCCCTTCGCCTTTGGGGCGCGGCGGTGAAACCAGAACCAGTTTTACCAACTCGGTTTCGCCGGTCTCCTCAAACCAGACCTTGACCTCGATCTCATCGCCGCACTCGTGACGATTGAGCGCACTACGCAGCGCCATCACGTCACCAACAACTTCACCCGCGATTTCCTTGATCACATCTTCGCGGCGGATGCCCGCAAGGTCAGCGGGTGATTCGGGAACGACTTCCTCGACCCACAACCCCTCATGCTCGGGGACTTTTCGCATCCGGATCCCGATAAACGGAGGCGCTGCCTTGAAGTCCGGATTCTTGAGGCGTTCGATAAACGGAGCGTTCAGCGAAACCGGGATCGCAAAACCAATCCCCGAGTCATACCACTCCACCCCTGCCCCCACGGCCTGGGATTGGGGATTCATCGGCACGCAGATCCCCAACACCTGTCCCTCGAGATTCACCAGCGGTCCTCCATAGTTCGCCGGACTGATGTTCGCATCGGTTTGAATCGCCCGTCCGCCAATCCGGTTTTTGGCACTGATAATCCCCATCGAAATTGCTGGTGTTGTGTCGCCATAACCCACGCCAACAGATACCGCCCATTGGCCCACGGTCGCGTTTTCAGAGCCGACAAACTCGGGTATCGGGAGGCCTTTCACGTCGTCAATTTTGAGCAGGCAGATTTTTCGAATATCATCACGGCCCATCAAGCTTGCCGTGCGACGGACTCCATCGCTGGTAACGACGGTGATGATCGGTGGCTTTTGGACAAAGTTAAAGGTGCTGGTGATGATAAAGCCATCGGGCGTGATGATGATCCCGGTGGTGTTGCCTTCTCCCTGCTTTCGAATGCCACCGATTTTGCCCTGAACCGAAGCCACGCCGCCGTAAGCCTCAATCGTCACCAGGGACGGCCTGACTTTTTCGGTTGCCAGTCGCATCGCTTTGGAAGTCAACATCATCGTTTCGATGGGGTCGAGTTCCCGGGTCGCTTCGTCCTGCTGTGGCAAAGCGGCCGCAGCGTCGGCCAACAGTCCGATGCCAATCAACAATATCGTTGTCCAATGGAAACGAATCATTCTGCTTTCTCCCCGGGCGTGATTGCGATCCGTAGAACTTCGCGGCCTCGCTTGACGATGACGAAAATCTCTTCGCCAGGAGACAACGATTCCAGTGCATCCTGGTAGGCTTTGACGGTTGCGGTTTTGGTTTCTCCCAACGAAACGATCATGTCGTCCGGTTTCAAGCCCGCAAGTTTCGCCGGCGACCCACGCCGCACGCGGTCAACGTACGCCGGATCGCTGCGACCGCCAAGCTTGAACAGCACGATGCCAAGTTCCGCATTGCCTGCTGATTGGGCAACTTTCTTTTGTTCCTTTTCCTTAAGCTCACCGTTAATAAACTTCAGTAGCGTCGATGATGGCACCGCGTAATTCAGTCGTGTGTTGGTGTCGCTGCTGCTGATGATCCGCCCCACCATGCCAACAAGTTTTCCGTCCGCCGTCACCACCGCGCCCCCCGCGGCACCGGGGTTGCTTGTGATCGCGTCGATCAGGACCAGTTCGCCGCCGAACGCCAAATCGCGCTTGTTGATCCAGGCTTCGATCGTTGAGCGAAGCGAGATAATTCCTGCCGTTGCCGAAAGTGGCTCTTCATGATCGGCGACCTTGAATGCGTTGGTCAGTGCCACCACAAAGTCACCTTGCTGTCCGACGGGTTCACTCGAAAGCTGAAAATAGTCCGGAGTGCCTCGCTCAATTCGCAGCAGTGACAATTGGGACACGCGGTTGCGTTTAAGAATCGTCGCGCTGTGGCTGACTCCATCGCTGGTCACGACGCGGACTTCTCGGCCGTCCAGAAAAACGCCCTGGGTCGTCAGGATCTTGCCATCGTCACTGACGATGATGCCGGTGGCAAAACCGTCGACGCGCCCGGCACCGGCACCAAAGACCTTGACCATCTTCGCCTGAGCGGACTGGCAAAGCTCACCGAAGACACCCTGAGATGTCGGTTTGTCCGCCGGATCGGTTTGGCCAAAAGCCGGCAATGCGACCAGCGACACCAGTATCGCGGCCAATATTTGCCATCGAAATTTCAGTTTCCAACACGCCATGTCCGCGCCCGCAAAGAAGTCAACAAGTTCATCTGATATTGTATCGACTGGTTTGAATTCACGCTGGCTTTTTCTATTGTGGTTGTTGCCGGTGTCGAAACATCGGCCAATCGTCTTGCACTTTTCAACCCGGGTGTTAACGGCGAGTTTTCATCAACCGGCCTGACGCAGAGAAAAAATGACCTTACCTTGTGTGATCGCTCACCGCGGAGCCTCGGGCTACCTTCCGGAACATTCGCTCGCTGCCAAAGCCATGGCCCACGCGATGGGAGCCGATTTTCTGGAGCAGGACGTGGTTCTGACTTCTGACGACGTTCCCATTGTTCTTCACGACATACATCTGGACACCGTGACCGATGTCGCCGACGTTTTTCCAAATCGAGCCAACTCTGACGGCAGGTTCTACGCAATTGATTTTAGTTTGGACGAAATCAAACAGCTTTCACTCCGAGAGCGATTCGACCACGTAACGGCCAAGCCCATTTTTGCGAATCGTTTTCCGCTGCAACATACCGCTCTGACGATTCCAACACTCAGGGAAGAAATCAAATTTATCCACGGGCTCAACATCAGCACCGGTCGCATCGCCGGCATCTATCCCGAAATCAAAAAGCCCGCATGGCATCGCGGGCACGGCAAAGACATCTCGCAAATCGTTATCGACGTCATGGCTGAGTTAGGATTCGATGGCTCTGACGATCCAATCTTTCTGCAGTGTTTTGATCCGAAAGAAACACGTCGCATTCGCGAACAGCTTGGTTGCAAGCTACCTTTGATTCAACTGATTGGAAAAAACGAGTGGAATGAATCCGACGCCGACTACGAAAAAATGTTGACTTCCAAAGGCCTCAAACGGATTGCTGAATACGCCGACGGCGTCGGGCCGTGGATGGGTTACGTGGTGGATGACAGCGGCCAACCGACAGACTTTACCGCGATCGCACACCAGTGGAACCTGGTCGTGCATCCGTTCACCTTTCGCGCCGACCAACTGCCCTCTTGGGCGGGTTCGTTCGGCCAGTTGGTCACCACTTTTTTCCGGCGAGCCAAAGTCGACGGTCTGTTTACCGACTTTCCCGACAAGGCAATACAAGCCCGAAACGCAGCGGTCTGTTGATTTCGTAACCCCAATGCGCAATCGCGCGAGCGAGGGATTTAACGGTAGCCAGTGATCTCTCGTTGACGCGTTCGGATTGCGATTCATTCCGCACCGTTGTGAGGACCACTCAACCGACAGACCGCAGGCGAGTGAATCCCGCCAACGCTAATTCAATTCATCAAGGATCCGTTTGAACGCCCGAGCGTCCTTGCTGTCGCTGGCAATCTTCCTGATCGAATCGCGCTCCAACTCGTGCGTCATTATCTCGTCCAAGCCTTCGACAAACAGAAACCTAGAGGGAACTTTCAGACCCGCTACGCCGGTAAAGTCCTTAAAGATCACGCCGCCGTCGGCGCGGCAATCTGCATGCGGAGCCATCTTTTGCAACAGCCCTGACATGTCTGAAACGCCACTGCCACACGTCAACTCCGTCCAAGCATACATCGTGTCTTCGTCCCGGTCTTCGATCGAAAACCGCCACGACAATGCGCCCGCGCTACGGTCGCTTCCATCAATCAGCACCGTGCCAAATTCCGCAAATGGTTCCGGTCGCAGCGGGCTGGCCACACCGTAGGCCAGCAGAATCGGAAGCGTCGTTTTGGCTTCGACCAGAGTCAGCTTTTTGTACTCCTTGTCGTCGGTCGATGCGTAAAAATCGTCGCCATTGAAAACGTAGATTGCTTTGCCGTCGAGATCGTTCCAGTGCGCGACGAACCTGCCGTCGTCCAAAACCGTCACCCCAACATCGCCAACCCGACGACGTCTGTCGCCGTCGGTTTTGTGGACCGCACAGTCGAAATGAAATGAGGACTTGCTGTCGTCTTTTTGGTCATCAAGCGAATGGCCTTTCCACTCCTTCAGGACGGTCTTGGTGTAAGTTTCGTTGATGTCGGCGTGACGAACTTCGCCGGGCGGGGCCGACAACAGCTTGATCATCTCCTGGTTCTTTCGATCTTGGTCTTTTTCTTCTTCCGATGGCTCGCCACCGCCGGGCGGCTTCCTGCGTTTTCGCTGCTTGGGTTTTGCGTACGGCAATCCAAAAGCTCGCACGCGGATGTCTTTTTCGCTGCCATCTTCGGCTGAACGAACTCGCAGAGAGACTGGCCAGTTTTCCGGGACAGTGCAAATCAGATTCGTGAACTGGTTTGCGGTTTTGATCGGCACGCCCTCGAACTCGAGCAGTTCGTCGCCCAGCTTCAAACCGCTTGTGGCGATCGGAGCGTCCAGATTCACTGTCGAGCAAACGACTTTGCCATCGCGATCGGAGAAGTTCGCGTCCAAAGTCGCGTGTTCTACCAGTTTGGTGGCCAGCAATTCGGGCACAAAGTTTCGAATCTGATTCGCCGAAATCGCGTAACCCAATCCGACGTTGACCCGGCCGCGGTCCTGAAAGCTGCCCCGGCCGTTGATGCCGATGACTTCGCCGTTAAAGTTAAACAAAGGACCGCCGGAGTTGCCCGGGTTGATGGAACTGTCGACCTGAATGCAGTTGCCGTACTCAAGCTGGTTTTGTCCCGATCCCGGCTGGTACCTTTTCACGCCACTGACGATCCCCAAAGTCACCGTCGGCACCTGGTCTTCGGTCAGCACAAAAGGATTTCCCATCGCCAAGGCCCAGTCGCCGACACGCACAGTATCCGAATCGCCCAGCGGCGACCAGGGAAAGTCATCACGGCCTTCCATTTGAATGATCGACACATCGCCACCGGGATCGGTGCCGATCAGCTTCCACTTGTAAAGCTTTCCGTCAGAGATGCCACCGAAGCCTTCGACACCAGCACCAATGATCACGTGATGGTTGGTCAGGGCAATTCCCGACGGATGAATGATCACGCCCGAACCGCCGCCGGCGCGATCGTTACCATAGATCGCGACCACCGAATCGACCACTTTTTCGATGGCCTCGATCCGCTGTTGCTCAAGCCGGCCGATGGCGGCCTTTTCAGTGTCCGTCAGTTCGTCGCAAAACGCCGAACCACAAACGAAAACAACCATCAGCAACGCTGCCAAAGATCCTGAAACGATACGCATCGCTACTCCGACTTGAGAAATCTTGCATTGGCCCAGTTCGCGTGATCGGCCAGATCAAACTGTTCACCGGGTTCGACAATCAAAGCGACCCGGGAAATGCCCTCAATGTTCACGTTGATCTGAATTGCCGCCTCGCCGCCACGAATTCGAGCCGACCACAACGAAATTCCATCGCCTTCGACCCGCATCACGCAGTCACCCCGGCCTTCGGTTTCCATGTCGATACCCGCGGTCGCCAAAAATCGCGTGAACCCGTTTTCGTTGGCGAACACGAGCCGTGAATAGGATTTCGTCCCAATGCCGCTATTGAATTTTTTGATTGTCGGTTCGGCCACGCCCGGGACAGCAACCATCAATCGTAGCGGATTACCATCGATGCTCCGATTGCGTTGCCATGATTTTTGAATCGTAAATTGCGGTTGCAGGACAGCGTCGGCAGGATCCATGGAAGCCAACCAGCGGATGCCCTCGGCGTCGATGTCGACTCTCGATACGAGGCTCCGATCGACTTGCAATACCTGACCGCCGGTAAGTTCCACCGAAATTCGGTTGTCAGTGATGGCCCTTATACCACCGGCAACGATGTTGTTGCCACCGAGCGACAACCTTGCCAGCGACCCGCTAACTTTTGGCAGATCCAAATCTGCAACGACGATCGCGACCACCTTGGACCGTTTGATCTTTCGGACTTTGCCTTTGGCTTTGTAATCAAGCCAGACGAACTGTTGGTCCATCGATTGCAGCAACCCATCCGCTTTCGCCAGCCCGTTTCCGGATTCAACAATCACCAGATCGTTTTCATTCACCGCACTTTGAATCAACTCCGTCAAACCGGGAGCTTCGCGAAATACGAGCGAGCGTGCCGACTGCATTGCAACACTTTCGATTCCCGCAACACTGCTGAACAGAATCGACTCGCCATCGATCGTTGGATCGGTCACGCGAAACGTCCCGCCGTCGATTGTTGTGATGACCGATCCCTCACTGTTGTCGGGAATCGAGCGAGCGCCTTCGAACTGAATCGACAGCACCTGTTGCAGCGGGATTCCACCCAGACCCTCGCCCGTGAGAAGCCCGTTACTGTCGATCGCGCTGAGTTGACCTGTCGCGGTGCGTCCGTCCACTGTTTCGACGGTCACCTGAGCTGTCGCGGCATGGCAAAACGCCATCGCGATCCCGAGGGAAAAAGCGGCTTTGATGAATAAGCGATTCATTCGCATTACAGAATACCAAGCAGTAAATTCGACGCGCGGCACCGGTGATCGATCAGTTCATTACTTGAATCAATGTCACGCCGAATGCCACCAGACCATTAAACCACAAACGCTGCCAGAGGACCGCGATTGATGCGAAATATTGTGCGAAAGCCACACTCAAAACAGCAAATGCGGAAGCAAAAACGTGTGGGAGCTCTCCAACAGATTGTCGATCCACTCAGCCAGCAAGTCACTTTTGGCCTGTCACACAAATCCCAAACACGAACCGTGTCGCTGGTTTCCTGTTCGTCAGAGTTTGAAATAGCGGTTGGCCTTCAAACTGCCTGTGGATTGAAAAGAGTGAATTGGAGTCTGATTTACAGGGACGGACCGCTGGAATTCGTACAACGCATCTGGCTGGACGACCGCCAACAGTTTTAAATCGGAAGCAACTGTCAGCATGCTAGGAGGGACGTGTTGAAGCGACTTGCCGAAATCGCTTTTGCGATGGATCAGCTTTTCGGCTGGATCACAAGCCACGATCTTCGATATCGCAAGGATGTTCAACGACAACAGGTTGCACTTGATCAAGAAGGTCTTCAGTGAAACAAAAAAACTCCCGAATCGACCGAAAAGTGGGCCGTTCCGAGAGTCAAACAAGCTTTCCTGCGTATGCGCGAAAAGTCAAACAGCGCGACGACGTCTGGCCAGCAAACCAACTCCAAACGCGGCCAGCATCGCTACCGCCGCTGGCTCTGGCACTGCCCCAACTTCAACAGAGACACCGTTGGTCGCGTACTCGCCCAGAGCAAAGGTAATTGGGCCGTTAAGAACCCCCGACCAGGCGACGTTGACGTAACCAACGTCACCGGTGGATGCATTCCTGAACCCGAGAAAAAAATCATCCCCCGGCTGTAGCCCAAGATCGTCTTCCAAGTCCAGTGAAGTACTTCCAAAGTCCGTGCCCGCGGTAAGGACGTCACCGAGAGAAACGACTCCGATACTGTCGATCGGCCCCATGGCCTCGACCAAAACCTCCTGTCCAAATGAGTCGTTGTTCACGAACAATGCATCGCCAGACCCAAGTTGGTCGATCTGCACACGAGTTTGATCGGTCTGGCCAAATCCAACGTCGATCGATGACAAATTGGAATCGCCCGTCAGCGGACGGCTGAAGGTAATATCCACCACTTGGGCGTCCGCTTGAGCCAACCCAAGTGCCGCAATAAATACGACCGCAATCGCTTTTCGAAAAATATTTTGTGTCTTCATGGTGATAACTGTCTCAATTCCAGGTCAAAATCTCAGTTGCTTCGTTGTAAGAGCTTTGATTACGTAAAGAACACTAAAGCTCTGTGAGATCCACGATCCCGCCGCTGTCCATCGATCCGACTTCACGCAGTACGTTTTCAGAGACATCTCTGGAAATCAGATTCACGTGACCGTCAGAAAAAACAAAATTCACACCGGCATGGAAAGACGAAAACGGATGGTTTCGCTGTTGCTCCAGCAGTCCAGCGAACTCACCGTCGGGTTCAAATCGCGGATCGTTCAAGCCAGTGTTCATCGCCAGTACGCTTGCAGCGGGAATGACCGGTAGACGCCTTGCTTCTCTAATGTCGCCACCCACGGCATCACCCCAACGCCAATCCGCAAACCCACTGTCGCCGGTTACTGCAACGGTATTGCCGAAGGCTTTGTTGCAGTTCTCTCCAACAATGACCGTATTGGAAGTCCCATCGGTAATGTCGGAAATTGATCGTCGATCGTGAATTCCAAAGACACCATCATCGTGCAGATTGCCCAGAGAACTATCCGGGAATCGGGCATCCTGACCGCCCTGAACTCCAAAGTAGTCACGTGCTTCAGGCGGAGAGCCGATTGAAGGACAGTGAAAGACCGGAACCGATGTCCCGTCCGGAAGATCGAACAATTGCTCGTAAGGCCATGGGGCCTCAAAACGATATGACACCGACGTCAAATAGTTGTTTCCCTCGATGAAGGGCAACATCTGAATGAACAGATTGCTTCCTCGAAAACGATTCGCCCGAATGTTCCCCGGAAGGATCAGTTCACCGGCAGGAAACTCCATCCTTGCCGACTCGTGGTTAAGCGCTGCGATGCCAAGCTGTCGCAGATTGTTTGCGCACTGCGTGCGCCGCGCAGCCTCACGTACCTGCTGAACCGCAGGCAATAGCATCCCAATCAAAATACCGATGATGGCGATCACCACCAGCAACTCGACAAGGGTAAATCCGCTTTGTTGTTTTGTTTTGTTTTGCATACTTCTTCAGTCGTCTCTCACCGGGAATCCCCAACGAGCGGATCTTACTAAACTACCCGGTAGTTTTGCGATACGTTCTACGCGCGTACTGAATTCAATGGCAGAATCAAAATGGTGACACGCGACAGCGAACTCTCTAAACCCAAAAGCTCCTTGCTTGAAATCAGCGAGAGAACAGACAAAGGAAAATCAAGCTACGCACTACGGCTCGCAAGGGACATAAAAGCAGTCAAAAACAATCTGCTTCATCGTCTCTTAATCGAAAACGGGCCAAGCCAAAGACGGGTTAGCTTTTGGCGCACAGCAAGTACGTGCGATGCGTGTGCGGTTTTGATGTTCGGCGCGCAAAAGATACGCGTGACGTTCTGTCACACTGTCAACAAATCGACATCAAAGCGATGAGCGAAAGTGCGAGCGACGTTCTAGTTTATCCGAGGGGATTTATGTCCGCCTGGCGAGTTTGGTTGAGAGAAACTACTTCAGGTTCAATTGCCAGCTCACACCGAATTTGTCACTAACCCAGCCAAACTGCTTTGAGAATCCATAATCGTTTAGTGGCATCATGACTTTGCCGCCTTCGGAAAGTACCGCAAATCGCTCTTTGAGCTGCTCTTCATTTTCGCATTCGACGAAAAACGAAAACGATGGTGTGAATGTAAAATCGTGGATCGGTGGCGAGTCCATGACTTTCACGCTTTGGCCTTCGATGCTGATCTGAGCCAACTTGATGGCCCCTTCGGTTCCCTGCTCTCCTGCCTTCCACCTTTCCATGCTCTCGACCCGCAGATTCGGGAAAGGCGTTTTGTAGTGTTCGATGGCCTTTTCGGCATCGCCAACAAACATCAGAAATGGCAATACAGTTTGTTTCATCGGTTTCTCCATTTTGGTCATCGTTCCGTTCATGAAAGTCTTCCATTCACCTGCCGCATCTTGTGATTGGGAAGTGGTCACGATCAGTTCGGCAGTTTTAAATTCGTAGATGTCGCGATACCCGATCGTCTTCCCGGGCCGGGTGAAGTCAGGCCCTTCCGATTCCATCGAAAGCACATTGCCGTCAACCGAACCGCTCAGTTCCCACTCCATCGTCATGAAAGAATCAACCCACGACCCTTTGAACTTCCCGTCGGTCTTGTCAAAGCGAAGCGTCTGGTTGGCTTTGAATTCCTGTCCGCCAGTTTCTCCTTTATAGTCGTTGACAACCCAATTGCTGCCCAGCATCTTCGATGTCATCGTTCCCTTGCTGGTTGTGGCTGGGTTGGCGTCGGTCGCCACCGATGTCGAAGACGTCTCCCATGTTCCTGCGAATTGCTTGAGCACTTCAAACCCCTCTGCATGTTTTTTTCCGGGATGCGCAGCCTCCTGGGCAAATGCAATCCTGCCAACGACAAGGAAAAACAAAACGGCAAACTGAATTTTCATTTTTCATTCTCACATTTCAACTACCAGTCGCGTTGCCTATAACTGGCAAGGCACTGATACAAGGGTCACCAGCGCACCCGGCGGAGGCGGACCAAGGTGCGGGCGGGTACGAGCCAATCCGGTCAAACGAGAGGGACTTAAACCGGCAATCGTTGTAACGGGTTAATTGGTCAATTGTAGCCGATTCGACGACCGAGCGTTCTGTCATGGGCGACAACCAGTTACGATATTGGTTTGATAGCCCCGCGTCCTTGTGGATTGATTCCATGTATTGGCAGAAACTGGCCCTTTTTGTTGCCGCATCACTTCTCGCGACATCCAGCGTTTTCGCATTGCAAAACCAAACGGCGACGGCCGCGCGGGATCTTGAAGGCGTCGGCTTGGAACAGGCATTTCCCAAGCTACGTTTCAATCGCCCTGTTCACATCGGTCATGCTGGAGACGATCGCCTGTTCGTGGTCGAACAACACGGAGTCGTTCACGTTTTTCAGAATGACGCTGAAACGTCTCAAACCCGGGTCTTCCTGGACATCAGCGATCGCGTCTGCCGCAAAGGCAACGAAGAGGGTCTGATTGGTTTCGCATTCCATCCCAACTTTGCCGACAACGGCCAGTTCTTTGTCCACTACTCGTCTTTGAAAAAAGACATGCACGGAATCGTCGCCCGCTACCGTGTCAAGCAGGACGATCCCACCGTTGGCGATCCGGATTCCGAAGAAGTCATCCTCGAGCAAAAGCAGCCGTTTCGAAATCACAACGGCGGCACGATCGCATTCGGCCCAACCGATGGATACCTGTACATTTCGTTTGGCGATGGCGGCAAAGCCAACGATCCGCTTGGAAGCGGTCAGGATCTTTCGACGCTGCTAGGTGCGATCCTTCGTATCGACGTCGACAACAAAGACCCCGGGCTGAACTATGCGATACCCGCGGACAACGTTTTCGCCAGCCGCGACGGTGCCCGCGGCGAGATTTTCGCGTGTGGGCTCCGCAACGTGTGGCGGTTTTCGTTCGATCGCAAGACCGGTGAAATCTGGGCAGGCGATGTGGGGCAGGATCGATTTGACGAAATTGACCTTGTTCGCAACGGAGCCAACTACGGATGGAATCGCTGGGAAGCCGGCGAGTCGTTTCGCAAAAAAGTTGAACTGGCGACCGACGCTCACGAGAAACCGATCGCCAGTTACGGCCGACAGTGGGGGCTTTCGGTTACCGGCGGCAACGTCTACCGTGGCAAAAAGTATCCCCGGCTCGATGGATCCTACTTTTACGGCGACTACCTTTCGGGAAACCTCTGGCGGATCGATAAAAATTCGGACGACCAGTATGTCAACACGCTCGTGCGCCGCACCGGCCGGAGCATCGCTGCCTTTGGTGAAGACTCCGACGGTGAAGTTTTCCTGCTGAGCTTTGATGGCAAGATCTACCGCATCGTTCCCGCTGACCAGCCTCAGGACTTTCTTGCCGACTGGCCCAAGAAACTTTCCGATACTGAAATTTTTGCAAACGTCGGGAAACGAAAAATGTCCGACCAGTACGTTGCCTACTCCGTCAACGCGCCCTTCTGGTCCGACGGTGCCCAAAAACAGCGTTACTTTCGCCTCCCGACTGACACGTCGATCACCTACCGGGCCGATGGCACCTGGGAAGTCCCCGTCGGCACCGAGATCGTGAAGAACTTTCGCGACCGCAACCGGATGCTCGAAACGCGCGTGATCAAGCGTATCGACACCGGGTGGGAATCCGCCACTTATATCTGGGACAAAAAAAGCACCGATGCAACACTGCGTCCCGAAGGTCTGCACCTGGAACGCTGGATGCCAGTCAAAGGCCAGCGGCAATGGAAAGCCACCACTTGGCATGGCCCGTCTTCCTCCGAGTGCGCCGCATGTCATGTCGATTCAGCCGGCTACGTTCTGGGGCTCAACACCGCCCAGTTGAACGACATCGACGGTGAAGACAATCAGATCCTCAAATGGGTCCAACAGGGTTTGGTCTCGGGCCTGCCGGAGGACTTTGATTCAAAGACCGCCGCCCGCCACTGCAGCCCGCACGACGAATCCTGTGACCTGGATCAACGAGCCCGCGTGTTGCTGGACGTTAACTGCGCGATGTGCCACCGTCCCAACGGACCCGGCAACGCCAGCATCGACTTGCGCTACGCGACATCTTTGGAAAGCACCAAAATGCTCAACGAGAAACCGGCTCAAGGCGACTTTGGCATTGCAGACGCCCGCATCATCGCACCAGGGCAGCCAGATGCATCCCTGCTTTTGCATCGCATGAATACGATCTCCAACGGTCGCATGCCCAATATCGGTAGCAATGTGATCGACCAGAAAGCCGTCAAATTGCTTCGCGAGTGGATCAATTCAATCGACCAGTAGACTCGAATTGACCATCCTGCCTTCGGTGACAAATCCGCGATTTTCGAGAACGGTTTGTTGGCGTTCCTATCCTTCTCACGGCCGCCTTCGACTCGCATCGACACCGATTGCTAAATTCGCGTCCTGTCGCAATAGACTTGAGCCCGGATTATTCACGAGGCGTGGACGTCAGAATCAGTTGAGACAGTGATCCGCGACTCTGATGCGATGAAACGATCGCTGTGGCTTTCACCTACCGAATGGTTCACAAGCCAATATAATCTAAGGGCCGCGCCTTATATGACTTCGCATCTCACAGAACCGCAAATTACCTCCGCGCTAGAGGCTGGGATTATTTCCGAAGACCAAGCCAAAGCCATGCGCGCGGAATTAAGCACGCAAAACT
>CALFWR010000041.1 GCA_937928555.1 uncultured Pirellulaceae bacterium
ACGCCACCGGCAATGATGTAACGCCCTCCGGGCTATTCGTGAAATTGAAAAACCGCCCAGTCATATCGACCGGGGCACCGTGCATCCCGTGGCGTTTGTAATACTGCGTATTTTTTGGGATAGGGTTCCGTGAAGACTTTAGCAACACCCAAGTCAACCGATTTCGAGTTCCAATGCGGACTCGCGCATTCGCTTCTCTTGTTACTTTGCTGGAGGACTTTCTTCCGGTGCGTCGAGCAGGCTGTCGATGGCGGTTCTCAGTTTCTTTTGCATGTCGTTGGAGACGCCGACTTTGACGAAGCGAATTTTGCCGGCGGCGTCGATGATGACTGTTTGGGGAATCGCCTGGACGTCGAAGGACTCTGAAATTTCGCCGTCGTCCAGGACGACCGCCAAATCCAACTCGCGGGTTTTCAAAAATGATTTGATTTTGGTTTTGCTCTCGTTTTGATTGATCGTGATCAGGGTGACTGACGATTCGGGATAACTGTCGATCACTTTTTTGACGTCGGGCAGGCTTTTGACGCAGGGGCCGCACCATGTCGCCCAGAAATCCAACACGACGACTTTGCCTTTCAAAGATTCGAGCGTGACGTTTTTGCCGTCGAGCATCTCAAAGGCCAGTTCGCGTGTTTTTCCAATCAGCGGAGAGTCGGAACCGAAGGCTGTTGAATCGTCTTGACCGGCTCCAACAGCGCCGGCCAGCTTTGGCTTGGGCGCCAGTTTTGCGTTCCAGTCAGACCAAGGAACGTCTTTGGCTTCGGTTGCGAATTTGCCCATTCTGATTTCGTAGATCTGTTCAAAAGGAATTTCGCAGGCACCGAGCAATTCGGAATTGCCGATCAGGGTGTCATCGGCCCAGCGGTCCAACGTCAACGTGACGCGCCGCCCGCCTCGCATCAGAACCTGAGCGACTTGGCCGTTGGTGGCGCTGGCAACGGCTGACTGTTTTTCGTCAGGTGTTTCTTTCTTTTCCTGTTTCTCTGGATCGTCTGGTGATTCACCGATTTCATCGGCGGCCAAAGAAGCGATCAGCGATTCGGTGTCGATCCAGATGATGCTGCCAAGGATGTCGCGTGAGTACCGATTGACGGAATTGTCCGTCTTGAACATCACATGCTCGTCGTCGACCGAAACGATGTTGCCGCGCGCAAGATCAAAGTTGGTGGCACAGAGGATTTGCCCGGGTGGGTTTCTGGCTTTCAATCGCGGAATGGTAAGGATCAAGTCTTTCCGCTCGGTATCAATAAATTCGCCCGAAAGGAAACCGTCGTCCAGTTCGAGATTTGAAAGCGTGCACGAAATGCTCTGGTTCCACATGTCGCTCAAATGCATGCTGACGCTTCGCCCAAAGCCGGAGACCAACTTCTTGCTGAGACGTTTTTTGCCTTTCGCGTAAACGATCAACCGGTTTTTTTCAACTGTGACACGAATCTTGACCGGGCCAGAACCTTTGTTGGATACTTGACCCGGGTTTTGGGCGTTGCCATCGGCGGTAACGTAATACTGTGTTCCGTAGAGCATGATCGCAAACGACAGGGAACTTCGTTTCTCTACACGTCCCTTGCCATCGATCGACTTTCCAAATTCAACGTTCAGGATGCCGTATTTATCGTTGGGCCAGTTTACTTCGAATTCAAATCCGCCTCTGGCCATCAGGTTGGGATGTCCGATCGAGCCAGATTTTCTCAGTTTGAATTTTCCATCGCTGAGCTTTGCTTTTGATTTAACCCACCCAGGATTTTCAAAACTGATTTTGTCAACCTGACCGCGAGAGCCGAACTCGACAGCGCGAACTTCAGACCCTGCCAGAATCCGGTTCTCAAAAAAAGAGTCCACTACGATTTCAGATTCGGTGGCAGATCGAAACCGGACTGGCAACAAGTCGCGATTGTTGAGGAACAGGGTGTCGGGCCACTGGTTGTCAGTCAGCCCGGAATCTTCGGCCCGCTGCATGAGCACTTTTGCGTTGACACGATCATCGCCCCTTTCGCCCTTTTCGCCCATAAGCGAACTGGCAAAGGGCACCGATTCGGACGCGCCTGCAACACGCCAAAAAAGAACGTTGCCATCAGTCGGCGATCCGCTTTCGAGGCGACCGTGCAGTTTGCCGACATCGGATATCAGCAGATGGTTGAAAGTCTCTTTGGAGTCCGGTTTGTTGTCAGGATCAAAAAGAATCTGCCGGAGACGATCCGTTTTCAGAACGATTGGTTTGGGTGACGCCGCCGAATTCATCGTGACCGAATCTTTGCTGATGGCGACAATTTCGCCGATCACTTTTTCGCCATCGTGAAACCGAAGCGTATCGCCTGTAACGGCCTCGTGGCGGGAATCGGGATTGAAGCGAAACGCGCCAACCATGTCGTCGGCAGGAATCTCTACCGATTCGCCGCTGTCATCCGTCGCGACCCAGTTCGTTCCATCGAAAGACTCCATGGTCGAGTTAATTGCGTCGTCAGATTTTAATTGGATTGATGTTTTGGATGGATCAAACCCGGCAACAGCACTGCGGATGCCGAACGATTTGATTCGCATGTCGCCGTTTTTGTTTTGAAGAAAAATTCCCGGTTGGGCCTTCTTGCCAAGCTTTTTGATTTCTGCCGATGCAAGTTCTGCTCCCTTTTCGTCGTGGATCACGACCTGGTTTGTTTTTCTGTTCCAGTGAACGAGCAGCTTCAGCGATTTTACGTTTTCATCAAGGTCAGCCATCACAATCTCGAAGTCATCGTCATGGTAAAAAACGATCGACCCATCCCACGATTCCAGCCGAGGCACAGAACCAAGGCTCCGAGCGCCGTAAGGAATCTCCAGCGCGATCGCAAAATCAAGCTTCTCATCCCAGGCAACCTCGAAATCGATCAAACAAGAATCCGGCAGGTCGCTTTCCAGGAACAGGTGGATGTCGTCGCGGGTGGCGAGCACTTCACCGTTGTTGCCGGCCTTCCAATATTGTTTGTCACCCCGTTTTGCGTCCCACTGTTCCAGATCAACAGTTCCCGAAACCAGAGTTTGCGAAACGGTCTGGTTGATGATCGAAGCGATTCGGCTCCTGTCGATTTCAACCGTTCCTGCTCGCTGCGATTCGATTGTCAAAACGTCTTCGTCGAGCTTCTTGATGTCTGCCAGAAAAACCTGACCATCGATCAACTGGATAGCAAAGGTCTCATCGGAGGCCGTTGGCTTTCCCGGTTTTTTCAGCTCGAACGACTTGAGCCAAGCGACACCAATTTCCAGTGGTTCGCGAAACAGCGAAGATTCAAAAACGAGCTTTCGATCTTTGAGTCCAATCGGGCGTCCTGGTAAACGATCGCCGGATCTCCAAACCAGTTCGGTGGTTTCTTTCTGTAACGGATCTTGTTCGTCAAAAGGACATGCTGCCTGAGACTGGGCAAACGCACCAAGTCCCATCGCAGCGGCGAAAATGTAAATCATCAGTCTTGGAAAGACAGGATTGTGGCGCGACATTGATCGCGAAATTTCGTCAGAAACACTCGTTGCAAAAGCCATGTTGCTACCGTTCGTAAATCGGTAAGAATCGATAGTTCAGTGCCAGAGCCAACAGCGACATGCTTGTTGAGTAGGCTCTTCCGTGGGCGCTATTGCCGATGCAACCATTGTCAGCCTGCATCGTTCGAAGCAGGCGAACGGTGTTGCGATTCCACTGCTGCCAGGCTTTGTAATCGGCCTGAAACAGGGCCTGGGCTTTGTAATAGCGTTCGTAGTAGGGCCAGTTCTGTTGGGCGGAAGCTTCCAGGGAATCACGCAGAAACTTGGTCGTGCCTTCGAAGTCCTTCCAATGTTTCCGTTTACCGATGGCAAACACAAGGCAGGCAATCGCCGACCGTGCCCCGGATCCACCAAGGCCCCCCATGCCGCTGTAGTTGACGTTGCCGGTTTTGGCGGAAGTCATCTGCTTCATGTATTTGAGAGCGCCGTCGATGGTTGAATCGGGAACGTCAACACCGGCATTGCGTGCCGCCAACAGGCCCATTAGCACCGCTCCGACAACCGACGTGTCGGCCGAATTGTCGTTGGGCGAGTAACGCCAACCCTTCGACGGATTCTTTTTCTGTGATGACACGGCCAGCTTCACCGCCAATTCGAGCGCCTCTCCGATAGAACGTTTTTTCTTTTTGCTCCCATCCCACAGCATGTCGTCATCGACCGCTCCGTAGGCTTCCGACAGAGCCAGCATTGCGAAACCATGCACGTACATGTTGCCCGGAACGTAACCGGTGTTGTTCTGTTTGCGAATGATGAAGCGCAGTGCCGCGCGAACGTTGCGAGCGTACTTGCCGAAGTTCGGGTCTTCGCCGGTGGAAAGAAACGCCATCGTTGCGAGTGCGGCAACGCCGGCCGATTCATCGCCATGTCCACCGCCGCCTTTGCCCCAACTGCCGTTATCGTTTTGCGTTTTCGCCAGATAGTCCGCGCCTTTGCGGTAGATGTTGCGGACTTCTGCTGGAATCCCGGTCCCTTCGCGAATCTCAAGAGTGTCGGATTGAGCCAGCAACTCCCCGCTGTTGAAAAACATCGCCATGCCCAACACCAGCGCGGTGGCAAGAAAGCAGCGTCGTGGAATCACGATTATTTCCCCCACCCAAAGACTCCTTTTACGGCGTTTCCAACATCGTCGGCAACTTCAGCGAGACCATCGAAAACTGGAACAAACACTGCAGAAAAAATGTCGTCCTGTCCGACAACCTGCCCAAGAACGATGCCGTCGTTTTCCTCGAAAAAACCTTCGTACCCTTCAGCGGGCTTCAATGCGAACATCAGCGCCAAATGCTGCTCCTCCGATAGCAGCTTTTTCATTTTTCCCTTGTCGTGCTTTGAACCAAGGTGCAAAGTCGCCATGGAGTCGTAATTCCAGTTTACGTTGAGCTCCTTCTTGAGAAAGCTTGGCCTGACCAGCTTGTCGAACTCCTCAAGCTGGCTGTCGGACAGAGCAATTCTGGATCGCATGTCGGCGATGAACATGTCAGCTCTGGCATGGCGTTTTGCCATGCTGATTTCTTTGGTGTATGCCTCGAGTTTCTTTTGTTGTTCGTCAGTCAGCACTTTTTTGACCGTGCGTTTCCAGATCGCCACATCGGTAACGTCCGAATCTACGACACCGCCCAGGAAATTCTGGTCCAGCATCTGAAAAACCTGAGGATCGATGTCCTCGACCTTCTCGACGACAAAGCGTTTTTTCTTTTTCTTGCGTTTCTTCTTTTTCTTCTTCTTTTTGTCGTCCTCATCTTCATCATCACCCTGAACATTGAAGTTGCCAAACTGCTTCAACTGTTCCTGCCACTGTTTCACATACTTTTCAAGCGCCTTCTCTGTCGCGCCTTTGGAAGCAATTTTCAGTTTGAGTTTCTGTTTTTTGTCCAGGTCGCAGAGTTGATCGATCTGGATGATCGTCATTGCAAACTTTTTTGATATCTGAAACTTTTTGGCGGCGAACAGTTTTCGCTCGTCGATCTGCCAAGGGTTGTTCTTGAACTCCTCATCGTCTTCGTCTTCGAACTCATCGTCATCGTTGGAACTGACCTCTTCTACGATGATTACTGGGGCGGGCATTACTTGCGTGCTTGTCGCCAGACAAGGTTCACCGCCAAGAACCTGCGAAATAACAGCAAAAACATAAACAAGGAGAGACAATCGGGACAAAATCATTGTGATGAATCCTCGCTTTCGAGTTTCTCAAAATAGGCGTCCAATCCGTTGCGGTATTCCTCAGGAAGTTCACGGCCTGAACTTCCGGTCGCTTGCTTTGTATTGCGGCTGATGACTTTGGACAATTTCTCATCGCCTCCGCCAAGCCTTGCCAGAGCAGATCCACGCCAGGCTGCGCCGCTGCGTGTTCCGCCACCCGCATCGGTGCCGCCACCACCGCCTCCGGCACCAGTTCGTTTGGCAAGCAGCAGCCACTCGATCGCTTCGGTTTCGGCGGCAATCGCGTTAGAGCCGGTATCGGAATCGGAAAGGTAATCGAAAGCATCACCCATCGCGAAAGACGCATTGGTCAACTGCTTGATCTCTTTTCCAAAATTCTGCTGGCCATCGGGCAAGTCGCGGATCTGTTCGATGACCGCGTCCGTCCGCTCAGCAAGATCATCCTGAGTCGTTGACAGTTCGGCAGTTTGAGTTTTCGCGGCTTCTTTTTCGAGTTGAGCTTTTGCTTGGTGAAAGGAACGGGTTTGATCTCTAAGTGCAATTTCTTCGGTAAGGATTTTCATGACTTTCAAAACAATCGATGGTGGCAAACTGCCACCCTTGGAGCCCTGTCAGGCCCCGCCCGGTCAGCCCGGGCCCACGAGTTGTTCCGCCCAGCGGTCAAAGGTGTCGGCGAGGAATTCGACCTGAGCGATCGAGATGCCAGGTTCGTTCCCCACGATCCGCTCGGCCACGACGCCGGTTTGCCGTACCGCCGAGATATCACGCATCTCTGCGAGAACCGTTTTGAATTTCCCCTGCTGAACCCGGTTGGAATAAGCTTCCAAATCGTCTTCGATAATTTGCAGCGTCGATTCGTGAGCCCGCTGCCGTTTGGCCAACAGCTTTGCCCGGTCCACGGTCGCAGGTTTAAGATCCTTTTGGCTGGAACCGAAGGCGGCAAGCGTCGTGTCGTTGACGTCTCTGGCCATCACCATTTCCCGCCGCGACATCGCTTTGAGACGTTTTACAAAAGTGCTTCCCTCAAGGTTGGAAATCAACTGCTGCAGTTCGTCCATCACAGCTTCGAACTCGGCCAGCAACTCTTCCTGAGCGTCAACGGCCTGGTCCAGCTTTTGACCGGCAGGACATGCACCCGCTTTCTTTTTGTCGGGGTCGTTGAGCGTTACCGATGGAAGCGTAAACTTCGGCTTGGGTGCCGGAGCAGCTTCGTCTTGCTCCTGGTCATCACTTTCTTCATCCGGCTCTTCGGTATCCATCGACGACTCCTTCATGGAGATCGATGGCGTTTTCGATTTCTCGTCATCCGGTTCGCTCTTCTGGCCAGGTTCCGATTGCGGAGACTTCAGCGAAGGATCGTCCGTCACTGATTTCGAACCGTCCTTTGAATCTCCATCGCTAGGTTGTTCACTTGGTTGCTGTTGCGATTTTGGATCGGCATTGCTTTGCTGACCCGATGCCGGATCGCCTGCTTTGGACGGATCCGAATTGCTTGCCGGCGGCTGCGAAGATGCCGCAGCCTGAGCGGCTTTCTTCAACAAGTCAGAAACCGACGGCATTCGCTCGTCGTGGATGGCCTGAAGTCGCTCCATCATTTCGGCCAGTGTTTCCAGGTGATTGGAACTGAACTGGTCATTGCGGGCGGCGTCCTCGATCAGTTTCGCACCCGATTTCGTCAAAGCAGCCAGTTGCCGGGCCTGTGCTTTTTCGGCCACGGCCTGGGATTCAATCTGGCGACGCGTATCGGAACGATCAAGCTCTTCGGGAGTCAGATTGCGAAGTTCGACGTTGCGTTTATATAACGTCCGTTCGCGTTCGTAGCTTTCGATGCCTCGTTTCAACCAGTCGTTCATCCGGTTGGTCAACCAAACGGCGTGGTCTTCTTCGCTGAGCACACTGACGGTGTACGTTTGCGAATAGACGCGCTCGCGATCGGGCAGGTAGTCTTCGGCGTAAACCCGCAAGCGAATCGTTTGCGGTCCGATCTTCTGTGATTTGGGTGAAAACGTTGCCGTCACTTCATCGACGCGCGTTGCATCGGGGGTGCCGGCAAAAACGACTTTCTCTCCGACAGCAGGCTGAGCCGCAGAATTCGCGTCCGGCTCGCCCGTCCACTGCAGCCCGACGGTTTTCAATCCGAAGTCATCACTCGCATCGACGGCGAAAGACAAGACTTCCTTTTCCATGATGACGCGTTTCTTGTCCAGTTCGCGGCAGAGCAAGGTCGGGGCTTCGTCTTCGGCGGCGCGAAGCTTCAACTTTAGCGGCGTTTTGGCCGTCAGCCCAAGTTCGTCTTTCCAGGAAAGTTCCACTTCGCGATCGTCGCTGATGGCGATCGATTCCGTTTTCATCACGTTGTCGTTCACGCCAACCGACTCGCCATCAAGGGCCGCCGAGTTGAGCGGTCGGCTGGCTCCGGCTTCCAGCGTAACATTGCTGCCGGTCAGAAACGACAATCCACCACCACGAATTTCCGTGCGAACTTTTTCGGTACGCTGCAGGTAATCCGGCAAGTCAACGATCGCCGTCAGGCTAACGAGTTCCGGGCGCGGGTGGGGTTCAACCTTGATCGGTTTGAGCACATCACCAACGCGGACTTTGATCTGTCCCGGTTCCTGAAACGGAGGCAGTGAAAACTCAAACTTTCGGTCGGCTTGTTTCGTTTCAATCTTGTGTCCATCGATCCACGCCGTGCCGGAATCCGGATTCCAGCGTGACGCGTCAGTGAGAACCGCTGCGAATTTTGTCGGTTCCGCTTGGGGCAGAATCAGTTGGTCCGGCAACGATTCAAGTCTGGTAAATGTAAACCGGTCGATGTTCTTCCACGGCATCAACCAACGTGCAAACGCATTGGAGCTGGCATCGGGAACCGCCATCCACGTCACCAGCGCGATCAACAATGGGGCTCCAGCGATCATCGCCCAGCGACGATGCCGGGCGTAAGGAACGTCATTGGAGAAGTTCTGCTTTTTCGTTCGTTCATCGGCCTGGGCAAGTGCCGCGCGGGTCAGCGATTCGCTGTTGTTTTCAAAGTTCGAATCGTGAACCAGTTCGATGATGCCAAGCAGATAGTCACCAAGCCGCGGGTGATTGACCTTGAGCATTCTGGCGACCTGTTCAAGCCGCCGACTTTTCCAGATCCAGCGATGGCAAACCAGCGGCAACCAGATCGCCAGCCCGATCGTGCCGACCAGCAGGATGGCCGTTCTTTGAAATGCGGTCGTGTCGTAAAAACGGTCCAGCAGAAACACGACCATCCACGACAAAATCAGCCCCAGCGCCGCGGCGCACAATCCTTCGACCAGCTTCACCGCCCAGATGCGTCGTTGGTACTTGACCAACTTCGCCTTTACGTTGGGTGGCAGTTCCAGTTTTGCTCTTCCTGTCGCACTCATAATCAATGCCTGTCGTTAATTTGAATTCATCGCTTCAACGTGGCACGGCGTTTGGGCCGTGAATCATCCGTATTGTGTCTCATCGCTGCACGCTTTGTATAACACTATATCAATCCTACAAGTTTCCGTCCGATCCAAAAACAGGACAGCAAGCATAAAATCACTCCCGCCAGCACGGGACTGGCCCAAATTCGCAATCGCTTGACCTGTGCTTCGGGCGATTTCAGTTTGCGAATTGAATCGATTACACTCGCTGCCTTGTCGGCGGTCACCAGTTCTCCCCGCGTCACCAGGGCGATCTCGCGAAGCGAAGTTGCCTCGGCCGGTTTGCCGACTTGCTCGCGTTCCAAACCCTGCACGCTGATCGATGTTTGTATCTGAGCCCCCGACTCCTCGCAGCTAACGGTGACTCGATGAGGCCCGTTTTCTTCTGGCACAAAAAATCCTGAAAACAAACCCCACTGATCTTCGCTTGATTCGGCCGTAAGTTTCACACTGTTGGTGTTCCCCGAAGGAGCAACAATCTGCACCGTGACGTTGCCCGATTGCAACGGTTCACCGGAGACCGACATCGCGTTTGCATTAAGCGTCAACGTCTGCCCGGTCTTGGGTCGGTCGGGCGAATAGAACAACCGCAGTGCATCGCCGCCGGCCATGTTTCGCTGGTAAGCCATCCATCTGGCGACCTGCCCCCAGAAGCGATAGTGATACTTGTCTTCCACGCCCTCGCGCCAACGCCAGGCCCCATCGGTTCCCATGAACAAAATTTTCCCGGCTCCAAAAGTCTTGGTCACCAACAGCGGGATTCGGCCGTTGTCGTTCGATTCGGTGGCGTGTACCGCCAGCACTTCCGAACCGACCTTGGTTCGCAGAACCGGAGCGTACCATTGAAACCCCGGCAAGCTCCGCCAGACCTGATCGTTGGCTTCAACCGAATCGGCAAGTTTGGTCAGCAGACTCCCCATGCCGGCTTCGGTCAACTGGAACTTGGCCGGGACACGATTGCCCCAGCCCTTGGGCTGATGCGTGTCAAAGATGATCGGAAACAGCGGCCTCAAATCGGACTCGAACAGCGAAAGTTGCCTGCCGCCAAAGCCCGGCATCAAGATCAGCCCTGTCGCCTGATTCTCAACGACGCCCTTGATCCGCGTACAGTCCTCGAGCGACAACTGGTCTTTCCCGACACCGACATCGCCCAGAAGAATCACATCGTACTTCAGTAGGTCTTCGTCCTTGCCAGGAAACTCTTTCAGATACCCCTTGCCTCCGCCGACTTTTTTGAGCGACGGATGAAACAGGATCGAATTCACATCAACGCTCGGGTCGCGAACCAGCGCGTTTCGCAGGTAGCGATATTCCCAACGGGGAAAGGACTCGACGATCAAAACTTTCAGCGACTCTTTACGAATCGAAATCGGAGCCTTCAGCGAGTTATTTTTCTCGATGCGTTCATCGGCAACCAAAGGGCATTTCAATTCAAGTTCAAACTCTCCGACTTTTTTTGGCCGCCAAACGAAAGCACTTTGCAAGGTTCCATTGGCCGGTACGGTGAAGGTCTCCTGAAGTCGTTCGCCATCGCTTGACGTCAGCGAAACGCTAACGGGAACTTCACGGGCCATCGTGCTGTTAATCGAGAACGGTATCCGGGTCGGTTTGTCCACCACGCCAAAGGTCGGCGCGTCCAGGCTGATGACTTCCAGGTCTGGCAACGCCTCTTCGCTGCCGGCCTGGATCGCGAAAACAGGCACGTCTTTCATACGAAGTTCAGTCGCCGATTCGGTCGGAACGCCACCGACGTTCCAGTTTCCATCGGACATCAAAACGACGGCTCGCAGGTTATCGTATCGCTGCTCCAACCCGCTGAGTGCGTCATTAATGTCGGTCCCTTTTCTCGCATCGTCAAGTTTGGACGAAAACGGCTCGATCACGACGTTCAGCCGCTCGCCGTCCTGGCTCGCTTGCGAAAGGGGCTCCCAAAAATCTGACTGAGTTAATTTTGCGATCGCCTCGGATCGCGAAATCGCAGCGGCGGCTGGTTGGTCCGGGCTGACGACATCTTCGGTGGTCATGCTGTTGGACTGATCCCACAGCACCAACAGTGTCGGTTCGGATTTTGGCAAAAACTGTTGCAGCCACTCGGGCTGGCAGGCGACAAGGGCGACGGCGCAGATCAACAGAAACCGCAGCGCCTCCAAAACGCACTGAGACCGTTTGAATCCCGTTCGCTTGAGCGCGATTCCGGACACAATCGCGCCCGCGATTACCAGCGCGATCCCGAACACCGTCATCAATGGCGTGAGAGAAACCGAAAACCATTGCGAATCGATCATGCGGCTCTCCTTCGTGCCAAAGCCGCCGTCGCGGCGACCGATTCGGTGGCTTCTGGTTTTGGTGGCATGCACAAAATGGCTTCGGTCAGCAAGGCAACGCCTGCCAGAACGATAAACAACTTCCAAATCTCGCTGGCCAGAGACGCGTTGTTGGTCAACTGTTCATCGACGACATGATAGTCCAGCCCGACAAACAGATTGTCGATCTCGGTTCGCGGCATCGTTTCGGCTCGATCTTCAGCCACATTGCGATTAAGTGCAATCAGTTGTTTTTCGTCACCATAAATACCGGCCCGCAAGGAATTGTTTTCGGCCAACAGGACTTCGTCGCCACCTTCTTCAATCGTCAATCCGGGAAGTTGATTGGCTTGTTTGGCCGGCGTGGTTCCGGCTTCGAGTTGTTTGGCAGCGCCGAGCGATTCGGCGGCGATCGCGATCATGCGATGCACCATCGCGAAAAGCGTCACGCCTTCGCGGCCCAGATTGGAATGGGTTGCCGACGGCCAAGTACCCAGAAAGTAAACCGTTCCTGAATCGTTGTTGGCCCGCGACAGAATTGGCGTCTCATCCTTCAGCTTCGCCAAAACCTGCAGATCACCCTCGGCGGCACAGTGTCGATAAACGCGCAGTGCATCGACGGGCAGGGCCGAACCGTTGCGAGTCCTGGCCAACAGCCCCGAACGGTTGTTCCAGTAATTCATCGCCGCACCTTCGGCATCAAAAGAACTCCACTGGTTCCATTGAACGCCGGCAAAGGAACCGTCGCCCGGATTGTCCGGCGGCATGAAGATGACCACGCGCCCCAGTTCGACAAATCGTTCGATTTGCCTGGCCGTTAGTTCGTCCGGAAGCTGAGCCTGCCAGACGAGCACCGCCGTTTCCTGCCAGTCGATTTCGCCGACTCGATCGGGCGTGACGACTTTTGAAAAGTACTCCGAATTCACATCGATGGCCGTCGAGGCGGCGAGAGAGATGGCTCGATGGACTTTCGGCAAATCGGTGACCACCACGGTCTTTCGCGGCACCGGTTGAGCAAACGCAAAGTGCCAGGCGTTATCGCTGGGACTCGCATCGAGCGGCAGTTCGACTTTCCCCCAACCGACTTTCAGTTCCGGGTCGATTGGGATTCGGTGGCCGTTGATCGAAGCCGTTTCGCCTTCGATGTCGACTTCCAGCGTTGAACGAATTCCGTTGATGTTGAAAGTGACCGGGATGGATTCCGAAGCCAGTGTGTACCGGCCGCTTCGTTCGATGGCTAAATCGATGACCAGTTCCGATTTGCCGTCCGAGTCGATTCGGTCGTAACGTGTCAGGTTCAGTGCGTAATTGGATTCGACTTCCTGAGCAAAATTCAGCAAATGAAATCGGACGCCTTCGAGTTTCGAGAACCCGCTGTTGATTGCTTTCCAACGGGTGTTTTCGGGCCGCCAATCGTTCGACGCGGAATCGGAACAGATCCAGACATCGGTGCGGCCGGTTTGGTTGTCGTTGATGTAGTTGAGCGTCGTGTCCAACATCGCGCCAATGTCAGATTCGGCTTCGGTCGGTTGGGCCGACGGCAAATCCAGCAAGTCGTCTGGGCTTTGGATCTCGATTGGCTTTGATGAAAAACCGTCAACCAGAACGATCGAAGGCGATCCGCCAAGCGTCGTCAGGGCTTGAGCGATTTTCTGTTTTCCCAGGGTAAGTTTGCTTTGGCCCGTTTGCAGTCGTTGTTGCTGCATGCTGGCGGATCGATCGAGGATGACGACGACGGTTTCCGGTTTGCCGCCGGTCAGTGAACCGATCAAGCCTGACGACAGCGGGCGAGTGATGACGAAGATCAAACCGGCGATGACCAGCATTCGCATCGCCATGATCAACCACTGCTTCAATCTGGCCATACCGCGCGACATTCGCTTCGCGGAAAGCAGAAACTGCATCGCGCCCCAGTCGATGGTGCGATGCCGCCGTTGATTCAACAGGTGAATCAAAATCGGAATCAGCACCAAAGGAAGCGCGAATAGCCAAATTGGATTGAGGAATGTCATTTACGTTTCAGGTTGAGTGCAGCATGATTCGCAGATTGTTAGTTTTTCATTTCCATGATCCTGTTCCACCAGGCGGCGATGACTTCCGGCAAAGGTTGCTGATTGTTTCGCGGCAGTGAGCCCTTGGGATACAGTTTGATCGTGATGTTGAGGTCTTTGTCGCCGACTTTGACTCTGGTTTCGCGATCGCCAGAAACCGGATCCACTTTCATTTCCCATTCTTGCTCGTGCACGCCGAATCCATGCGATCCCTTGGGCATGTTTTTCAACTGGACCATTCCATTTTTATCCGTCTTTTTCATGTAGGAATGCCCTTTTGATCTAAAGTAGGATGTGAGGTCCTTGCCGGCCTGTTTCAATTCCCAGAGTTTTCGCGTTGGGTACGAGTCGCTTAGAATTTGACTGCCACCGTCAAACCAGAACTGATTGGGGCTGGTGGCAACTCTGAGGTTCTCAATCGGTTCGCCATCCTGATCAACCACCTTGACGGTGACCGTTGCCGCTTTGTTCATGGAAAGTTCGGTTGTCACGGTATCGCCAACAGATTTCACCAACTGTGGTGTGGCTGAAAAAGCTGCGATGCTGTTTTTTCGCTGATCGGGGTTGTTGGTTGGCATGACAGCCAAAACATCTTCAAGTTTCGGCTTTGCAGGAACATAACCGTCGCAAATCGGAATCATCTGTATCGCTTCATCTCCCGGAAGTGAATCAAATACAAATGCTCCGTCTTCGGAGATCTTTGTTTCGTCTGACCACCACAATGAATTCCAACCCTTCGAATCGGGCCGCTTGACCAGAGTCGCAATGACGTAGCCGTTTCGCACGGGGCGTTCAACAGATTGGTCCAACTTCCCTTCAATCCTGCACCCGAGCGAGAGTTCGATATCCTTGAGCAACACTCGGCTTTTGCCGGCAGGATCAATTTTGATTTCTTTACTGAAAAGCGTTGGCTTGCCATCCTGAAAACAGGCAACCCTCATGATGCCTTTTTGTTTTTTCAGCATGCCAGAGACGAACATTCCGTTTTTCTTCAGTTCCCACTCTCCGCCGCCTTCGAAACTGGTTACGGCATGAAGTTTTTCTTTTACTCTGTCACCTGTCGCGGCGTTGGTGGCCATCAGAGCAATTCGAAACCCACTTTCGAGTGTCAACTCTGCGGGGTCGTCATCGACCGAATGATCGCGGCGGTAATTCACAAAAGCGGGATGCTCGACACTCCAGGTCATTTCGGCAGTTGTTTGCCCTTCGGCAAGCATTTTTGGATACGGCATCATCGCGATGCCATCAGCATTTGTTTTTACGCGAGGGGCTTTGCCGAAGGATTCCTCTGACCAGCCCCAATGGGATCCCCGTTCTTCTTTGGACCGCATCCCGGCGCAGAACACAGTCGCGTCTTCGACAGGAAAGCCATCCGGATCGACGACCTTGACCTTGCACTCAAGCATCTCGACATCGGGTTTCTTTTCGTCCTTCGCAGGATCGGCTGCTGGTTTCTCCTGAGCCAACGCGTTGCTGCAAATCGCTGAAAGGCCAAACAGCAATGCCGTTAACGCCAATGAGAGACGTAACCGTGAAGCTTTTGGTTCAAGCAGTTGGTTCATTGCAAACTCCAATTTTCTATTTCCTTTTCGGTGCCCGTTCCAAAAGGAACTTTGCCAACACATCTCCGTAGTGTTTTTCCAGCCCGACTCGCTGGTAGTCCACCGCCGCGTCACGCATCACTGCTTGCAAGTCCGTCAGGTACTGCTGCATCGCTTTGCGATAGTCACCAGCGACGATGCTTGGATCGGCCAGCACAGGTGCTCCGCCCTCAAGGTCGCGAAAACGAATCGGACGATCGAAGTCAAAGTCAATTTCTTTCTGCTCCATCACGTGAAACACAACCGCGTCGTGATTGCGAAACCGAAGGTGCTGAAAACAGTCACTCAGCTCTCTGGGTTCGACAAACAAATCAGAGACGATAATCACCAGGGCCCGCTGGCGGATGCGCTCAGCCGCTTCGTGCAGCGCCGCCACCAAACCCGTTTCGCCTTTGGCCTCGACCGATTCCAATTCATCAAGAATCGTTTTCAGGTGCGATGAACTTCGTTTCGGTGAAATTTGTTTGTCGAACTTCTCACCGGCACAGTACAGCCCAATCGCATCACCCTGCTGCGCCGCGAGGTAGGCCAGGGTTCCGCACAACTGTTTCGCAAAATTCAGCTTCGATTGATCACCGGCGCCGTAGTTCATTGAACCGCTGGTATCCATGATCAAACACAACCGCAAATTCGTGTCCGCTTCGAACTCCTTGATGTAGTAGCGATCGCTTCGCCCGTAAGCTCGCCAGTCCAAACGCCGCGTATCGTCGCCGGGCACGTACTTGCGGTATTCGGCAAACTCAAGGCTCGAACCGCGATGGGGGCTGCGATGCATACCCGAAACGCTTCCCAGCATCGGCAGCCTCGCATGGAACGGAAGCGCCTTCAGGCGGGCAATGACTCGTGGTTCAATGAACGAATGCATGGATCAAATCGAAAGACGCGTTGAAAAACAAGCAGAAAAAAAGCGAAGGATCAGCCGGAAATCTGACGCGAGCGCTACGTCTCTTTGGCCAGTTCATCAACGAGCCGCTTTACGATGTCGCGGCTACGCAGGCCCTCTGATTCCGCCGCGAATGTCGTCAGGACGCGGTGCGTCAAAACGGGCTCGGCGACTTCGAGGATGTCTTCCAGGCGAACCATGTAGCTGCCGTGCAGCGCGGCTCGGGCTTTTGCGCCCAGCACCAGATACTGAACAGCGCGCGGACCGGCTCCCCAACCGACAAGCGACTTGAGCCACTCGGGCGCGTCATCGGATTCGGGGCGAGTGCGGCGGACCAGATCGACCGCGAATTCATAAATGTGATCTGGAACCGGAACGCGGCGAACGAGTCGCTGGAAATTTGAGACCGCATCGCCGGAGAGAATTGATTCGAGGTCAGCCATCGCGCCGCCGGTGGTGCGTTTGGCGATTTCGATTTCTTCCAGCCGCGATGGATAGTCGACTTCGATCAGAAACATGAACCGGTCCAGTTGGGCCTCTGGCAGCGGATACGTTCCTTCCTGTTCCACCGGGTTTTGCGTCGCGAGCACAAAGAACGGCTGATCGAGCTCAAACGTTTTCCCCACGACCGTCACGCGATGTTCTTGCATCGCTTCGAGCATCGCGGCTTGAGTTTTGGCGGGAGCCCTGTTGATTTCGTCTGCCAGAACGATATTGGCAAAGACCGGACCTTTGACGAATTCAAATTCGCGGCGACCGGATCCTGAATCCTGCAAGATGTCGGTGCCTGTGATGTCCATCGGCATCAAGTCAGGCGTGAACTGAATCCTGGAGAAATCCAGCGACATCGTTTGTGCCAGTCGGCTGATCAGCAGCGTCTTTGCCAACCCCGGCACTCCCATCAACAGCGCGTGGCCTCTGGCGAAAAGACAGATGGCAAGTCGCTCGATGACGTCATCCTGTCCGACGATCGTTTTGGCCAGCTCCAGTTTGAGTTGCCCAAATACTTTCCCCAGTTCATCGATACCAGCAACGTCGTCTTGGCCAAGTTGCGTATGCGTCTGTTCAGTCGTTGACATCTCGTTCCCATTCTGTTGTGCCTAGTCCAGATTTATCGTAGTAAATACCAAGGGCGTGTGCGAGTAACTTCGCCGTATCGGGCAAGTTATCGAAAGGTTTCGATAAAATTCAGGTGAAAACCCGGCCGCGCGCAGGTTTCAAAAGTCCATGTATTTTTGCCGTGCTCTGTTGTGTGTTTCCCCGTACCGACTGGCCAAAACCCGTCAGCCAATGCGAACTTTCGGGACGTCGGGTTCCTTTAACCTTTCACCGCCGCAAAGTGGTTATCCCGAAAACCGGAGCGAATTCCGGAAATAGGCGGGCAGCGTTTGAAACCGGCTGGAATGACTTGTAGCAAGACGTCTGGCAGCGAAAGTGTGGCGCACGAAAAAAGCCGCAACATTCATTGTGCGGCTTTGTGTCGTTTGAATGATCGAAGAAAGGTTACTCTTCGGTCTTCTCTTCGGCGGCTTTCTCTTCTGCTGCTTCGGCGGCTTTCTCTTCTGCTGGAGCTTCTGGGGTATCAGTTGTTTCTTCTGAGACCACTTCTTCCTTTTCCTCGGATGCCGGGGCTTCTTCGGTTGCGGGTTTGGCATCGTCAACAAAAGCCGGTTTTGCTGATTTGGTGCTAACGCGATCGTTTTTGCCAACGAACTCGAGGATGGCCTGCTTGCCGGCGTCACCGAGGCGAACATCGGCAAGCTGGATGATGCGGGTGTAGCCACCTTCGCGATCGGTAAAGCGATGTGCGATTTCGTCGAACAGAATCGAAACGGCTTCTTTGTCACGAAGCATCGCGAACGCGCGGCGGCGGTAATTGACCGCCGGTGCGACGGTGTTGGCCCACTGCTGCCATTTTTCGCTTTCCCGCCACTGCTTCCAAGCGGAAGAACCGGGATCAGCATCGGATTCCAAAGCGTCAGCAGCATCCTGATGAGGAATGGCTTTTTTTGCCAGCGTGATGCACTTTTCGACCATCGGACGAACTTCTTTGGCTTTGTGAAGCGTCGTGGTGATGCGACCTTTGACACGCGGCGGATTGACCGGAGTGCTACCGTCGGCCTGAGTCATGCCATCGAAAAAAGCTTCGTCCCGCTCGGTCAAGATGAGGCTTGACGCTAGGTTGCGAAGCAACGCCTTGCGATGGCTGGAACTGCGTCCAAGTTGACGGCCTTTTCTTCTGTGTCTCATTTTCTTCTACCAGTTTGCCCGGGGGCTTTCAGTGTGGAGCGTTTGGTTCAATGACTATCGGCGGCAAAGGCCGACAGCGACTTACGTAATAACGGGTGCCTTGGGGACTTTCATTCCAAGGTGCATGCCCAGTCCATTGAGCACCTGTCGGACTTCGACGAGCGTGGTGTCGCCAAAGTTTCGAATCTCCATGAGTTGGTCTTCGGTGTTTTGCACCAGGTCGCGAACAGTGCCGATGGCAGCAAATTCGAGACAGTTATTGGCGCGAACCGACAATCGGAGTTCCGAAATCGACATGTTGAGTTTGGCTTCCAAGGCTGCATCGATCCCGCCCTTGCTCTGTGGTTGGGCGTGGACTTCTGCGCCCAACTCCGAGTATTGGACGAAGGGGTTGAGGTGCTTGCGAAGGATCTTGGAAGCTTCCACCAACGCCATCTCCGGATTGATCGAACCGTCGGTCCAGATCTCCAAAGTCAGTTTGTCGTAGTTTGTTTTTTGACCCACGCGAGTTTCTTCGACGTCGTATCGAACGCGTGTCACGGGGCTGTAAACGGCATCGATCGGAATGATTCCGATTTCGTGATCGCGACCACTGTGTTCGGTTGCCGGCACGTAGCCACGACCGTTTTCAACAACCATTTCCATCATGAATGGAACGTCATCGGTCAAGTTAATTAGGACGTGATCGGCGTTGACGATTTCTACTTCGCCACCGGTCTGGATGTCAGAGCCAGTGATTGGGCCGGCGGTTTCTTTTTCGATCGTGATGACTTTCATCTGATCGGAATGATTTTTCACGATCAATGATTTGACATTCAGCACGATGTCAGTGACATCCTCGAGGACTCCGGGGATGGAGGAGAACTCGTGGTTGGCCCCACGGATTTTCAGTTGGGTAACGGCACTGCCTTCCAAGCTGGAAAGCAAAACGCGCCTGAGGCTATTACCTATGGTTGTCCCAAAACCGCGTTCGAACGGCTCGGCAACAAATTTTCCATAAGTGCCAGTCAGCGATTCGCGTTCACAGTTAACTACGCTGGGAAGTTCGAGGCCACGCCATCGGATGTGCATGGAGTTTCTCCGTCGTGTGTGTAGAAATTGGTTTTGGGGGAAACGCAAACCCGATCTGAGATCAGGGTTCTAAAAATTCCCGATCTGAGATCAGGGTCTAAAAAAAATTCCCGGATCCGGGGATCAGGGTTAAAAGTGACGGTCCGGTCAGTTGACCGACACGGGTTTCAACGAGTTAGACGCGACGCTTTTTGCGTGGTCGGCATCCGTTGTGAGGAATGGGGGTCACATCCTCAATTGATTTGATGTTCAATCCGGCGGCTTGCAGGGCGGTGATGGCGCTTTCGCGCCCACTGCCCGGGCCTTTGACGCGAACGTCAACTTCTTTCATGCCGAACTTGACGGCTTTTTCAGCAGCCTGTTGGGCCGCACTTTGGCCGGCGAAGGGCGTGCTTTTGCGTGAGCCTTTGAAGCCGCATGTGCCTGCAGTTGCCCAGCAAAGCGTTTCCCCTTTTGTATCGGTGATCGTGACCGTGGTGTTGTTGAAGGTCGCCTGGATGTGGGCAACTCCGAAGGTCACGTTTCGTTTCGCTCGTTTTTTCTTGACTTTTGCCACTGTCGTTCTCCCGCTACTTGGGCGGTTATCTTTTGAATTGTTAGCTGACTGAATTGAAAATCGATGCTCAAGCTAAAACGCAATGTTCCAGCCAGAGCATGGTGTCGGAAAAGGAAGGACTACTTGAGGTCCTTGACACCTTTCTTTCCGGCGACGGTTTTCTTGGGCCCTTTTCGGGTCCGGGCATTTGTTTTGGTTCGCTGGCCCCGACAGGGAAGTCCAACGCGGTGACGAATGCCGCGGTAGGATTTGATATCGCGAAGCCGGCCAATGTTCTGGGCGACCTGACGGCGAAGGGCACCTTCGACGATGTAATCGCGTTCGATGATCGTCGCGATACTCGAGAGTTCTTCGTCGGAAAGGTCACGGGCTTTTTTGTTCTGATCGACGCCGGCCTTGTGGCACAAATCACGAGCAGACTGATGTCCGATACCATACAAGTAGGTCAGCGAAATCGCTGCCTTTTTATCGTTGGGAATGTCAACACCGAGCAAACGGGGCATTTAGTACTCCGGCCTGCTGAGCAGGCAAATTAAATCCTGTAATTGTGTACCGGTAGCTCAGCAGGTGCTGAACTTCAGCTTTTCTTTTTCAAAGAGGGTTCTAACAGCGTGCAATCAAGGGATAACCCAATAATGTCACGTCGCTACTGAGAGAATTGCTTAACCTTGACGCTGCTTATGGCGTGGGTTGGTGCAAATCACGTAGACGCGACCTTTTCGCCGTACAACCTTGCAGTTTTCGCAAACTCTTTTGACACTGGCGCGGACTTTCATCCCGATTTTCTCGCTGCTTGAAGCTTTGGGTAAAACGCACAAGTATACGAGTGCCCAAGCCCTTTTCACAAGGGCCATTTTTTGGACTTTTTGCCAGAATTCCAAGCTGTCCCAAAGCTCGCAAAACGTTGCCGTTCGCGGGCCTTTTTGGATTCAGCCTGAGCTGGTTGGGTTGTGCGGTCCCCCCCGGTGCAACAACTCGGACTCGAAATGGTCGAAGATGCGGGTTGCTAGCTGTTCTGGTGATGCTTTGTTGGCATCCAAAGTCAGTTCGGCACACGACTGATAGATCGGCGTGCGGATCTCCAGCATTTGTTCGATTTCCCGAATTCCGCCAGATTGCGTCAAATCGGGTCGCTGATCGGCGGATTTTTTATCGCCGGTGATCCGATGGTGAGCGGTATCGGCGGCAATCTGAAGCCAGGCGACTTTGCCGGTTTCGCGGATCCGTTTGCGCGTGCGAGTATCAAGGATCGCGCCGCCTCCCAGTGAGACGATGGTGGAATCGAGCATACAGATGCCTTCGATGACGGCGGCTTCGAGTTTGCGAAATCCCGATTCGCCCTCCGATGCGAAGATCTCGCTAATGGTGGTCCCGGCCAGGGCTTCGATTTCGTTGTCGCTGTCAATCGTTTCCCAGCCCAATAGTTCGGCCAGGGGCTTGGCAACGGAAGTCTTGCCGCTGCCGCGATATCCAATCAGGTAGACGTTCATGGGGCACAAAATTGGGACTATCTCAACCCAGATTATTCACGACGACGGGCGTTGATTCTACGTCTGGCCAACAAGAGCAAGGGAAAAACTGAATTTCAACAAGAAATGTGAATCATTCGGTAGGTGAAAGCCACTGCGATCGTTTCATTGCATCAGATTAACCGATCACTGTCGGAACTGATTCTGACGCCCACGCCTCGTGAATAATCCGGGCTCAAGTGCGTGATAGTTTATCATGAGATCACGGGGATGACGATGATCGCAGTGTTGCTGAAGCTTTTAATTCTGATTTGCCTGATTGCCTGGATTTTCTCCCGCCCGGCAAGGGATGCTCTGCAAGGCTGGAAGCGTCGGGTCTTCGATCGCGAGTCTAGTTCCGGTCAGACGAAGGAACCTGTGAACAAGCGGGAGATGATTCGCGAGTTCCTGGGGAATCGGGACAGCAGGCCCCGGAGCCTTGACGTTGCTGATTTCTATGCCAGTCGTGATCAACTGCGCCCCCAAGCAAAGACAGCGACGTTTTGGAAAGACAGCCTGCATGTGTGGGTGTTTGCCAGCCTTGTGATGGGTTGGTTGATTTACTACGTGGGCTTCGTGTGCCTGTTTACCTATCAGGGCAGTGCGGCAGCTTATGTTGGTTTGGCCATCGTGGGTGCGATTTGTGCTTTTCCGCTGGTCGCAACTGCGATGTTGCCGTTTGGGTATGATTCGCCTCGCGATTTTTCAACCAAGGACTTTTTACTGCTGGTCCTGTGCGGTGCGGTGGCGGCGTCGATCATTAGTCCGTACGCGGTGGGTCCATCGCGTGAGGCTACCGACTTGAAGCGGCTGCTTTTGATTTGGCCGGTTTATCAGCTTGCGCTGAGCCTGTTTGGAATTCTGCACTGGATTAAGAGGCGTTTGTTTTAACCCGGATTATTGTTCCGACGATGGGTCTGAAACCCTCGCCTTCAGGCGAAACCTTCAGGAGAGTGTAGGGCCGGTTCCACCGGCCAATTTTACTGTCCTGCGTCGGTGATCGTCTCCTGCAGATATCGAAGCAAAGATGGCTGGTAGGAACCGGCCCTACGACAGGTGGTTTTCGCGATTCATAAATCGGGCGGCGCCTTCAGTTGGGAGCCCGATTTAATGAACCTACCGGCTTCTAGCCGGTAGTCCGCGCTCGGTCATGAGGAATAACGCCCGTCGTTGCGAACAATTCCGGTTCAAGTTCAAGATTCGATGCGGGTTCGTACCTGTGTGGTGGTTGCGGTGGATGTTGAGACGATTTGCGAGTCAGGCGCGGTATTGTTTGTCAGCAGTGAGTCAACGATGAGCAATTCTGCGTCGTTGAAGATGGCGGCTCCGGATGTTTCGGATAGGTTGCCGGTAAACGTTGTTCGGCGAAGTGTCAGTTCGCCGGTTCCGAATTCATTGGAGGCATTGTAGATGGCTCCACCTTCGGCGAGTGTTGTGTTGCCTTCGAAAACAACGTCTCGAATGTCCAACGTGCCGCCAAGGTTATGGATCGCGCCACCCTGGGGAAGAAAGAATTCGTACAGTTCCTGATGTGAGTCGCCGTCACGAAAACCCGAAGAGTTGTTAACGAATGCGGATTCTCCAGAGATGCGAACTGATGGAACGCCTGATTCGTTCGCCCTCAGGGCCACAGCGCCGCCTCCAGCGGAGCGATTGGAAAGGAATTCTGCGTTCCTGAGCGTCACGCTTGCGTCGCCCTGGACGTAGACGGCCGACCCACCAAAGAATTCATCAGGTTGGAGGTCAGCCCGATCGAGACGATCCCTGTACTCATCGAGTGGAATGGTGGTGTTGCCTTGATCTGTTCCACCAAAGACTGCATCTACAACCAGTACCGAGCCACCAAGCACTGCAATCGCTCCACCACGCACGGCTCGATTCGATGTAAAGCTCACATCATTGAGCACCGCTGATCCTGACTCGTTAATGATTCCACCGCCGCTTTCAACAGACGGGTCGTCAACGATTGAACTGGTGACAGAGGCAGACCGCCCTGAATCAAAGTCCGTCATTGAAACGAACAGTTGGCCGCGATTGGTGATCGTTCCACCTCCAAGGGCTGTATTTTCAGTAAATCTGGAGTTGGATATTCTGGCTGTCCCGTGATTTAAGATCGCACTTCCTTCCGCCAGATGCGTGCTGGCTTGGTCATCGCTGTCGAAAGCACCGTTGCCTGTGAACAGGGTATTGCGGACGTCGAGGTTTCCCTGATTGAACACCGCGCCGCCAGCGAGAGCGAAGCCGTTGTCAAAGCTCGAGTTGAAGACTTGGGCCGAGGCATCTGGGCCAATCGACAGGGCGCCGCCACGACCGTGGTTGCCGATGCCCAGGCCTCCTAGGTTAAACGTGAATGCAGAATCGACTGCTTGCAGATTGCTGCTGCCTGCGAGGAAAAAAGCACCGCCGCCCCCTTTCCCGGCTATTCCACGGCTCAAGTTTGAGTTGTTAACACGCAAGTCGGTATTGAGGAAATATCCGTGACCGCCGGTGGTTGCACCGTTGCTGCTAAAATCGGAGTCTAAAATTCGAACCCGCGAATCCGAAGCGTAAATGCCGCCGCCGGATTGCGCTTCGTTTGAACGAAAAGTCACCGAGTCGATATTCGCGAAGCTGTTTTGCAAGTAAAGCCCGCCTCCGTTGTTCACGCGTTCATTACCCAGCAGGATTCCATTTCGCAGTTGAAGCCTGCCGTTTTCGACTTGAATCGCGCTTCCGCTCTGCCCGGCGGTTTGACCATAAAGCACATTCTGACCCAGCAGGCTTAGATTGGCGCCGCTCACGAAAATTGCACCGCCACTTTCGCGAGCCCGGTTTTCGACAAACTCAAAGGTGTCCTCGTTTGCAAAAGAACGACTAGAACTCCCTTGAATCAGGCGGTCCGGATCGTTTTGGGTCGAACGAATGGTGACGTTCCCGGCCGAATAGATGGCACCGCCGTCGGCATCTGCCAAGTTCATGTGGAACCGTGAGTTGAGGGATTCGACAAACGCACCGTCGCTGTAGATCGCTCCGCCATTTCGAATGACACGATTGCTTTCAAAGCGATCATTGTTCAACGAAACTCTGCCGTTTGCGTCAGCGTAGATGGCACCTCCGTTGTTGGTTGGATTGATACCCCCCCCATTTTGGTGATACAGATTCGATGCAGACAGAAGTCTGGCTGATTTGAGTGAAACGGCCCCGCCGTTGTGCGTCGCCCTGTTGCCGTCAAATTCAGAACCGGAGATTCTTGCTTCGGCTAATTGATTCGGTGATCGCACCGAGATGGCGCCGCCGCTTTGCTGGGAAACGTTATTTTCGAAGGTGGATCTGCTGACTGTCAGATCAATCGAGTTACCGTTGACGGAAATTACGCCGCCGTCGCGGTCTGCGGCGTTGTCAGCGAAGTTCGTGCCCTGTACGACAAGGTTGCCGTTGCTCTGGAAGATGGCACCACCCTGTCCGCCGCTGCCGTTGGCTGTGACGGCCTCGTTTTTTGAGAAATTGCTGTCTTTGACCCATAGTGTTCCAGAGCTGCGAAAGTTGATCGCGCCCCCGCTGATTCTGCGGCCAACGTTCTCTCTGAAGTTGCTATTGAGAACTCTGAGCGTGCCGTTGGTGACGGTGACTGCACTGCTGCCATCGCTGGCTCCATTATCGATCGAAACATTGTCAAAGGTGACCGCTCCGCGAGTGTCGATGCGGAAGGTTCCATCAAAGTCGCCGAACCTCGCGTTGCTGACTTCAACCGGGCGGGTGATGACAAAGGGTCGGTTCTGTAGAGCGTTTTGCGGTCCAGTGAAGCGGCCGTTGAGGTCAGGGTCAAAGGAAATCGAATCCCGTCCCGAACCGGCTGGTGCATCGCCGAAGGCCTGATCGGTGTTGGCGGCGATCAGGGCTTCCCGGAAAGTGATTTGTCCGTCGGGCACCGGATTGGCGGTGTCGGCCAAACTGTTGACGACGAAGACAGTTGTCAGAAGTTGTCGTGGTTCAAGTGGTTGGTAGTTTGCTTCGGGGTTGTTTCGTGTTCGCTTTCTCATTTGAGCCATTCCCGCTTCCAACTTACTTTGTTCCAAGTGCCATCTGAAATCTGGCATCTTTTTTTGGTCTCGAGGTGAAGAAACCACAATGAAAACCGATGTTCCTGCGTGGTCGGTTGGAGAATTGATAGAACCCGTAAACTTGATTTTGGAGACCGGCGACTTTGTTGATTCGCCGGAACCTGGTGCATCGAGACAGCCGGGAACCAAGATTCAGGGTAGTCAGCCCGGATTATTCACGAGGCGTGGGCGTCAGAATCAGTTGAGACAGTGATCGGTTAATCAGATGCGATGCAACGATCGCTGTGGTTTTCATCTACCAGACGATTTACATTCCTTGTTGAAATTCAGTCTTTCCCTTGCTCCTGTTGGCCAAACGTAGAATCAACGCCCGTCATCGTGAATAATCCGGGGTCAGTTGCATAGCTCGATTCTCGGAGGTTGTGATTTTTTCGATCACCCTCCCACTTGGGCCACTTGTGAGGATCGGCGGTTCACCGCCGGGGAGGGTTGCTTTGGATCACCCTCCCATTTGGGAGGGTCGGCGGTTCACCGCCGGGGAGGGTTGCGCGCGACGACATTGCCAAAGGGAGAGCATTGGTATTGCGGGCAATAAAATCACAGCATCACCGAGCCGAGTTTCAACGCCTCGGAGATGCGTGGAGATGCGTGCTACTTACATCTAGAGCCGGATTATTTACGAGGCGTGGGCGTCAGAATCAGTTGAGACAGTGATCCGCGACTCAGATACGATGAAACGATCGCTGTGGTTTTCATCTACCGGATGATTTACATTTCTTGTTGAATTTCAGCTTTTCCCTTGCTCCTGTTGGCAAGACGTAGAATCAACGCCCGCCGTCGTGAAAAATCCAAGTTAAAAAGGCAATCCTGAATCAATGAGCCGCGACCGGGTTGGTTGTTCGAACTCGTCGGTCCCACTAAAGTAGCCTGACCCCTTTTGCTTTTGCAAAAAAGAGATAAACTGGACCTGTCCCCGTTTCGTTCTCTGGACCTGTCCCCGTTTCGTTCTCTCGGGTTCAGTAACTCGCGAATGTTCGGGTTCAGTGACACGGAATATCAAACTGATTCAGGTCGCCGTCCGGATGGTAATGCCTCAAATCCGGATCGGGACTCGTCGAGAGTGGCCGACGAGGAGATACACCATCGGCGAGATCGCCTTGATGGTAAACCGTTTTTGGCGGACGGCTTGGAAGTACGTCATCCGCTCCTCTAATTGGGGCATTATGTTTTGTCGCAGACGAAATGTTCCATGCAGTACTTACATAACCATTTGCTCCCGGAACGAAATGCGGACATTCCCCGCGACACAGCGACGTCGCAAACAATGCAATGAACGTGATCGTCAGATATTTCGCGAACAAGAGACCATTCGTACTCATGCGCTTCCGCCACATTGTCGTCGAAATATGATCGCTCAATTTTCGCTCCGTTTACATCCACATATTCAGTCATACTCATATCCCTCCCCGACTCAATTGTCATCTAAATCGAACTTTCGTTCAGGCACATTTCCGCGTTTGCGAACGTCGACATGTGGACGACCGCCTTGATGCCCCGTAAGAGTTTAGTCCGCTGGCTTTGATTTTAGTGAAATTGCGGTATCGGTTCAGGGTCAATTTTTGGTAGTTGATTGTTGTTCCTTTTTGGTGAATGACAATGCAATTCAGTTTTTATCCCGGACATGAAAGCGGCTGC
>CALFWR010000042.1 GCA_937928555.1 uncultured Pirellulaceae bacterium
AGGCGTGGGCGTCAGAATCAGTTGAGACAGTGGTCCGCGACTCTGATGCGATCAAACGATCGCTGTGGTTTTCATCTACCGGATGATTCACATTTCTTGTTGAAATTCAGCTTTTCCCTTGCTCCTGTTGGCCAGACGTAGAATTAACGCCCGTCGTCGTGAATAATCCGGGTGGAAACACTTAACTTTTGTCGATCCATGATGCAGCACGCCAGCAACAAGTACTTTTCAGCAACCTGCCTTTTTCTGTCGGGCCTGTTGATGGGCTGCGACACGCAGCCGACCAAAAACTCGCCCTCCAACCCCTTGATGATCAACAATGCGCCGGCGGACTACCGGGCGATTCCTGAAGGCTTTGCGGTTGTCTCGGAGGATCTTGTTTCGCGTGACCTTGCAACGCCAACCGCCGATCAGAACCCCGGCAACAACTTTCGCTTTACCCGGATCACCGACAGCGGTATTTCGTTTTCAAACTTTCTGGATCGCAAGAAAGCGTTTCAGTACATCGAAACGGGAGCCGGTTTGGCGTTGGGGGATTTTGACAACGACGGACTGACGGACGTTTATTTTTGCGGCACCGAGATCCCCAACAAACTGTATCGAAACAAAGGCAACTTTCAGTTCGAAGACGTCACATTCGAGTCCGGTGTCGACGGGAGGATTCAGGGGAACATTCCATTTGCTTCCGGGGCGTCATTTGCGGACATCGACAACGATGGCGACCTGGACCTTTACGTTTGCAACATGGCCGGCCCCAATCTGTTGTATGTGAATCAGGGCGACGGCACGTTCAATGAACAATCACGGATTCGCAAAGCCGCCTATACCGGGGCGAGCAAGATCGCGAATTTTTGTGATTACGATCAGGACGGAGACCTGGACTTTTATCTGGTAACTTACCAGGACAAACCGTCGCTCGAAAGAAAGATGGTCTCGCAGCGAAACGGAAAGCCATTCATTGCCGCCCCGTACCTGGAACACGTTGCGTTGATGGACGGTCATCAGGTCCGTGCCGGTGAAAAAGATCTTCTGTTTCGCAACAATGGCGACGGGACGTTTGCCGAAGTCAGCAAGTCGGCAGGCATTGAAGGACACGCGATGGGTCTGGGCAGTGTCTGGCTGGACTTTGATCACGATGGCTGGCAGGACATCTACGTGACTACTGATTTCAAGCTTTCCGATCGCCTGTACCGCAACCGGGGAGACGGCACGTTCGAAGACGTCCTGCCAAAAGTTGCGCGTCATACGCCCTGGTTTTCAATGGGCATCGATTCAGGTGACCTGAACAATGACGGACTGGTGGATCTGTTTACCGCCGACATGGCGGGCAACAATCACTACAAGCAAAAAGTCGACATGGGATCGATGTCTGATGTGTCGTGGTTTCTTTCGCGCGGTGCCCCGCGTCAGTACATGAAGAACGCGGTGCTGATCAATTCGGGTGCCGGCCCGTTCCTTGAAGCCGCATCAATGATGGGGCTTTCGAGCACCAACTGGACGTGGGCGGTACGCTTGGTGGACATGGACAATGACGGAAAGCTGGACGTGTACGTTACCAATGGCCATGCCCGCGACATCATGAACGGCGATCTGGCGGCGCGCTTTGATGAGGTCAAGAAAACATCAGCGTCAGCACAAGCGTGGGACGAAGTTTATCTTTCGGTACCGGTCCGCAAGGAAGCGAATCTTGCGTTTCGCAACAAAGGCAACCTTGAGTTCGAAGCCATCGCAGAGGCAGCAGGCCTAGACCACGAAGGAGTCAGCCACGGGGCCGCGTTTGCAGACCTGGATAACGATGGCGATCTGGATCTGATTGTGAACAACTTTTACGAACAGGCATCGATTTATCGCAACGATAGCGATGCGGGGTCGCGAACGTTGCTTGAGTTCCGTTGCTTGAGAAACAATTTCTTTGGCTATGGAACAAAAGTCGAATTTTGGCAGGGCGGCGAAAAGCAGGTCAAAACGCTGCATCCGGTCCGCGGGTATCTTTCTTCCGACAGCCCACAGTTGCATTTCGGCGCTGAATCCAACGAGCCCATCTCGAAAATAAAAATCACCTGGCCCGATCAAACCGTCCAGGAATTTACCGACCTTGAGCCCAATCGACTGTACCGCGTGTTTGAATCCCAATCCGCCGGCCCAATCCCGAGCGAGAATCCAATCAAGCCTCTGTTTGCGGAATCGGCAGCGCGACTGGGCATCGATTTCGTCCACAGGGAAAACGATTTCGATGACTACCAGCGAGAGGAATTGCTGCCCTACCAGTTGTCGATGCTCAGTGGTTGCGTGAGCTGGGGCGATGCCAACGGAGACCAATGGCCAGATCTTTTTTGCGGTGGAGCGGCAGGCCAGTCTGGCCAACTTTTTATCAACCAACAGGGCAGGGCGTTCAAAAAATCTGACGGGCCGTGGACCGATGACTCAAACCACGAAGACAGTGCGTCGCTATTTTTTGACGCCGACGGTGATGGTGATCAGGACCTGCTGGTCGCCAGCGGTTCAACGGAAAAGGATCCCGGCGACGGGTTTTACCGGGATCGACTTTATCGAAACGACGGCCAAGGCAACTTTTCGCGCACCGATGCGTTGCCCGAGATGCTGCAGAGCACTTCCTGTGTGGCGTGCTGCGATTTTGACAAGGACGGCGATCTGGATCTGTTCGTCGGGGCTCGCAGTGTACCGGGCAAGTATCCGTTGACACCCCGAAGCTTTTTATTGCGAAACGAACAGGGGCAGTTCGGCGACGCGACCAGTGAACTTTCCGACTTGATTGCCGACGTCGGCCTGGTGACAGCGGCGACGTGGGCGGACATCGATTCCGATGGCTGGCAAGACCTGATTGTGGCCTGCGAATGGGGAAGCGTAAAAGTCTTTCGCAATGAACAAGGTGAATCTTTCACCGACCAAACAGAACCATTGGGTATCGCGGCGTTCACCGGTTGGTGGCACGGAGTCGAAGTGGCTGACCTGGACGGCGACGGAGACCTGGACCTGGTCGCGACCAACCAGGGGCTGAACACGAAATATCACGCCGACGCCACGCATCCGCATCGGCTTTACTACGATGACTTTGATGGCAACGGCACGATGGACATTGTCGAAGCCGAATTCGAAGGCGACGTCGAATTTCCGGTTCGCGGCCGAAGCTGCAGTTCGCACTGCATGCCGTTCATCAAGGACAAGTTCGAGACGTATCATGATTTTGCATTGGCGTCGCTGCATGACATTTACGAACCGACGATCAAAGGCAGACCTTATCGCGAGGTGGTATCGCTGGAGAACGCGATCTTTTGGAATGATGACGGCAAGTTCAGGCACCATCCCATGCCGCGACTGGCCCAGATCAGCCCCGCGTACGGCCTGGCAATCGAAGACTTTGATCAGGACGGCGTGAAAGACATCGTGATTGCGAATAACTTTCATGCGGCACAGCCAGAGACCGGCTACATGGACGGGGGACTGGGCTGGCTGCTTAAAGGCAACAAGGACGAGGGGAGCAAACTCCGATTCGATGCCGTCTGGCCCAACAACAGCGGAATCGTTATTGACAGTCCCGGCACCGTGGTGGCGGCAGCGGACTTTGATCGCGACGGCGATATCGATGTAGCGATGGCGACCAACGACGGGGCAGTACGTTTGCTTGTGAACCAGACCAAGGGAGCCAACAATGAGTGACAGATTTCACGCTCACCGGGACTGATTCGGCGTTCATTGACTAAACTGAAAATCACCGTCGACCACGGCATTTCGCCCGGTCAGGAATTAGCGTCGCCGAAGCATCCGTGGACAGTGAATTTTGTTAGAATGAGCGGTCAACGATACAAGGACCGACACAGAGAAAACGGGTGAAAGCTCGATTCTGAACGAGCTTCGACTGAATGAGCCTTAATTCACCCAATCATTCTTCACCGCTGACTTCATCGAGCGAAAGCGAACGCTCGAAAGTCATCGACACCATGCTGCTGGTCGAGACTCCGGAGAAGATTTCTTTTCAGTATCAACTGGCCGGTCCCTTTCGACGCGTGCTTGCCTACATTTTGGACATTCTGTTTTCTGTCGTCGGCTATTCGATTCTGTTGGTGCTGTTTGCGGTCGTGCTGGGCACTTTGCGCAGGATTTTTGCGGGAACGATGATCGGTGACCTGTTGGGAGCGATCATGGAATTGGGATCCGGCTTTGCGGCGGTGGGTTTCTTTGTCGTGTACTGGTTTTACGGTGCCCTGATGGAATCCTGGTACAACGGCCAGACGTTGGGGAAAATGATTTTGGGTTATCGGGTGCTTTCGGCCGACGGGCATGCGATCGATGGCGTGCAGGCGCTGCTGCGAAATTTCTTTCGACTGCTGGATCTGTTTCCAATGGTTCCCATTGGGTTTGGTCCGGGAATTCCAACTTGCATGTTTGGGCTGGTCGCTTCGACGGTGTCGCCAAAGTTCCAGCGGATCGGCGACCTTGTGGCGGGCACGATCGTGGTGATTGACGAAAAGAAATGGGTTCCCGAGTTGGCAACTTTTTCGGATCCCCGTGTCGGCCAGTTGGCGGAAGTTCTCCCTTCGGATTTTGTGCCATCGCCAAGCATGCTCAAGACTCTGGCCCAGTACGTGGATCGACGCCGGTTTCTTGCTTCAACGACGACGCACGAGATCGCCCGGCAACTGGCTCCTGCGATGATCAGGAAGTTCGGTTTGCCCAACGACACCGACCACGATTTACTTTTGTGTGCGATGTACACGAGGGCATTTTTGCAGGCGGATGAATCACCAAAAATGGAACTTGCATTGTCATCGGGAGTGGGTGGATGAAAGCAGCCAAACTGATCCAAACGCGGCAATCGACATGGCAGAGGCTGGACAACCTGTGCGAAGAGTTCGGCAAGCGATCAAAGAACAAAGTGCCACCGCAAAAGGCTCGCGAGTTCGCCAGCCTTTACCGCCAGGCCTGCGCCGACCTTGCCCTCGCGGAATCCAACCAACTGCCGCCCACGACCATCGACTACCTGCACCAGTTGGTCGCCCGCGCCCACAACCAGCTTTACCGCAGCAAAAAATTCGACCGCAACGTCTGGTACGAGCGGATCTTTGTCGACACACCCAAAAGGATCTTCAACGACCCGCACGTACACATCGCGACGCTGTTGTTTTGGGGCCTGTTTCTGTTATCAACCTGGCTGGCATACGACGATACGATTTGGCCGGGATTTGCAGAGCAGGTTGCCGGCGAAGACCAACTGGCTCAATCCGAACAGGCGTTTAACCAGTTTGGAGACCGCTCGGCAACAACCAACTCGTGGATGACCGGTTTCTATGTCTACAACAATGCGGGCATCGGACTGCTTTGTTTTGTGACGATGCTTTTTGTGCCTGTGGGAATGGTGACCCTGTCATTCAACGCGATGTATCTGGGGACCGTTTTCGGATTCATGTTCAGACCCGAGACCGCGTCGGCGGGGTTGAACTTTAAGAATTTCGTCACCGCTCACGGACCGTTTGAACTGACCGCGATTATTCTTTCGGCAGGAGCCGGATTGAAAATCGGACTGGGTTGGCTGTCGACCGGTGGCCTTTCGCGAAAAGACTCATTGGTCAAGAACGCTCGCGAGGCACTACCGATCGCGATGTGTGCCGTTGGGTTGTTCTGTATGGCGGCGGTGATCGAGGGATTTGTGTCTCCCACGACCGAGGCCTTTTTGCCATGGTGGGCCAAGGGGCTCGTTGCGACGGTCTGTTCGTTGATGTTGATGATCTACCTGGTCGTGCTTGGCTTTCCCCGTCCTGATGACGAATTGGACCCATTCGATGCAGCTTGACCGAACTTTCATCGCGATCCGAAAGCGGACTTTGATTGAGCTCTGGGATTTGACGCTTCAGGTGTTGCGCAGACACTTTTTTGCGTTGGCGATTTTGCTGCTTGTCGGAGCTCTGCCGTGGTTCCTGCTGAACTTCGCGCTGACATGGTGGATGGTTGGGGAAAGCCAGTTTGAAGAATACGTCTACTGGTTCTACTGGGTGAACATTTGTCTGGTCACCAGCCAGGCCCAGGTGGCGACCAGCTATATCTCCAGCTATCTGGGCCACGCGATGTTTGACGAAAATCCGCAAATAAGCACCGCGTTCAGGGATGTGCGTGAGCGCGGTGCCTGGTTTTGGTGGCTGCATCTGGTCAACCGAATGGTCTTTCCGGTGGTGGGGGTTGTTGCCATGGGAGCGATGGCTAAAGGCACCGATGCGGTAACGCTTGTCTGGGGGCTTCTGCTGTGCGGCCCGGTGGCCCTGGGGTTACTGATTCGGTCCAGAACGCCTTACATGAACGAATTACTGTTACTGGAAAAAGCTCCACGCATGGACGATCTCGGTAGCTCTTCGGTACAAATCAGCTACAACGCAAGGTCACGAGGGCTTCATTCGGTCATCGGTGCGGATCTGGTGTCCCGTTTCCTGCTGGCCGGTGTGGTGGCGGCAGGTTTGGCATATTCCGTGTTCGCGACACTCTACATCGGTGCCCAAGCACTGAATCTGGATACGATTCTCGAAAATGGAGCACTGGTTCACTACCTGTGGCAGCCTGCACTCTGGGTGGCAGCAGGTTTTGTCGCGGTCAATCGCTTTCTGGCTTACATTGATCTGAGAATCCGCACCGAAGGTTGGTCGGTGATGTTAAGCATGAAAGCCGAAGCCAATCGGCAAAAAGCAGAAACAGCAATTGGGTAAAGCTTTGTTCACTCAGGGATACAAAATTTGGTCGGTTCTGGCACTCGGGCTTTTGTGCCTGAGCCCATCGTCTGCGGTAGCGATGCAGCAGGACGCCGACAGCATCATTGCTGAACGCGATTTTCCCTGGTTCGACACCGAAACAAAGCAGCTACGTGGCATGCCGATTCCCGCTCCAATCCCGTCCAGTGTCGGCGACCGGGACACGATTCCACTGCATGTGCCCGACCCGAATCAAGCCAATTCACAACCAGCCAACACGCCCACAGCGGCACCCAACGTGACTACGTTTGTCAACACGCTGGTTTACATCGCCGGTGGGGTTGCGCTGACAGGCGTACTGCTACTTTCGCTTTGGGGTTTCTATCGACGCGAAGCGCTGACTGGAGGTGCGGACAAAATCGCCAAAAAGAAACGCACAATGAAAGAACACATTCGCCATTTGCCTTTCGAAGTCGAAGAACAGGAAGGCGACTTTCGGACCGCCGCCGAATCGGCATTTGCGAATGGGGATTATTCGAAATCCGTGATTTACCTGTACGCCGAACTGCTGGTGATCCTGGACGAAAACAATCTTGTTCGCTTGCAGCGGGGCCGAACGAATCGGCAGTATCTCAACGCTATCCGCGAGCACCAATCGCTTTCGGATTACTTTCAGATGGTGATGACAACGTTTGAAGATGCCTTTTTCGGAAAGCACAAGATTTCAGAACAACGGGCCGAAGCCTGCTTTACCGGTAAAGCCAATTTCGAATCCGAAGCTACCCGGATCAATGCCGCCAAATTCCGCTCTGGCTCCGATGCGAGCCGCCCTCGACTGACGGAGGCCAATGCATGAACAACACGGTCGCCAAAATTGCCTGGACAGCCCTAGTCGTCGCTGCCTTGTTCATGTCGGGATGCGGTCCCGACCAAATTAGCTTTGAATACGGAAAGGCCGTCGGCGACAGCGTCAACGGGATCTCTCTGTTTGCAGATATGCTGCGAGACAAAGGCCACAAGATCATCCGGCAAAAAAGGCTTTCCAAACGCCTGGACAAAGTCCAAACCATTGTTTGGGCTCCCGCCAACGAGGCGCCTCTGGACATCGAAACGGTCGGTTGGCTGGAAGACTGGCTGCAGCAGGACGCGAACCGTGAACGTTTGTTGATTTTTGTCGGCAGAGGATACGATGCCGAACGCGACTACCTCAAACAGATCGCCAGCAACGCATCGGCGGAAGAATTTGAGGTCCGCCAGCGGCAGTACAACCAGGGCCGACAGTCATTTGATCTTCAGTCACGGTGGATTGATGACGAATCAGAAGACCTGTGGTTCGGCTTCGAAGACGGACCCGCCCAGCCCACGTCCGTTTCCGGGCCGTGGTCCGCCGGACTCGAACCGTCAACAGTCCCACTGGATGTCGGGCAAGTTCTTGTCCCACTGAAGTCCTACCAGGATCACGGCTTTGTCGTTGCGCCCCAGAAAGACAGAAAGCGCCCCCAAACCGGCAACAGGTTTCGCGAGGGTGACGTCAAATGCAATGAACTTCTGGTCGTCGACGATCAACCGTTCGCGTTTGAGATTGTTGGCGACTCAAGGAGCAGGCACCGGGTGATCGTGATCAGCAACGCTTCGTTTCTGTTGAACTTTCCACTTGTGACAAACCCGCAGCGACGCAAGTTGGCCTCTGCGGTTGCCGATGAGTGCATCGGCGATGTCGCGATACTGGAGACGACCGCGACGCCTCCGATCTCCAGCGGATTGCCCGACAGCGGACAGAAGTGGGCATGGATCGCCCAACCGCCGATGCGGTATATCGTTCCCCATTTTCTTTTTTGGGGAGTGCTGTACTGTTTCGTGTTCTATCCGATCTTTGGTCGTCCCAAAAAAGTCAAATTTCATCCCGCGAAGTCCTTTGGCAGCCACGTCAAAGCCGTTGGCGAGGTGATGCGACGATCGGGAGACCGCGACTGGGCTCGCGAGAGAATTGAAGAGTACAATCAGAGAAGCACCAAGCATTGAAACTCAACAGGCTCCAGCCGGAAAGTAAAACGAGCGTTACATGAACGCAGATCCTTCTGACACAACGACGGAATTCAGCTGCCCTCAATGCGAGGCCAGATTGCGCGTGCCGGCAACATTGGCGGGTCAAAGTGCAAAATGCCCCAGCTGTAGCGCGATCGCTTCGGTTCCCCAATCCGACGCTCCGGCGGCGACTTCATTAAAGCCAGCGGCGACTTCATTAAAGCCAGCGGCAACCGAAACCGCGGCATCGGAATCTCCCGCAGTCGCTTCACCCGGGCAATCGCCGACAACTCCGCCCGCGGCAACCTCTCCCGCCTTGACTCACGCTCCGAACCAGCCCCCAACGCCGCATCCGCTGGACGACCCCTCGCAGCCATCGATCGTCGACATCGAACGCGAGCGGGTTGTCGGTGCCAACACCGAAACCCGTCAGTTGTTCGAACGAATCACCGAAGAAATCTCGAAAGTGTTTGTCGGTCAGCACGAGTTGGTCGAAGGCACTCTGGTTGCACTTTTTTCTGGCGGTCACGTTTTGATCGAAAGTGTTCCCGGGCTGGGAAAGACACTGTTCGTGAGAACCCTAGGCAAAATCCTTGGCTGTGACTTTGGCCGCATCCAGTTCACCGCAGACCTGATGCCCTCTGACATCACCGGCAGCCCGATCTTCGACATGAAGACCCAGGAGTTCACTTTTCGTCCCGGTCCGGTGTTCACGCAACTTTTGTTGGCTGACGAAATCAACCGCTCGCCTGCCAAAACGCATGCGGCTCTTCTTGAGATCATGCAGGAGCGGCGCGTGACCGTCGATGGAACGACCCACCAACTGGATTTGCCGTTTCTTGTCGTGGCCACCCAAAACCCGATCGAATCAGAAGGAACCTACAATCTCCCAGAAGCCCAACTGGATCGTTTCCTGTTCAAGCTTCGTGCTCAATACCCCAGCGAACAGCAGGAAGCAAAGATCCTTACCATGCACGGGGATCAGATCGACCTGACCGGCAAACTGGAAAACGACATCGAAACACTGGCCAACCCGGAACAAATTCTCAACATCACCCGGGAAAGCAGCCAGGTCCGCGTGGAACCGGTGCTGGTCGACTACATCAATCGCATCGTTCGCCTGACGCGTCAGTGGCCACAATTTTACATGGGTGCTTCGCCGCGCGCGGGAATTGGCTTGATGCAGGGAGCAAGAACGTTGGCTGCGTTTTACGGTCGCGACTATGCGGTTCCCGACGACGTCGTGCAACTGGCCCTGCCAACTCTGCGGCACCGCGTGATGCTGACGGCCGAAGCCGAAGTCGAAGGCCAAAACGTTGACGACCTGCTGCGCGATTTGATTCGTCGCGTCGAAGTGCCCCGCATCGAGCCCTGATTCCGTGCATTCGATTCTCAAAACAATCATCGATAGCAAGCAGGCCGAAGTCCAAGCGCTCAAGTCGCAGACGTCGCTCGCAGCACTCCAGTCCGAGGCGTCTGACGCGCCGCCGGTTCGCGATTTCCTCACCGCCCTCAAACGCAAAAATGAAATTGCCCTGATCGCGGAAGTCAAAAAAGCGAGCCCGTCGAAGGGACTGATCCGTGAGGATTTCGATCCGGTTCATATCGCCAGTTGCTACCAATCCGCTGGAGCGTCCTGCATCAGCGTGTTGACCGATCGGGAGTTTTTTCAGGGCTCATTGGCCTACCTGAAATCGGTTCGCGAACAAGTTTCGATTCCCGTTCTACGCAAAGACTTCATCATCGACCCGTGGCAAGTCTGGCAGGCGCGGGCTGCGGGGGCCGATGCGGTGCTGCTAATCGCCGAATGCCTTGACGCCGAACCGTTAAAAGAACTGCACCGATTGATTGTTGAACTGGGAATGACGCCGCTGGTGGAGCTTTACCAGCAGGACAACATCGCAAAGGTGCTGGACTGTGAGCCGTTATTGGTGGGAGTCAACAACAGGGACTTGAACACGTTCGAAGTCGACCTGATGCATTCGGTTGCGGTTCGCCAACAACTCCCTGATGACATTGTCTTTGTCAGCGAAAGCGGAATCGCCACCGGCAAAGACATGGAGTTGCTACAAGGCAAGCAGATTGACGCCGTGCTCGTTGGCGAATCACTGATGCGTCAACAGGACATCGTCCAAGCCACCCGGGCTCTGCTGGACGCGGCCGCCTGGTGACCGCCAAACGCTATCGCCCGGGATAGTTGTAAGCTTTGTTGCCCGGATCAAAATCCGCGTCGCCGAACCCGAGGTTAAGTTTGACGTTCAGGTAGGTGTACTCTTCGAGGAGCCTTGGTTTTCCACCAGCCTCGGGCCAGAGATGTGCTGAATACCGGATCGGCAGTTTGTACTCGTCGTCGATGAAGACCTTGGCTTTGTGAAAGTCATAGGGTGCCTTGTTCACCGGGTGGGTGACTTCGATCGTACTGCACAGGCGACCGTTGAGCTTTGCACCCTTTCGGTAAACCACTTCGCAGTCCCCGGCCTTGCGATCGCGTTCGGCTTTTTCGATAAGCTTTACCATCAAATTTTCGAGGCCCGCTTCGTAGACCGGGTAGCGGTTGCCCTGCATCGCCAGCCAACCCGTGGGATCAAGATTGAATGTCTTCAAACCCAACATACCGGACCCTTCGTGGACGCAAAGCCTTCCCTGGTTTCGGCCTTCGACCCAAATGACTTCGCGGCCACTGCAGGCTTTGGGTTTGAGGAACTTCAGGTAGATACTTAATGGGACACGCTCTGTTTCGGTTTCGATGGGAGAGCGAACCTTGATTTGGGCGTACTCCGGATCCAGCAGCTTGTCTTTGACACGTTCACGCTTAACCAAAATCGCCGAATAGTCCCGAACGTTTTCCCGAAAGTTTTTCAAACCACGGTAGGCAACGGTGATCGCTTCATCGAGCGGATGGGATTTGGTTTTAGTGACCGTTGGCTGAACAGGAAGGGCAGGGGGGCCTGTCGAAGGAAACGCAAGAGCGGGAGCAAGCGGTGCGGCTTCGAGGTCAGGAAGGATCTTTGAAGCAGACGGCAGGATCGTCGCAGGCGTAGGATCAATCGTGGCCGTGACCAACTGACTTTTGACATTGTCAACATTGTCAGTGGCAGCTTTGCCAATCGGAGGAACGTTGTCGTGTGTGGCTTTGGCAACCCGATGAATGGGTTCGGTGATCTTCTTTTGAACTGAATCAGCGTGGCTACTTTCCTGGGCCTCCACAGGCGCAGAAATAAATGTGCAAACCAACAACAGCGAAGCTACGTGTGAAAAGAAAATCTTTGAAAGCATCCGTTACTCTGTCTGTTCCAGTCCATGAACGAAGCGGATTGTAGATAGCCAACCCGAACGAGGCAATTCACTCACCCTCAACTGCTAGCTGTAAGGAGTGTCGCCGTTGCAGGTCTTATCGCCAGTTTGCTGACGGGTCTTGCAGTCCAATTGGAAAGCTGACCGGCACGAAACTCACAAAGCCCAAGGTCGAATTACCCAGACGGAAAAATCATCCGTCCAGGCTGCGTTGGCCTTACGATCACACCCCAAAGGAGCAAAAAAATTTTGGCAAATTTCGCTGCCGCCACTGGACAGAGTGGTTAATCGGGGCCGTTGAGCGATGGAAGCGAGTCGCTTTGCCCGTCTTGGGGATCGTCGTCGAATGGCAGCGTTTCCAGCTCGCCTTCTTTTTCTTCCTGCTTTGTTGGGGCTTGGTTGTCGCCCGACCCGGCGGCAGAATCGGGCTTGATGTTCAGATCGGTAACAACCTTTTCCTGCTTTTTTTCTGCCGGTTTCTCTTTCACCGGGGTCTGATTGGAACAACCAACAGATACGCAAAGCGCAAGTACCAGGGCCACCAGGGAAACAAATCCCGCAGGACCGATCGAAGGAACACCAAAGAAAGCGTAACGGCTATCGCGTCTCATAGCTCAATGCTTGATTCAGGAATGAAATGAAACAGAGCCGATATTTTACCGAACTGTCTTCATTAGTTCCACAGCATCTGGGTGCCGGTCGGTTTCGCGTTCCGATTCAGCTATTTCCGCTGGACCTTCGCGATCAGTTTGCCAACAAGCCCCGCGACTTCCTGCTTTTCTTTGGCGTCGAAGACAACTCTGGTGAAACATCCGACAATCGCAACGACAACCATGGCAACCGCAGCCAGAGAGGTTGGCAGCAACAGCAGGATCGGCACACAAGCACAAAACCAAATACCAGAATCACATTTGCAGCCAAAATAGTGGTTGCTCAACAGGATCAAAGCCAGCAAAAACCCGTTGGAGACCGATGTCGCCAGCACCGCCCCGGCGACTCCCCAAACCGGGATCAGCAACCAGTTCAACAGCAGGTTCAGCAGCAAGCTCACCAGCAGCGAAGCGGCCGAGTACTTTCCTTTTTCTGCCACCCACAAGTAGTCCTGACCCACGGTATATAAACCAAACCAGATGCAATAGACCAACGTCATCGGCAAAATGGACAGACCCTCCTCGTAGCGACCTTGCAGAACGGTGTCGAAGACAAACGGTGCGGCTATCAGCACTGCCACACCAATCCCGGTGAATCCGAGCGCCGTCAGTTTGAGCGTCCAGCGAAGCTGATGGCGGGTTTTTTCTTTTTCGTCCTTCTCCCAGTGAGCGGCCATATAAGGCAACAGCACCCCGGCCAACACGCCGGCAAGACTGATCAGGACCAATGGAATGGTTCGCCCGGAGTGATATTGTCCGACAAGCCCAAGCGTCAGGTCACTGCTAACGGTCGAACAGAGCATCAGCATGTAGCGGTCGCTTAGCTCAAAGCAGTTGTTGAAAAAGTTCGATGCCCACAGCCAGGCGGCAAACGGAGCCAACCGCGCCCACATTTGTCGATGACGAAGAACCTCACCGTCGTTAACGATCGATCCGCGGATCCTGTACAGCAGCCAGACCCCGGGAATTATCCCCAGCAAACTACTAAGCCCAAATCCTATCGTGGCGCCGATGGCCGCATTCTCAAAGCAAACCGCCATCCCCAGCCCAAGGGTCGCGAACAGGATTCCGATCAGGAATCGCACCAGCGTCACCATGCGAACCTGACGCAACGACTCCAACAGCGATACCACGAAATTCGAAGCCGAAACCATCACCAGGCAGAAAGCCATCGCGTAGACCAACCCCGTAAATTTTGGGCTAAAGAAAACGAGATTCGAAAAAGTCTCCGGCAGGGCGATCATCGCTGCCGCAGCCAGCAGCGTCAAAATGGTCGTTGCGACGGCAATCCGTTTGATGAAAGATCGCAGCTGTCCGCGTTGGCGATAGTGTTCGGTGTATTTGCCAAAGCACCCCGGCAGGCCAAGCATCGCCAGCGGGATCAGCATCATCAGAAAACTCCACACAAAGGACCATTGTCCGAGTTGCTGTTCGTTCATGAACCGGCAGAACAGCAGGCCACGAACAAAGCCGATCGCGCGCTGACCGACCGTCAGAATCAAAGCGAACACAACCCCGGTGGCGATCGAGTCGGTGACCAGTTCGCGGGTGCGAACTTTGGGTGTCGCAGGCAGGGTGGAAATTTTGGTTTTGGAACCGGTGGCCATGGGCGGGTGCGTTGTAGGTAGGTGTCGAGTTGATCACGGAGATCAAATTTGAACGCTGAATTGTGGGTTACTTGAACAGGGCGCGATCGAGCCAAATCACAACAAACGTCGGGAGTTTTCTGAACATTGCGTATTTTTCTGATTGTCCGGAATCCCCTGATTTATCCTTCAGGCGGGCCTGAGCATTTGAATTCGAAAAGGCAATTCGTTCTAATCCGTATGGCAGTTCACATCGCGACGCTGCTCGCGTTGCTGTTGAACTGCGGAATCCCAATTTGAACTCGTGAGACAATGATGTTGCGATATTTGTTTGTGGGGCTGCTACTGGCAGCCATCGTTATTGGCAGCTACGTCGGCTGCGGCCCTCAACTGAAAGTGGCTGGCCAGAAAGCGATCGACAAAATTAACGAACTGCTTGGCGAAATCGATGTGAAGCTGGCAGAGATTGAGTCGCAGAAGGCCAGTCTCGAATCAGGTGTTCGCAAGGCGACCGAGGCGAGAGTTTCGTCCAAGTTCCATCTTGAGAACCTTGGAGAGAAAAAAGCCGCTCAAGAAGCCAAAAAGGCCAAGAACTTGGCCGAAGTCAAACGACTGGTAGCGCTGATTGAAAAGGCCGGCAGCGAAGATGAAGTTGCCAATGATGCTGGTCGAATGGTCACGAAGGAAGCCCTTCAATTGGCCCTCAAAGAGCGACTTCAAAAAGGCAAGGCAATCAATGCCAACCTGAATGGAGCGATTCTCCCCTTGCTCGAGACCTACGAAAAAAATATGGCGATTCATACAAAGAACGAAAAGGTATCCCGGGCACAGCTTGCAAAAATCGAGACCAAAATCGCGCAATTAAAAGCTGAAAAGGAGCGTCTTGATACGATGAAGCAAACCAAAGTTCTCCTGGGTAATGGAGAATCCATCAGCGACAGCTTTGACAAACTTGAAAAAAGCGTCGACGACTTGCTGGTCGAAGTAAAGACTCAGAATGAAATCGCGGAAGAAAGTGTCGACAGGCGTGCCGCTGCAATGGACGAAGACACTTCCCTTGACGAGTTGCTTGGTTCAACGACTGACGAAGATGACTCTTTGCTTTCCGATGCCAAAGAATTTCTCGGTGACAACCAGTAGTTTGGATGCTCCCTTTCAACAAGCAAACATGCACGTGGCGACCGAATTGTCGTCGCGTGCTTTTTTTTGAGACGACATCATGAAATCGATTCAAAACGCCATCTTCGTTTTTTTGTTCTGTGCAGTGGTTGCGGGAGTTTATCTGTGGGTTATCGGCGATCTGAAGTTTACAGGCAACAGTGACCCGAGCGAGACAGCGATCAACAACACCGGGTTTCTCAAAACCCCTGCCGAGTTCCGCAGGAAACTGGCCGAATTGCGAATGGATCAGGACAAAGTCAAGCGTCGCAAGCAATTGCTTCTTGAACGAAAACAGGAAACAGTTGACTTCCTCAAAGAGAAAGGTGTCACTTCGGACAGTGATCTGACGGACAAGGACGTAAAGTACGCGGTCCACAATCTCAAACGATACGTCGCCGACACCAAAAACATGGACACGATTATTGCACGGTATAACGAGCCCATTGCGGCAATCGAAGCCATGCTGCAGCGACTCGAACAGGAACGTATCGCCGAAGAAGTCGCCATCTCCGACGAACGAGCGATGGAACTTGGAAAAATGCTCATCGACCTGGACGAAAAGCTTTCCGGGGACGAACTGGACGTGCTCGAAGTCGAGGAACTTCGCGACATGCTGGACCTGGAACTGAACGAGTAAGCCACACCGGCGAAGCGAGCGTTCCTTTGGGACTGTTTCGCATTGCTTCCCCAAACGACAACTGGTCCGCGCAAACGTCCCCTTACTCCACCGTCACGCTCTTGGCGAGGTTACGGGGCTTGTCGACGTCGCAGCCACGAAGCACCGCAATGTGGTACGACAGCAACTGCAGTGGAATCGCGGTCACAATCGGCTGCAGGTATTCTTCGGTTTGCGGAATGTAGATCACGTCGTCGGCAACTTCTGCGACGCGGGTGTCGCCTTCGGCCGCGATCGCAATCACCGGCCCGCGACGGGCTTTGATCTCTTCCAGATTGGACATCACCTTTTCATAGATGAACCCGTTTGGCATCACGAAAACGCTGGGCGTGTTTTCATCAACCAAAGCGATTGGACCGTGCTTCATTTCGGCCGCCGGATAACCTTCGGCATGAATGTAACTAATCTCCTTGAGCTTGAGAGCGCCTTCCAACGCCGTCGGGAAATTGTAGTGGCGACCGAGGTACAAAAAGTTCTCACAGTCCTTGTACTTTTTCGCAATTTCGAGGACCGCGTCGCTGGTCTGAAGTGCTTTGGCGACCAGGTCAGGAACGTTGCGGATCGCTTCGATCATCTTGCGACCCCGGTTGTAGCTCAGATGACGCAAGCGACCCAGATAAAGCGCCAACAGTACCAACGCCATGCACTGCGACGTGTAGGCCTTTGTTGATGCGACTCCGATTTCAGGACCGGCATGAAGATAGATGCCTCCGTCGGCATCCTGGGCAATGCTGCTTCCGACAACATTGCAAATCGCCATCGTGGAGTGACCTTTTCGCTTCATCTCACGAAGCGCAGCGAGCGTGTCGGCCGTTTCACCGGACTGCGTAATGGCAAAAATCAACGTGGACTCGTCCATCGGCGGATTGCGGTAGCGAAGCTCACTGGCGTACTCGACTTCGACCGGGATCTGGGCGATTTCTTCGATCAGATATTCGCCCACCATCGCGGAATGCCAACTGGTTCCGCAAGCGGTGAACACGATCCGTTTGACTTTCAGCAAATCCTGCGGCGTCAGGTTCAAGCCACCAAAAACAGCCGTTGCCATGTCTTCCGAAAGCCGACCGCGCATCGTGTTTCGCAGCGACTCGGGCTGCTCGAAAATCTCTTTGAGCATGTAGTGGTCGAAGCCTTCGAGGTCGACCTGATTCGATTCAACGTCCAGATGTTTCACGTCATGGGCAACAACTCCTGAATCGCGATGCGAAACCTGAAGCGAATCGGCCGAAAGAACCGCCACCTGATTGTCGGCGAGGTAAACGATCCGATCGGTGTAGCCAACCAAAGGCTGGGCATCGCTGGCCAGAAAGTGCTCATCGTCGCCAACGCCGATCACAAGGGGGCTACCTAGCCGAGCCGCAAAAATGGAATCAGGAATGTGGCTGAAGATAATCGCCAAACCGAACGTGCCTCTCAGTTGGGAAATGGATTCCTTGATCGAATCGACCGCCATTTGGACTGCGCTCTGATCGCTGTTGGATTCTCTTCTCCGGTCCAGACACTGCGCGATCAGGTGAGCCACGACTTCGGTGTCGGTTTCGGAGAGAAATTCAAAGCCATCTGATTTGAGCTTGGACCGCAGTTCTGCAAAGTTCTCGATCACGCCGTTGTGAGCGATCGCGAGTCGTTGCGAACCACCGACGTGCGGGTGCGCATTGGAAATCGTCGCCGCACCGTGGGTCGCCCAGCGCGTATGCCCGATTCCGATCCCAGAATTCGAAGGAGCCGAAGCAATTTCCTGGGCCAGGGAAGCGATTCGCCCCACGGACTTGGTGATATTCAGAGACTGATCGCCGTTGAGCGTGGCGGTTCCGGCGCTGTCGTACCCTCGATATTCAAGGCGACGAAGGCCTTCGACGAGAAATTCCTGGGCAACACGGGGGCCAATGTATCCAACGATTCCACACATAATGCTGATGTCGACTGGGAGAGAGTAGGGAGGCAAGATTCGCGATTTGAATTCACGAATTGCCAATGGTAAATGTCGTTATCGGATTCAACCAGCGTAAATCTTTTCCAACTGGACTCTCGCTTGCCCATTTTGGCGCGCCCGACGGCGGAATTGCCCCGCGGATTGAAGCTTTAGCCAAAACGAAAAAACTGGCTCAGAAAGGACAAAAAAGTTAGCCGGAAAAAGGCCATTTGAGCCGGTAAAACCGGTACTTTTTTCAATTCTGCCAGCAGAAAGAAAGAAACGTGGAAAACTGCCAGATCCATATTGACCGGGCTTTTGGCGGTCTCTAATTATCGGCCCACGAATAGATCGTGACTGATTGTGGACTACGCCAGTGTTCCGTTGTTTCGGAGCTTGGATAGGTCTTCAGAGCAGGATGCTTTGAAGCCGCCAGGGTTGAAACCCTGCAAGACCGCAGTCAGAAAATAATTTGCAGGGTATTTACGTCACAGGACAAGGAGAGTTGCGTGAGAGTCTCCGAGCGACTTCAGCAAGGTGTACTGACATCGGCATTGGCACTGACTCTTATTGCAGTGCCATTGGTGTCGGCACAGGGGCAAGAGAATTCATCCTTCATGGGTAACGGGGCATCATCGGTGTCCCAGACCAACGAACCGGGCCAATGGCTACAACGGGCTCGGGAAGCGATGAAGTCAGGAAATCACTTCTACGCCGAACAGTGTATACAAATGGCAGAAAAGAGCATGACTCCCGAAGTCAAGCTTTCTTGGACGCCTGAAATGGCACGGGCCGAATTGGCTTCGTTGCGAACCGGATCAACAACACCTCCGGTAAACAATTTTCAAGCAGCACGGACAGACGTTCTGTTCGCGGCAGCACAACAACACATGCTCAATGCTCGCAAGGCGTTGGCAGTCGGCGATGTCGACGCAGCCTCAAAATCGATTGCGTTGGCTGAACAAACCGGAGCTGACTTCTCCAATGCAGGTGATTCACCGCAAGTCCTTCAAGCGATGATAAATCGTCAGAATGGGCTCGTGGAATTGTACTCACGCGGCACCGCGGGAACCAACTACGACGCAGATGCGGCTCGCTTTCTGCTGGAACAGGCTCAGTCACTGGCTCAATACCAGGACTATGAAACTTCAACCATGCTCGCCGAGCAGGCAAAGAAGTTTACGACTGTCGATTTTTCCTCGATGAGCACAACTCCGGATCAGATTCTGGCGTCGATTGCTGCGGCACAAAACCGAGCCGCTGCGGTAACCGCAGCGACAGCTGTAGCACCGGCACCAACACCCATGTCGCCCAAGCAACAGGTTTCCAGCCTGATGGCGCAGGCTCAGTTGGCGTTGGACCAAAACCAGATCGCCCATGCGAGCGACCTTGTCACGCGAGCGAAAGCCTACAACCTTGGGGACGAAAGTTTTGCTGACGGCGAGACACGCCCATGGCAGTTGGAACTGCTGGTTGAAAACGCCAAACAGCTTGGCGATTCAAGCTCGGTTCAGCCTGCCTCATGGAACGAGGCTCCTGCTGTTCCTGCTGCTGTCGCTCAAGCGACGTACGATCCGCAGACCGACATCACAAAGAACATCCAGATCGCACTGCGAGACAATGTTACGATCTTCGAAGCCGCCAACCCTCAGGTTCCACCAACGCCGCCAGAAGCACGTGTCGCTCAGGCTCAAACGGTTCAGAGTGCAGTGGAAACCTCTCGTGGACAGCAACTCTATTCTTCTGGTCTGCAAGCAGCAGGTCAGGGCGATGCGTTGCGTGCTCGCGAGTTCTTCCAGCTTGCGATGCAACATCAGGATGATCTGACACCAGCTGTTCAGGCTGAAATCCAGAGCCAACTTGGACGCATGCCTGCAAAAACCACCAGCGCTCCGATTCAGGAAGTTGGTCAGGCTTCAAGCGAAGAAGAATACGGCTACGCTCTCAAAAATCAGAGCGAGTATTCCAAACTTCAGGCCGAAGTTTTACGCGAAAAACAGGCTGCCGAACGGTTGGTGGCGAACAATCCGCGTGAAGCTCTTCAAAAAATGACAATGCTCAGAAGCCGTGTTGCCAATACGCAAATGGCTGCTGAAACAACACGACCCCTGTTGAAGATCATCGATCGCGACATCGACAAGATGCAGCGGTTTATCGAAACCAACCTGTCATCGATTCAGAACAATGAAGAGATTCAGGCGGTTCGTGACGAAGTGGAACTTGATCGCCAACGTCGACTGGACGTGGATCAGCAACTGGCCAAACTGGTCGATGAGTACAATAAGTACGTTGCCGAAGAGCGGTACTCCGAAGCCGACTTGGTTGTCAGACAGGCAGAAGAGCTTTCTCCAAACAACGAGGTTGTGGTTGTGCTTCGCGAAAAGCACGACCGCACTTACTCGCGGATGCGTTGGGAAACGATCCGACGCAACAGAGAACGCGATTATGTCAATGCGGAGCAGTACCTTCTGGAACGCACGTCAATCATGGATGAGCGGACACCGATGACATTGGATCCGGATTCTGAAGGCTATGCCGAACGAATCGCATCCCGTCGCCGTCGCTTGGAAGGAAGCCAGTACACCAGTGAGGCCGATCGGTTGATCTGGGACAAGCTTCGCAACACCAACGTCGAAGGTGAATACCGCGGGACGCTTGCCGAAGCGAGAGATCAACTGTCGCGTCAAGCCGGTCTGAACATCGTGTTCGATACCGCCGCGATGGAAGACGCCGGGGTGGACAGCAACATGATCATCGACGTTCCGATCCGACAACCCATTTCACTCGAAAGTGCACTCAACGTCATCCTTTCGGGTGCCAAGTTGACTTTCCGTGTGGAAGACGAAGTCATCAAGATCACCAGTCGTGAGTCTTCCGATGCCAAACAGGAAACCGTTGTTCACTACATCGGTGACTTGCTGGCTCCCATGAAGAACTACCGAAACCCGAACGATCTTTCATTCACACAGCCGGGAGCCAACAACGGCTTCCCATCAGGTGCGTTCAACGTCGCCAGCTCCAATCCGGGTGCGGCTTCCGCGGCAACCTTGGCTGCCAATTCATCGCAAATCGCGATGGCTCAACAGTTGGGAATTGGTCGACCGGGTGCCGGCGGTGTGGGCGGCTACGATGCTCCACAACGCGGCACTCCGCTGTTCGGAACAGTCGGTCGTCAGGGGCCCCAGGGTGGTATCACCCAGGCTGACTTTGATGTGCTGATCCAGCTGATTCAGGACACCGTTTCTCCTGACACATGGCAGGATACAGGATCGGGTGAAGGTACCGTGCAGGCTTTCCCACCCAACCTCTCTCTGATCGTGACTCAGTCACAACGTGTTCAGGACGAGATTCGTGAGTTGCTGAAAAAGCTTCGTGAGTTGAATGACGTTCAGATTGTGATCGAAGTTCGCTTCGTTGCGATCCAGGACAACTTCTTCGAGCGAATCGGTGTCGACTTTGACTTTGCCATCAACGACGATTCACAGTTGACCGATCCAACGTCAGATCGTCAGGTTCGAAGCGTGGTTGTTGGTAACACCGGAGACGGTAACAGCCAGACCAATGGTGCTCCGTTCCTTCCGACAATCAACCAGGACCTCATCTTCAGTCAGGGTAGCTTTGCTTCGACTGTTCCGACGTTCGGAGGTTTCGACCTCACATCGGCTGCCAACTTTGGTTTTGCGATCCTGTCTGACATTGAAGTTTTCTTCCTGATTCAGGCCAGCAAAGGTTCAACGCGTGCCACCGTTACCGAGGCACCGACGGTGACTATGTTTAACGGCCAAAGTGCCAGCGTGAACGACAACTCCTTCACACCGTTTGTGACATCGGTAACACCGGTGGTAGGTGACTTTGCTGTAGCTCACCAGCCAATCATCACGATTCTTCCCGACGGAAGTAAACTTGATGTGACGGCAACGGTTTCTGCAGATCGTCGTAGCGTACAAATGTCTCTGGTGCCTTTCTTCAGCGAAATCACCGATGTGGAGACGTTTACGTTCTCAGGTTCGACCACGACCCAGATCAGTACCAACTCCCTGTTGGATGATCTGCTCGACACGATCGATCCAACCAATGCCGACGATGGCAACGACGAACTGGAGACCATTACCGAAGGTGTCACCATTCAGCTTCCGGTTCTGGCAACCACATCGGTCAACACCGTGGTCAGTGTGCCCGACGGTGGTACGGTGCTGCTTGGTGGTATCAAACGATCGCGGGAAACTCGAACCGAACGTGGCGTTCCGATGCTCAGTTCGATTCCCTACGTGAATCGTCTGTTCACCAATGTCGGTCTGAGCCGCGAAACGACTAACCTGATGTTGATGGTGACTCCACGAATCATCATTCAGGAAGAAGAAGAGCGAAAGCAAATCGGCGTCTTTGGCGACGACAACTAAGATTTGCCGAAAACACTTTTTGATCGCAAGGCCACCGGGCATCCGCCCGGTGGCCTTTTTTTTGGGTCCATCGCAGAAGCTTGTGGGCGAGCAAGAATCCCACCATTTTCCTGTCGATGGCAATGGTCTACGGGATCTTCACCCATAACCCCGGATAACAAACCGGATGGACTTTTTTTATTTGGTTATTCATGATTCGCTTGGCTTCGCGCTTACAGCATCGGAACTTCCACCGACTTGAAGACGACTTTCAACAGCCTAAATCCAAGCCGTTGGTACAGCCGATGGGCGCGAGTATTGTTTGCCGTGACTTCCAGATTCACAAAACGAACCCCTGTGCTGGCGAACCCCCGCACACACTGAGCCACGATCGCCGACCCCAAACCGCGGCCGCGATAATCCGGAATGATTCCAATATTCTGAATGCATCCCACATCCGCTTGCTCACGAATTCCCTGAACCGTTCCGCAATTGACTTGCATGTTGGTTGTCGGATCGCGGTGCCTCAAGAGCCACGTGGCTTCGGGGACAAACCCGCGCCGACTGCTGATTTCATTCATCAGCCTTTCGCAACCGTGCTCGCTGCCCAGGCAGGGAAACACGTTGCAATCGAGCTCATTCTGAAAGCTCTGGTATTTGGTTTGGGCGTGCGCTTCGAGAAGGTCTTCATCCCACGGCAGGAAGGTAAACCCGCTCTCCAGCACCGGCAGATTGGGATTCGCATCCGATAAATCGATCTGCATCCGATATCGTTTGAAGTAACTGATTTGCATGGTGCTTTCGTGATACAGAATCCGGCGGATTGTAAATCTTGCAGTGTCAGGTGAGCGGGCCTGCCGATAAGGTTCGCCTCGTAATTTTCCCTGCCGGGAAAGCAGAGGCAAACAGAATTGCAGGATACAACCATGGCTAAACCAACAAATTCATCGTCGATGGATCAAGCCCGCAAAGTCCAGTCTACCATTGTGCCGATCGAGGACACGCCACTGCGTCGTCCCTATTTGAAACCGAAAAACCAATCTGTTGAAGTAGACCAGACAGCGACTTCTTCCCGGCATGTCGCCGCAAACAGGTCAATGCCGACCGTTGCCGCCGCTGAGGAAAAACCAGCGTCGATGCCAAGCGAAAGCACCCTCGCGATGGTGACCGCCGAAGTCATCGAACGTCTCGGCGATCAGTTAACCAACCAGCCCGTCGACAAAGCCACACTCAAGCAATACGTCCGCGAACAGCTTGGCCAATGGCGACCGATGGCCTGGGAAGATGACATTTCACGCAACACGCTCGACGCCAAGCCCTACGAGAATCTTGCCAGCCCGGCATCGCTGGAATCGGATCAGTTTTATGGTTCCAAAGACTTTGTCCAATACGCCCTCTCAAAAATCGATGATGATCAGCTGAAAAGCATGATCGCCAAAGACATCTATCCCATTCCCTGCGCGGAGGACCGCGAGGGGTACTCACCCGGGTACGACGGCGTCTACTGGATGAGCGGCCTGGTCGACTATTTGAAAATCATGGAAGTCTGCGAGCGGTTTGGCTTGCTACCGCGTTCCTGCTTCGATTTTGGCTGTGCGACCGGTCGCGTGCTGCGGCACTTTGCCGTGCAGTCGAATTGCGAGACTGTCTGGGGAAGCGACATCAATCGCCGTCACGTTCGTTGGCTTCAGGAATTCATGCCGGAAAAAGTTCGACCGGTTTTCAACCATTGCATCCCGACCTTGCCGATCCCCGATGGGTCGGTCGATGTCGTGTCCGCATTTTCAGTTTTTACTCACATCGACACATTCGAAACCTGCTGGCTGGCAGAGCTAAACCGGATCCTCTCTAACAAAGGCGTTTGCTACCTGACGGTTCACAATGAAGCCACCTGGGAAGTCCTTCGCGAGGAAATCGACAACCCAAAAAATCGGCTCGTGCAATCAATTCGCCGCGTCGATCCGAATTTCACTGACAAACTGATGGGCCCAATGCCGGACCAGCGAACAGTTTGGCGATTTACGAATTTCGGCCCCTATCGAGCCCAAGTATTTCATTCGAACAACTATTTGCAGCGTGTCTGGGGACGATTCTTCCATATCGAAGAAATTCTTCCCTGTCATCACGTGCGGCAGTCGGTGGTTGTTTTGCGAAAGAAGTAAACCGCTACAATTCGGGTTTCGATTTTGGGGATCCGACGCTGAACGAAGTTTACGACGTTATTGTGGTGGGAGGCGGTGCAGCCGGATTGATGGCAGCGGCCTCCAGTGCGCGCATCGGCCGTCGTGTGCTACTGCTGGAGAAAAACAAAAAGTTTGGCGTCAAGATCCTGATGTCCGGCGGAACACGATGCAATATCACGCACAATTGTGATTCGCGTGAAATTGTCAAAGCCTTCGGGCGTGGCGGCAAGTTCCTCCATTCGGCACTGGCTGCACTTTCTCCCGACGAAGTCGTGGCTCTGTTTGAATCGCTGGGCGTTGCCACCAAAGTCGAATCCACAGGAAAAGTTTTTCCGGTTAGCAATCGGGCGATTGACGTGCGGGACGCTCTGGTCCGTTTTGCAGAAGCAGAAAACGCGACACTTCAGAATCTTTCTCCGGTGACAGACATCGTCAACAAAAGTGGCGTTTTCGATGTGCAAACATGCGGCGCCGTGCTGCAATCCAGATCGATCATTCTCACCACCGGTGGACTTTCTTTTCCGGGCTGCGGCACCACGGGCGATGGTTATGCCTGGGCCAAAGCGTTCGGGCATTCGATCGTCGATACCGTTCCGGCACTGACTCCTTTGCTGTCCAACTGCCAGTGGGCCAATGAACTTAAAGGCATCACGATCGACCCCACTGCGGTAACAATCAAAGGCACCGCACCAGCGGGCAGCAAGAAACAGAAACCGCTGGCTCAAACGGCGGGTTCTTTCCTGTTTACACATTTTGGTTTCTCGGGACCGGCGGCGATGGATGTCAGCCGCGAAGTGGCAAGGCATCCAAACCGGAAACAACTGCGACTGGAGTGTGATTTTCTACCCGGACAAAAGCAGCAGCAGTTACTCGACCAGCTACAACGGGCCAAAAAAGACGGCGGCGCAAAAAGCGTGCTGCGAACGGTTCAGGAATTGTGGCCGGAATTCCCCAAACGACTGATCGAAAGTTGGCTTGGGGAAGCAAACGTGGACGGATCGCTGAGGTTGGCGGAACTTTCCGCCGGGCGGCTCAATGCCTTGGTCGAGCAGGTCAAGCGATCCGCTTTTCCGCTTCAGGGAACATTGGGTTACGAAAAAGCCGAAGTCACCGCCGGCGGCGTGACCCTGAAAGAAGTCAACAGCAGCACGATGGAAAGCAAACTTTGCCCGGGCTTGTACTTCGCCGGCGAGATCCTTGATCTGGACGGTCCGATCGGCGGATTCAACTTTCAGGCAGCATGGAGCACCGGTTGGCTGGCGGGAATGAATGCGTAACAACCCGCAAGCCGCCCTCGCGATACACTAGAATCATCTGCTCCCCACCACCGCCGGACACCCTCTGACATGCACGTTGCCTTTGTTCCATTCACTGGCCTTCGCGTTCGCGAAAAGGAAATGCTGGAGATGGGCATGCTGCTTCCGGGCTTGAGAGAAAGAGCCGAAGCACTCTCGGGGTTGCCCGCGCTTGGGCTGCTGACCCTTGCCGGAATGACGCCAGAGAGTTGGACTTACAGCTACCATCGGTCGTCGGATTCTGAAACGCTTGTCGAAGACGTTTTGCAAACCAAACCCGACCTCGTTGCCGTCAGCGCACTAACGGCATCGGTCCTAGAAGCCTACCAATTCTGTGAGCAGCTAAAAGTGGAAAATTGCCAGACGGTCATCGGCGGGCTTCATGTGACCGCGATGCCCGAGGAGGCGACCGGGTACGCGGATTCGGTTTGCGTCGGCGATGGCGAATCGTCGTGGCTGGAAATTCTTGCAGACTGCGAGAACCGGACATTGAAAAGGATCTACCGCCCCTCCAAAGCATTCGATCTGTCGGCCAGTCCGATGCCTGATTTTGCACTACAGGGAAAAAGAAATCCGCAGCGATGGACAATCCAGACGCAGCGCGGCTGCCCGTGGGCGTGTGAATTTTGCGGAGCCAGTCGCTTGCTGGGGCCGGCGCGGTACAAGCCCGTTAACCGAATCGCCAAAGAACTGTGTGCCGTCAAAAATCTGGACCGCACGCCCTGGATCGAACTTGCCGACGACAACACACTCGCTGGCCGCAAGGACTCATTCGAGTTGCTCGAAGAGATCGGCAAAGCCAACGTGCGGTACTTTACCGAAAGCGACTGGCGGATCGGAACCGACCCAAAACTGGTTCGCGCCCTTGCCGATTCGGGCTGCGTTCAGGTTCTTGTCGGCATCGAGTCATTAAACTTTCGCTATTCGGGAATGGGAAAGAAGACCTCGGAGCTTGCGAAGATTCTCGACGCCGTGGACACGATTCAGGACGCGGGGATCTTTGTCAACGGTTGCTTCATTGCGGGCGCTGATGGCGAAACGCCACAGTCTCTCGATGCGATGGGAACCTTCATCCGCGAAAGCTCTCTCGCGGAAGTGCAACTCACTCTCCAGACACCATTCCCCGGCACCGGACTGTACAGGCGACTTCAGCGCGACGGCCGCTTGCTGGCCGACCGTGACTGGTCGTGGTACACACTGTTTGATGTGGTTTTTGAACCCGACGCAATGACAGTAGCCGAACTGGAGAAAGGTTTTCGCCGTACCGGATTGTCGGTGTTCTCAAAATCCGCCGCGGCCAAACGCAGTAAAATTCGCAAACAAGTTTGGTCCAATCGAAAAAAGTAACATGCTCACGATTCGAACCGTACTGAAATTCCTGTACTTTGATGCCCAGGCGATCCGCACCGTCGCGACGCATCGGGGCTCGCTTCTGGTTGGATTCCTGTTTGTAATTGCGGCAGGTTTCGCACGCGAATACGACGGCGAGTACCTGCTCGGAGAGCCCTGGCATTTGGCGTTGCCGCTGGCGGCGTCACTGATTGGTTGCTTTTTTATGGCAACATTCATCTATCTCGCTGCCCTGTTCAATGGCGAACAAAAAGCCGGGCCTGTCAAAACGTTTCTCACCTTTCTCGCCTGCTACTGGATGACCGCTCCGATGGCGCTGCTTTACGGAATTCCATTCGAACGGTTTCTCTCGCCCGGCGACGCCACGAGAGCCAATTTGACGTTGCTGGCAATCGTGGCCACATGGCGCGTATTGCTGATGATTCGCTGCGTCAATGTGCTGTATGAAAACAGAAAGTGGCACGCAATCCTGCCCGTCGCCCTGTTCAGTGACACGTTGGCGATCGTGGCCCTGGCGTATACTCCCGGTCCCATCATCATGATCATGGGAGGTGTGCGATTAAGCGAAAGCGAAAGCCTGATCCAGACGACGCGGATCTTTATGCAAGTCTTTGGATACGTTTCGCTGCCAGTTTGGGTGGTCGGGTACCTGGTGTTGCTTTTCAAGCCAACGAAGCCGGAAAACAGATGGAAGCTTTTCTCGCCCACAGAAAACGAACAGAGCCCGGCCGAAAAACGAACCGGCGCCGACAAAAAACTTCTCTTCCTTGCGATCGCGAGCATCGTTTTCTGGATTCCGTTTCTGTTTGTGACTCAGCCCGAACAGGCACGGCGATGGCGTGCCGAAAACCTGATCAAGACGCATAACGGCAAAGAGTTGGCAAGGCTTTCAAGTTCTCCCGAGTGGGGAAAGTTTCCCCCGCACTGGGATATGCCGCCACGAATTTCCTACGGAGACCAAACTCCCAAAGCCTACCTGGTCCTGACAGAACTCGTAGAACACGGTGCAGCGAAGTCATTGATTGAAACTTTCGTGGAAAAGACAGAGCAGCAACTTGAGGTCTCGCACCGAATGACCGATGAGATAACGGACCTGGAGCTTGAGCGACTTCTTGCGACGGTCAAAAAGGTAGAGGGCGGGAGCCGAATCGCTGCGATTGTCTCGTGGACGGTTCAGGCCAAACCAGATTCAAAACGGGAACAACTTGTCAAGGAATTCGAGAAGTTCTCCAAACAGAAACGGCAACAGGAGGAACTTCCCTCCGCCCCGTGATGTTCCACCGCCCTGTGATGTTCCTTCGCCCTGCCAGAGTCAGACAATGCCCGACCGATGGCGACTTTCGGTGCTTTTTGAGTTCACCGTCGATTGCTGCTATGCTTGAACCTCGCACAGGTGCTAACCACTGTCACTGAGGCCACTGCTGATGACCACATCAAACAACTGGGGCCAAAGCCTCCTTGAGCTTGTTGACGACCTCGCGTTTGCAATCTCCTTGGACGGGACGCAGCTTTTTTACATCAACTCCGCGGCCCTCAAACTGTTCGGCAGTTCATCAAAGGACCTCCAGCAACAACCCGGCCTGTGGCTGGAACGTGTTCACGAAGCCGACCGCGAGGCACTGGTCAGCAACCTTGCCCGCATGCCAGAGGTCGCCCAGTTCGACCAGAAGTTCCGCATCACCGCCAGCGGCGGCGAGATCCGCGGCGTCACCGGGCGATTTGAATTGCTACGTGACGACCAAGGCCAACCGGTCGCAGTAGGTGCCATTCTCAAAGACGTTACCGATCGCGTCAGAGCCGAGCGGCGGTTCCAGGAATCCCAGGCGATCTACCATTCGCTGGTGGAAAGCCTTCCGATCAACGTGTTTCGCAAAGACTCCCAGGGGCGACTTCTGTTTGCCAACCAGGGATTCTGCCGTTCCGTTGGGCTTCCGCTGCAAAAGCTGTTGGGCAAAACAGACGCAGAGCTTTACGGGGAAGAACGCGGAAAAAAGTACGCCGAAGACGACGCGTGGGTTCTCAAGACAGGCAAAGTCTTTCGCGACATCGAGCAACCGCCAGGCGGCAACACCCAGCATGTGGAAACACTCAAGTCTCCGGTGGTGGACTCCCGAGGCAACCGCGTCGGCATTCAGGGAATGTTCTGGGACGTCACCGACCGCGTCGAAGCAGAACTTGCACTGCGAAAAGCAAAAGAACTCGCAGAGAACGCCAGCCGCGCCAAAAGCGATTTCTTGACCAACGTCAGCCACGAAATCCGCACGCCGATGAACGGAATTATCGGAATGTCAGAGCTGCTGTTGACTTTCATGAAAGAAGGCGAGTCTCGCGAGAAAGTCGAGATGATTCTCGAGTCCGGCGAATCGCTGCTGACGCTGATCAACGAGATACTGGACTTTTCAAAAATCGAAGCGGGGAAAATTCGCCTGGAAGCAGAGCGGTTTGCCTTGCGAGAATGCCTGGGCGACACGATTCGTTCCTTCGGCTATCGGGCTCACGAAAAACAGATCGAACTGATCATGCACTTCGATCCCTCGCTTCCGCAGGAGATCATCGCGGACCTTGGCCGACTGCGGCAGGTCGTGATCAACCTGGTGGGCAACGCCGTCAAATTCACCAGCGAAGGACATGTTTTCTTTTCAGCCCAATGCAAAAAACAGGATGAAAAATCAGTCACGGTTGAATTTACAGTGCTCGATACCGGGATCGGCATTCCCGAAGAAAAGCAGGAATCGATTTTCATGGAGTTCGAGCAGGCGGATTCCTCGACGACGCGGGAGTACGGCGGAACCGGGCTGGGGCTGGCAATCAGTTCCAAGATCGTCCGCCTGATGGGCGGTGAACTGTTTGTCCAAAGCAGCCCCGACATTGGCAGCCGATTCAGTTTTGAGTTGGACTTTCTCAAGGGATCCGAGCCCACTGACGACGTCGATGACCGGGCCTTTATTGGCAAGTCCGTACTGGTTGTGGCGGAAAACCAACTGCTCTGCGAAAGCCTCCAACAGCGGCTTGCCTGGCATCGGATGGTCGTCGGCGCGGTGGTCGAACTTCGGCACGCCCAACGGATTCTGCTACAGCATATCGACGAAGGAAACCCCGTCGAAATCATTGTGCTTGACGGGACGATGCCAGCGGTTTTGCATTGGCTGAAGTGGCTGGTGACGCTTGACGCTCATCAACGTCCGCGATTGATACTGTTGAATTCTACGAACCAGATCAGCACCATCGAAGTTCCCGATGGCCTCGAAATCGTTCAACAGATCCTCAAACCGGTTCAGGCCCGCGACCTTCGTAACGCGTTTGTTGCTGCGGTTGACGGAGCGGTGACCGATGTAACTCCCGAAGCACCAGAGACACGAATTTTGTCACCACGAAAGAAGCTGCGGATTCTGTTGGTCGAAGACAACGTCATCAATCAAAAGCTGGCTTTGGCATTGCTCAAACAACACGGACACACCGTCACCGTCGCCGCCGATGGCGCGGTGGCTGTCGATCAATTCGACAACGGTGAATTTGATTTGGTGCTGATGGATATTCAGATGCCCGTCATGGATGGCTTTGAGGCAACGCGGCGGATGCGAGAAATCGAAACTTCCAGAACGGCAGACACTCGCGGCAACGGGACGGCTTCGATTCCAATCATTGCGTTGACCGCACACGCGAGCAGCAGCGACCGCGAAAAGTGCCTTGCTGCGGGGATGGACGAATACATCGCCAAACCGATTCGCGCCAAAGCCCTCCATCAGTTGATCGACCAGCAGACCGGTCAACAACCGACCGACGTAAACCACGGCTCCGCACAGCCCCAGGGCAGTGGGTTGGTCGATTGGTCGAGTGCTTTTGACACCGTCGGCGGCCAACGCGAGTTGTTGATGGATCTGATGAAGGTCTTTTTGAAAGAGCGTGACGGAATGTTGGCTTCGGTCGAAAAAGCATCCGCAGACCAGGACGTGCAGAACCTTCGCATTTCCGCTCACTCGCTCAAGGGAGCCCTCGGGCACCTGGGCGCCTTATCCGCCAGCGAGCTTGCCCGCCAAATCGAAGCCAACGCCAATCCGGACACAATCGACTTCAAAGCAATCAGCCCCACGATCGAAAAACTGGTGACGACCGTGAATGAGGTTTCAAAAGAATTCGAAAAGTTCGTCGGCGAAGCGTAGGCGTCGTTTCTTTTCTTTCAAAGTTGCCAGAAATAGCTTTGTGTCCAACCCGGCGAATTCCGGCTACCACAAATCTGAAGTAGCGCGTGAAAAAAACACGAGCGAATCAGCCTAGACGTTGAATGTCGTGCTGAACGGTTGGTTTGAAGCAATGATTCGCTAGAATGAGTTGGTGAACGTGGTTGACATTCGAACTGTCACCCCAAGATCATCTGGTGGAGCATATCATTTGGCATTTTCTCTCAAACTAAAAAACTATCGCTGTTTTCAGAATCTTGATTGGTCACCACCAAGTGGTGTCAGTGTGATAGTAGGACCCAATGGAGCTGGCAAAACCACGCTACTGAGCAGTTTTGACTTCTTGCGAACAGTATATCTTCGCTCCTTGAGTTCAGCATTTCATTTCAATGGGGGAGCTTGGGGGGTACGAAATCTGTTTGCAACCGACGGCGAAATGGTTGAAATTGACTTCGGCACCGATGGACTTGTATGGCATTTGGAGCCAGGCGTAGAAAGCAGTGCAAGCAACGGAGATTTCAAAGAAGCTGTCTACAGGGACTCCAAAGCACTGTTCATAAAGAAAGCGAACAACCCGCAATTCGAATTCGACGGACAGGAATTTGGTGCCAACGATATGGCGGCACTTCGCAAATGTTTCGAAATAACGGAAAGCAAACAACTGGGGCCTCTTGTTAAAGCGATTCGCAACTCTCGATATTACAGCGATTACAAATTGGGTCAGTTATTAAAGCGGGGCTCTGAAAACACAGGCGACGTTTTTCTTTGTCGAGACGGTTCAAACGCATTTACCGTTTTGCGAAATTGGCGAGACAAACGAAGCCACCAGTCTGCCTACGAATTTGTCCGCCAAGGGATCAAAGCTGCATTCCCTGACTTGGTCGAGGACTTTACGTTTGAAGTTACTCGACAGAGTGTTTCCCTTCAGTTTTACCTTCGTGGCATCAAGGACGAGATTCCAGTAACACTTCTTCCCGACGGCGTTTTGGTGGGACTCTTGCATTTGACCGCCCTTGCGGGTGCTGAAGATCACGCAATTATTGCAGTCGACGAGATAGAGAATGCACTGCATCCCTTTGCCATACGCAGTGTCACGGAAACGATGCGGGAGATCGCACACGAGAAAAAACTTACTGTGTTGCTGAGCACGCACTCCCCGGTTTTGCTTGACGAGTTCAAAAGCAAGCCCGAGAGAGTGTTTGTCCTGAGAAAAGAAAAAAGCCCCATTAAACCCTTGACAAACATACGTGATCGGAACTGGCTGAGCCACTTTTCACTTGGCAAACTGTTTTCCAATGAAGAATTTGGCTCACCCTTTCCCAACACATTGGATCAGTAATTGAAATGCGTGTGAACATCGTGGTCACTGGCGTCGCCGAACAAAAGGGCATTGTTACGTTTCTGGAAAACACCTTCAATGACGTGGAATTTCACGCAGTCCGTTTTGATGGTTTTACATCTGTTCGATTGTCACCCGATGCAACAGTTCCAACCGCAGGCAACGTCCCAAGTGATGTCGCAGAATTGGCTAATTTTTTTGTAGAGACGGTAAATTCGAGGGGAGGGGAACAATTCATTCTGCTTGAGGACCTAGAAGTTGCAAATCTGGATCAACCGGGCGTAGTCATTCAATGTTTTCTCAACGCAGTAAACGCAATTATCGATGCAAAACGACCACACCACGGTAGCACGGAGAACAACCTCAGGGAGAGGGCCGCATTTCACCTGCTTAGCCCGATGCTCGAAAGCTACTTTTTCGCTGACGAAAATATACTGGGCTCGCTCGAACTTCAATCTACGCCCCTTCTTGCCAATGGAGACGTAGAAGGCTTTCGCGTCAACGATCCTGATTTCTTGCGCTCGATCTCTCAATTGGCCCCAATTTCGAATGGCGGGAAAATTTGGCAACCCACTCAATGGTATGCCAGTCATCCCAAACACTACCTGAAGTACCTTCGAACCCCCTGCTCTCCATATGACCCGGAGATTCCAAACTACAAGGAATCAACAGTCGGCACGCAGGCACTAAAATCACTGGATCATAAAACCGTGTTGTCGGATTCAACCGCCGTTCAATTCTTTCGGGCGTTTCTTTCTGATCTTGCCTGGCAAATTAAACAGGAAAACAAGATCGAACATGGAATCTGTCATCCTCTTACCAGCGGCCAGGGCACGACACTTCGGAACATCTAGTGCCTGGGCCTGAGAGTTGCTTTTTGAACCGATCTACTCTCTCGCGACGAGTCGTGGGAGCGCACAAAAAAGCCACCTTTCGCAATGAAGGTGGCTTTTGAGTTACGCGATTGACCTAGGCCGAAATGCCCGGCGTCAGGTCAGCGGCGATCAGTTTCCAGCGCCCGCAGGGACTGGTTTGGCTTGTTCTCCCTCGGAGTCGCCTTCCTGGACTTTCGAGAAATCACCCGCAGTAACGATGATCATCTTTTCAGTGTCAACAAGCTCCTTGAGAGCCGCGTCGACCTGATCCTTGGTCAGCGATTCGATACGCTGATCGCTGTCCTCGGCAAAGGCCATCGTGCGACCCAACTCAAGATTGCGGCGAAGACTACCAGCCAACGCAGCCTCCCGGGCTCGACCACCACGACGGGTACGCAGGAAACTCTTGCGAGCTTTGTCAAATTCCTTCTGCTCAACACCCGACGTCACAAGGCGATCGATTTCCGCCTTGATCGTGTCAACAACCTTTTCAGTGTTCATCGGATTGGAGATCGCAAAAGCCATCATGGCGGCTTTGTCGTCCTGAGCGCCGGCTTGAAACACGGACTGAACGCCATAGCTCAGACCCTTGTTCTTGCGGACTTCGTTGGCCAGACGCGACGAAAGTGGACCACCACCAAGAATGTAATCGCCAACCAACATCGCCTCGTAGCGAGGGTCTTCGTCGGTCATTTGCAGCGGTTGGGCTGCGATGTAGACCGCGTTGGCTTTGTCAGGCGTGTCGATCGAAAGCCGCTGTGGCTTGACGTCGATGTGCTTGCTGGCGATCCGCTCATAAGGCTGCTCGGAGGTCCAACCTTCAAAGATCGAAGCGATCTGTGGTTTAACTTCGTCCGCATCGAAATCACCAACAATCGCGATTTCAACGTGCTGCCCGCCAAAGAACTCGTTGTAGAGTGATTGGACTTCTTCGACTTTGACCGCTTTGAGCGTTTCGATTTGCTCAGCAATCGTTTTGACATAACGGACATCGTTTTTTTCATAGGGTGATAAAGTCTGCTGCAGCTTGACACGCGCCAAATCCAACGGCTCCGAAAGCGAAGTTTCCAGCGCGGTCATGCCCTGGCGTCGCAGGACTTCCATCTCTTCGCCTGCAAGAATTGGCTCGCGAAGAACCTCCTTGAGCAGCCCGAGGGCTTCACCCATTCGAGCTTTTTTGGTTTCAATGGAAAAGCTCAACTGACCCACGTCGCCGCCAAGATTGAGTGTCGTTTCAATTTCGTCCAGGCGATCCTGGTATCCCTGAAAGTCCAGATTCTTTGTGCCGCGAGCCATCAGACGCGGAAGCATTCTCGCAGCAGCGACGCGGCCGCGAAGCGAATTCTCGTTGCCGTAATGAAGCTGTCCGCTGAGGAACACGCGTTCACCGCGAGTCTTCTTTGGCAGCAGGGCAATTTTGACGCCTTCACCAGCGGTATCGACGATCGTACGGGCATCGATTTCGGCAGGGCTGGCCTTGAACGCTTCACCTTTGGCGATCGCGGCGCGGCCCTTGTAGCCTTCCAGTTTGGCGGCGATGTCCACGGGTTCCGGCATTTCGACGCGGTCGGGTTCATCGGTTGGAATGAACAGACCCACAGTGCGGTTGTCCGTTTTCAGATACTTCGCTGCTGCGGCTTTGACGTCCGCCAAAGTGACTTTTTCCAGTCGATCGCGATGCAGGAAGTACAATCGCCAGTCGCCGTAGGCATGCCATTCGCTCAAATTAATGGCAAAGCTTTCGGTGTTGGCAAAACTTCGATCGCGACCCTTCATGATATCGCGAATCGCACGCTTGACATCGGTATCGGTGAACCCTTCTGCCGCTGACTGAATCGTTTCCAACAAAGTCGTTTTGGCTTTTTCCAGATCGCCGTCTTTGGGGACCTCCGCCATGGCGTACATCAGGCCGGGATCATGAGTCTTGAACCCAAAGGCACCCGAGTTGGATGCAATTTCTGTTTCCACAAGCTTCTTGTACAGCGGACCCGATGGCTCGTCGCCAAGAATGTTCATCAGCACTTCAACCGCTGCGTAGTCATCAGCCGAAGCGGCAGGAATATGATAGGCAACGCCCGCCATCTGCACATCGCCAACACGACGCAGAACGACTTCACGCTCTCCGTCCTGGGGAGGCTCTTCGGTGTAAGTTGCAGGCAGTTTGCGATCGGGAACTTTGAGTGCGCCGAAATACTTCTGCAGCAAGTCAAGTGCTTTCTGTTCGTTGAAGTTTCCTGCCACGACAACCATCACGTTATCGGGCTGGTAAAACTTGCGATAAAAGTCACGCAGGTTCCCGATTGGAACACGCTCAATGTCACTACGATTTCCGATCGTGGATTTTCCGTAGTTGTGCCACTCGAATGCATTGGAAGTAATCCGCTGCATCAAAATTCGCTGCGGACTGTTCTCGCCACGCTCAAACTCATTGCGAACGACCGTCATTTCGGCAGCAAGGTGCTCCCCAAGGATCGTGCTGTTGACGAGGCGATCGGATTCAAAGTCGATCGCGAACTCAAGGTTTTCATCAGAGGCCGGAAGCGTCTCGTAGTAGTTGGTTCGATCCAGCCATGTGGTGCCGTTCATGTTCAGCACGCCACGGTCTTTGAGCCACTTCGGTGAATCGGGATACTTTTCAGTTCCACGAAACAGCATGTGCTCAAGCAGGTGGGCCATTCCTGTTTCGCCGTAACCTTCGTGGCGCGATCCCACCTCGATCGTCATGTTGATCGTAAACTGAGGTTTCGATTTATCGGGGAACAGAAGAATCTGTACGCCGTTGTCAAGTTTGTATTCGGTGATCCCTTCGATCGAAGTGACCTTTTCGGGAGACTGCGCAGAGGTTTTCTCTGCGCATAGCGGCAGCAACAAGGCTGCGGCCAACAAGTAAAGGATTTGCCTTTTCACGGGAACGTCCTGGGCTTTCTTTGAGAGTCAAGTATGGTCGGTGGATGATAGCCGACCAGTACCGCATTTTCCATGGCTCAGTTTGCGACAGTGGAGGCAATTCATGTCGAAACGGTTTACAATCGGATTGCTTGAACACTTGATTGCATCATGGAATCCGATTCATGGAACGTCGCACATTTCTCAAATCTACCGCAGCGGCGTCGGCTGTTGCGGCTATCTCACCCAAGGCCTGGGCTGGCGCTGGCAACCGTATCCCCCGCGTGGGGCTGATCGGTGCCGGTTGGTATGGCAAGGTTGATTCGATCGCGTTGCTGAACGTTGCCGATGTCGAATTCGTTTCTGTTTGCGATGTCGATTCGAAGATGCTGAACGAAGCCGCCGACATGCTGGCCGCCCGGCAGAATTCAAAGAAGCGACCTGCCGTCTACGAAAACTACAAAAAGTTGCTTTCCGGTCACGAGCACGACATCGTGATTGTTGGCACGCCCGATCACTGGCATTCGCTTCCGATGATCGCGGCGGTCGAATCGGGTGCTGACGTTTACTGCCAAAAGCCAACTGGCTGCGATGTCTTGGAAAGCAAAGCCATGCTCGATGCGGCACGTAAACACGATCGCGTGGTGCAGATTGGAACGCAGCGACGCAGCACACCACACCTAGCCGAAGCCAAAAAGCGTATCGTCGATGAAGGCCTGCTGGGTGACGTCGCCCACGTGGAAGTCTGTTGCTACTACCACATGCGGGACAGCCGTTCGCTCGAAAAGGCACCCGACATTCCGGTTCCGGATCATCTGAATTGGGATCTTTGGTGTGGCCCGGCACCAAAGCTTCCCTATAACGACATCATGCACCCGCGAGGTTGGCGGGCTTACATGGAGTACGGCAACGGCATCGTCGGTGACATGTGCGTTCACATGTTTGACATGACACGCTGGCTGCTTAATCTTGGCTGGCCACAAAGCATTAGCAGCGCCGGCGGGATCCTTGTCGACACACAAGCCCGAGCCAACATTACCGACACACAGACCGCCACATTTCACTACGACGATCTGAATGTGGTGTGGACGCATCGCAGTTGGGGGCACGCGTCGAATGACCGTTACCCCTGGGCGGCGATCATCTACGGCGACAAAGGAACTCTCAAGCTGGACGTGAATCGCTACGAGTTTGAACCGCGCGATGGCGGGAAAAAGATCTCCGCAGACGCAGTCATTGAAACGGACAAGTTTCCAGACGCTGAGGACAAAAAGAAATGGAATGTGGGGCCCAACACCGCACCCGGCGAGCGGGCTCACATGAAAAACTTCCTCCAGTCGGTTCAGGATCGGAGCAAGCCGGTAGCGGATATTGAACAGGGACACATCTCAAGTGCATCATGCATCCTGGCGAACATTGCGATGGAAGTTGGCAAGACTTTGGAATGGGATCCTGAAACTCACCGCGTCACCAACAGTGACGCGGCCAATGAAAAGCTGAAGCGAGATTGGCGCAAGCCGTATCAACACCCCGCTGGCTAGTGCCCTGCTAAAGTAGCACGCCGCGGTTTCCGGCAGTCCAGGTAAAATCGCTTTCCTTCACATTATCGGCGAGGTGATTCGGAATTTCCGTGGCGAACCCGGTGTCAGGTTAGCTTTTGTGTGATTCAACCCGACTAACGCCCGTCGTCGTGAATAATTCCGGTTAAACTCATCCCAAAACCCGGCCACCGGACACGCGACAACTTGCTTACGACTCTGGGATCTTGCGATCAAGCGGGGGCCCTGTATTCGGCTTTTTTGATTCTGGCTTTTTGATTCTGGCTTTTTGTTCCAGTCAACTGAAAACGAACCATGACCACCTTTCTCATTGCCGTTGGCAGCTTTATCGGTTTCATCGTCGCCTACCACACTTACGGTCGGTGGCTCAGTCGCAAGATTTTCGCGCTCGATCCTGATGCTTTGGTGCCGTCGTGCGAAATGGAAGACGGCGTGGACTTTGTCCCGTCGAAAAAGTCCATCGTGTTTGGGCATCACTTTACCAGCATCGCGGGTACCGGTCCGATCGTGGGCCCTGCGATCGCCGTTTTCTGGGGCTGGTTACCGGCGCTGTTGTGGGTGATCTTTGGGAGCATCTTCATCGGCGCGGTGCATGACTTTGGGGCGCTGGTGGTGAGTCTTCGCAATCGCGGCCAGACCGTCGGCGAAGTCGCAGGGCGTCTGATTTCGCCGCGGGCGAAAATGTTGTTTCTGCTGACGCTGTTTTTTGCCCTGACCATTGTCCTGGCGATTTTTGGCTTGGTGATTGCGGCAATTTTTGGCTTGTATCCCGAATCTGTCCTGCCCGTTTGGATTTCGCTACCGATCGCCGTTTGGCTGGGATGGCAGATGCGTAAAGGTGGAAAGGACTTTAACCTTTTGCCGATGGCACTGTTGGGATTACTACTGGTTTACGTTTGCGTTGCGTTGGGCGCCTACGGACTGCCCGTTGATCTTGGTCGATTCACACCTGCAGATGGCTGGCCATGGGAACTTAATCCGACACTGATTTGGACGATCCTGCTGTTCATCTACTGCGGGGCCGCATCGGTGTTGCCAGTCTGGGTTTTGCTGCAACCTCGCGACTACATCAACAGCTTACAGCTTTACGTGGCCCTGGGCCTGCTCCTGGTTGGACTGGGCGTTGCGGCGCTGACTGGCACGGCGGATTTGACTTCTGCTGCACCGGCGTGGGTGGGCAATGAAATACCCGCAGACGCGCCACCGATTGCGCCCTTCCTGTTCATCACGATCGCTTGCGGAGCGGTGAGCGGATTTCACTGCCTGGTGAGCAGCGGAACCAGCAGCAAGCAACTTCAAAACGAAACCGATGCCCAGATGATTGGCTACGGAAGCATGTTGCTTGAAGGTGCCCTTGCGGTGATGGTTATTCTGGCGTGCTGCGCCGGGGTGGGGATGGGAAAGTTTGACCGGGTGACAGAGGGACAGAGCGCCCTTGCATCCAGCAGCTATGTCGCCGCGATGAGCGCAAACGGCGAATCGATTACCGGAAGAACCGCCTGGCGAACCAAGTACAACGCCGAAGGAAGCTGGAACATTGGACTGGGAGCCAAAGTCGGCGCTTTCATCGAAGGCGGTGCCAACTTTTTGTCAGCCCTGGGCTTGCCAATCAAACTGGGGATCGCGATCGTCGCGGTACTGGTGGCGTGCTTTGCGGCCACGACACTGGATTCGGCGACTCGACTGCAGCGTTACGTTGTTCAGGAGATTGGGCAGTCGCTAAAGATCGCGCCGCTAAAGAACCGATACGTCGCGACCATTTTTGCATTGACGCTTGCGTTCCTGATCGCTTGGCAACCGAACGCCGAAGGCGTGCGAGGCAAAGGCGGGATGATGCTGTGGCCGTTGTTTGGAGCGACCAACCAGTTGCTGGCCGGATTTGCCCTGATGGTAACGACGTTTTATTTGTGGCGTCGCGGAAAACCGGTTTTCTTTGTGGCGATTCCGATGGTGATCATGATCATCATGCCGTTCTGGGCCTTGTCCTGGCAATTGGGATTGAACAACGAATCCGGCTGGCTATTTGAGGATGACAAACTTTTGCTTAATTCGATCGCATTGATCACCCTGGGACTGCAGATTTGGATGGTGGTCGAAGTCATCGTTGCGTGGCCCAAAGCAAAAGGCGTGCTCGAACCTGAGCTTCCACCGCTGGCAAAAGCAGCTTCGTTTGGTCCCAAAGACGGACGATCGTGCTAATGCATTGCCCGAACTCAGTTGAGCCGTTGCAGTATCGGGTTTCGCCGAAAGAAAGGCGGTGCTACGAACGATGTCCTCTGTTTTCTGAACCCGGATTATTCACGAGGCGTGGGCGTCAGAATCAGTTCCGACAGTGATCGGTTACTCCAATGCGATGAAACGATCGCTGTGGCTTTCACCTACCGAATGATTCACATTTCTTGTTGAAATTCAGTTTTTCCCTTGCTCCTGTTGGCCAGACGTAGAATCAACGCCCGTCGTCGTGAATAATCCGGGCTGAAAGCAAACCGAAGGCGAACCGAAAGAAAACCTGTTGCCGGAGCGGCGGACGGACTCTGAGGTTGGAACATCTTCAGAATGCTGTAAATCGATCACCCGCTTATGGCGGTAAAAAGATACGCGTCCTTGATCCGGCCTACGAATTAGTCCGGATTAAATCAGACGTTGGCCGATGCCGATTTTTTGTGGCGCGCGATCGTAGATCGACCGGGCTTCGTCCATCAGCGCCAACAGATCCCGCGCACGACGCTCGTCCGATGGATGCGTCGAAAGGAACTCGTCGGCAAGTCCACCTTGTTGTTCGCCTTTAAGGCCGGCGAAGCGTCGCCAAAAGTCCGGTGCGACGACCGGATCGTAACCGGCTCTGGCCATCAGGTTCACACCAATGTGGTCGGCTTCGGATTCCTGACGACGGTTATAAGGAAGCAACACACCATACTTGGTTCCCAGACCGTAGGCTTGCATCAACAACTGTTGCTTGTCCGGCACGAACTTGCCGGCAAGCTTTTCAGCCACACGCTTGACGCCGTCGGCAGCCATCGAGTGACTCATTCTTTCACCGCCGTGTCGTGCAAGCGCGTGGGCGACTTCGTGAGCCATCACCACGGCAAGGCCAGCCTCGTTTTGGCAAACCGGGAGGATGCCTTCGTAGATCGCGACTTTGCCACCGGGCAGACAAAAAGCGTTTTGCTGTTCACTGGCGATCAGACGAAATTCCCACTCGTAATCGTTACGTTCGGCAACGCCTGCGATCCGCTTCCCAACGCGATTGACAATTTCGGCCATCGGTTGATTAGCGGAAAGTGCTTCGCTGGCGACAGTTTCCTGAAACGCTTGGGCGCCCAAGGCAATTTCCTGGCCTTCGGGAATCAGAATCAGTTGTCGCCGCTGGGTAACGGGTGCCGATTTGCAGCCGCAGAGGCTGCAGCCAATTCCAGTGATGCCGAATAGTCCAATCGTCTGAATGATTTGGCGTCGATCAGGGTTCATTTCAAAGTCACTTTGTCGGAAAACGTCGGCGTCTGCTAGATTATTCACCGTACAGGAGTCGATAAAATCCGTACGCCGGCGGGAGATTAGCCCACCATTGAAGGCCCGTCACGGCTGATCGGGCGTGCTAGCCGCCGAATCTTCAAATCGCGCAAGCAAGGCAAGTCGGGAAGGGTAGAAAAAGGTGGAGATTCCCTGATAATCATTTGCCCCTCCTTCCGGGCCTCCGTGGTGCCTTAAAACCATGGCATTTTTCGCCGTAGCAATTTGCTTAGGCGACGGAAAAGAAAAAAGTGGCTGTCTGCGACTGCCAGCAAAATTAAATGGAACAACTTTCAGACAGCCTCAAATCCGACGATCCCGATGCGCCTGTGGGGCTCGACATTGAATCCGATGACAGTCCCGAAGAAGTTCGCGACCGGTTGGACAAAATGTTTTCCGGTTTCGAAAAGCAGTTCCGTAAGCAACGTCCGATCCTCTGGAAAGTTACCTTGCTGGCTCCGCTGGTTCTCACGGCAATCATCCTGGGCGTGGTGGCAATTCTTTTCAGTCCCGGCGAATCGTACAAACTGGTCAGCCACGCGCTGCTGACGTTCTTTGTGTTGGGCCGCTTCGTTTTGCTCGCCGGTGTCGAAGGCGACGTTCCCGAAAAAGTCAGCAAGATCGCAATGAAACCCGGCCAGCTGTTTTGGTTGGTGACCTATCTGGATTTCATCGTCGCTCTGTTTGTGACGTTTCACATGGGGATTCTGTTCAAGCTTCCCAAGATCGGCAAAAGCCTGGCGATGCTTGTGTGGGACGGCAAATTCTTCATGGACTCGCAACCGTGGATCAAACGCATGGCCTTCTTTGGCTTGGTAGGATTTGTGATTTTCCCGTCGTCAACAACCGGAAGCATCGGCGGTTCGATTTTCGGACGCATCCTCGGGCTCAGCCGCTGGACAACGATCGGCGGAGTCCTGTTGGGCAGTTTGATCGGCAACGGGATTATGTACGCTTTTGCGAAACAGATTAACTTTTGGATCAAGGACAATTGGACGATCCGAATCATCGGGATCGTGCTGCTGTTGCTGATCGGTGTTCTGATCAACTGGCGGTACCAGAAGATCAAAGCCAAATACATGCAGGATAAGGCCTAAATCCGGATGCCACAGCGAAACGATTCTCGTGACGCCAACCAAAAGCTGCTCAATCGTGTCCTTCGTTGCCGCAAGTGCCCACGCCTGATCGAGCACTGCAGAAAAGTCGCAAAGGAAAAGCGTAAAGCATACCGCGACGAAAAATACTGGGGCAAACCGGTACCCAACTTCGGCTCCGGGCCGGCATCGCTGCTGGTAGTGGGGCTCGCTCCGGGAGCCCACGGCGCGAACCGAACCGGACGTATGTTTACCGGCGACCGCAGTGGAGAATGGCTTTTTCGGGCGATGCACAAGTTCGGATTCGCGACCCAGGCCGAGCAATCGACCGCCGATGATGGCCTTGAGTTGGTCGATGCGGTGATCACAAACGCCTGTCGATGTGCCCCACCGGCCAACAAACCTGTTAGAGAAGAGATCAACAACTGCGGGCCGTTTTTGCAGCAGACGTTTTTGCTTTGCGACCCCGTAGTGGTGCTGTGCCTGGGAAAGCTTGCCTGGGACGAATCGCAAAAAATGGCAAAACAAATTGGCTGGATTGACCCGCAACGGAAACGCGAAAAATTTTCTCACGCCGCCCATTTCGTGGCTCAGTCAAATGTCCACTTCCTTGGCAGCTACCATCCGAGCCAACAAAACACTTTCACCGGAAGGCTGACCGAGCCCATGTTTAACCGTGTCTTTCGCAAAGCGCGGAAACTTTGCGATCGTTGAACAGACCAACCGCGATCAAAAAATTGGATACAATCTGGCGTGCCTCACCTCACTCGCAAACAGGATTCGTGCCATGAACGCTCAAGAACTTCTGGATCAACTTCTCGCCTCTGCAAAAGAATTGGCATCACAAGGCAAACAACTGGCCAGCGAAGGCAAGGACTATGCTTCGGACCTGATTGAGATACCCGAAGAGGGGCCCGAACGCGACCAGATGATCAAAAATCTCAGTGCCGGCGCAGCAGCGGGTGGCTTGTTGGCCTTGCTGGTGGGAACCAAGCAGGGACGAAAAGTCCTTTCGCCGATCGTCAAAGTTGGATCCGTAGCGGCCCTAGCGGCCGTTGGATACAAGGCTTGGGAAAAGTACCAACAAACCCACGGCGAGCCTGGCGATGGCCAGCCCGAAAACCAGGAACAACAAAGCCTTGCCATTTTGCAAGCCATGATGAGTGCCTCCAAAGCCGATGGCCACATCAGTGAAGAAGAGAACGCGGCGATCACCGGCCAGATCAAAGCCACCGGCTTGCAGGACCAGGCGATGTCGATTCTGGTCGAACAAATGAGCTTGCCTGCGGACGCTCAGCGAATCGCGAGCCTCGCACGCACACCGCGGATGGCGGTCGATCTCTATCTGGCTTCATTGGTCATCACCAGCGAAAAGAACGACGCCGAAGAACGGTACTTGCAGGAGTTGGCCGACCAACTGAAACTTGACCCCTCGCTGGTTACTGAAATCCGCAAGGAAGCCGCTCTGGTTTCCTGATCCCGGGAAGTTCTGCATGAATTGCTTTACTCACGCGTTGCCATTTCTTGACAATCCCTCCTACGCCGTCGGAACCTGTATTCCCGACTGGCTGGCTGGATCGGATCGCAAATGCCGCGCCCGTGAGAAAAAAGCAGTGCTGTTCGTCGATCACGATGACCCCGTTGTAGCCAACATCGCCAAAGGCGTCGTACAGCATCATCGGGACGACTACTGGTTTCACACCGGCATCCAGTTTCAGCAAACCAATATCGATTTCGCCGTCCAGATTCGCGAGCACTTCGACAATGAAAAAGGAATGCGAACAGGGTTCGTCGGTCACATCCTGATCGAAATGTATCTCGATGCGTGGCTGGACAAAAAATATCCGGGCAAACTTAGCGAGTTCTACCAGACCATCGCGACGGTCGATTCGGCCAAAGTCCAAAGCACGATCAACCTGTTCGCGACACGGCCCACGAATCGTCTGGCACCCGCGATGCTGCACTTCATCGACGAACGATACATCTTTGATTATCAGGACAACGCAAGGACGCTCTATCGCGTCAACCGAGTCCTCGGAAAGATTGGCCTGGAACCGATCGACGACCGAATCTTGCCCTGGATGGATACCGCTCGCCAACGCGTTTACGCGGAAGTCGATGAGCTTTTGACGAAGTACCCCATCACGCTACCCGGGGCCTGAGAGTTAACCCCGAATTGTTCGCGAAGCGTAGGCGTGACCTTCAGTTCAACCATTGGGCACCGCATCGTTTCGAAAAAAACCCCTTTTTTTGGCTTCATTGGCAAGGTGAACCGAAGCCATCTTTCGGGTTAGCGGACTGTCGTGACGAAGCGGGCGAAGCTGATCGATGTAGTGCTTGAGAAACGGACACAGCAGCATCGCGTCGTTCGGATCGTTCTTGCCGCCGCGGTGCGCGAGTGCTTTTCGATAGGCCGCAAGTGCAGCCGGATTGACGGGATAAATCGTGACGTCATCGAATTGCAGGAGCGCCGAAATCAGCGGACCTTTGGTGGTTTCGATCGCGATCACGAACTGGCAATCGGGATACTGTTGGCGAAGTTGCTTGATCCACTGCTGGATCTGGCTAGCGTCTTGCTGAAGTGTACCGGCGGATTGTGTTTTTTCGGTTTGCACCTGCCATGCGTGCTTTTGATCTGCCCAATCGATGCCGACGAAGGCGAGTGTTTGAGTTATATTGGAATTCATGGTTTCCTGCGGGTTAAAGTGGGGGAGCATGTCGCTTGTTCAATCACGACGCGAAGTGCTTATGGATGCTCTTTTTTGGAGTCATCATCTGAGAATTCGTTTTGCGTGATTGAAACGCACGCGCTGCAAAGGTCTTCGGTAAGTCGTTTTGGCGACGGCCGGAAAATTGATTCGTCAGCGTCCCGACACGCAATTTGAAAGCGGCAAGACGTTTGCCACTTATCCACAGGGACTTGCGCTTTTTCGGCTGCCAAGCATGCTGGGGTTTTAGTTAACCAAACCCAGCAGCAACAATCGAAGGTGACTTTTATGGCGCGAGCCGGCCAGGTTGCTGGCGGCAGCAGGAAGCAGATTCCGTTCACGTTGTCGCAAGTCGAGTTTGTACGTCGATGGAGTTTGCACGTATTGCCCTCGGGCTATACACGGACTCGTCGCTTTGGCGGTTGGGCTAACACAAATCGCGAGCAGTATCTGGAGCTGTTCGCCAGGCTGCTTGATGCGGCCGATGCTCCGTTATCCGACCGGGCGACCGAGTTCGAGTTCGGACCTTTGGAAGATTCATCGGTTGATCAGGCCGGTTGTTCGTCGGAAAGGCTTTGCAAGGTCTGCGGTTGTTTATTGATACCGCATAGCATGACGCCCAAGCCAAGTTGGGCGTCGGTCATGAATTCAAAGCATCGTCCCAGTTGGTACCCGCGTCACTGACGGCACAACCTGCTTGCAAGTTACCACCGAAAGCTGGATTTCGCCTGGCAAATCACTTACCATTTAGCGTGGCCCGGTCGCAGCGCGCGACAAAGTTCAACGCACGATCTATCCGTGTGCACCAAAACAAATTCCAGATTGCGATACCGTCTCAGTGACACACCGATAGATCGCAATTCGTTTCTTTAATTCGTTTTTTTTAAGCGGCTAAACCAATCAAAACTCTAGTGTTGCTTCGACTACTCGAGATGGTAAAATAGGGCATGAATACCGAATCACACAATCTGCTCGAACAGGCTTTGGCACTACCTGACACAGACCGAGCTGCCCTAGCGGCATCTCTTTTTCGTAGTCTCGATACTGAGATCGACGCAGATGCAGATGAGTTATGGGATAATGAGATTAAGCGTCGCCTTGAGGAAATTAGATCCGGCGAAGTCAAGCTTGTCCCATGGGACCAAATGCTCGCAAAAATGAATCGTAGAACTGATGGGTAAATGGCACCTTTCGCTACACCCAGACGCCGAAATTGATGCGTTAAACGGCTACGAATGGTATGCAAAGCGGAATCAGACCGCAGCGGATTCATTTCGGTTGGCAATAAAGGCTGCCGGCTAGACTATTCGTCGTGCCCCTTCAGTATGGCCGGTTCACAAATATGGAACCCAGAAGTACCACTTGAAACAATTTCCTTACAAGATAATTTACATCGTTGAGAACGATCAAATTTTGGTGCTTGCAGTAGCCCACAACCGTCGACGGCCCGGCTACTGGCAAGATCGACTCAATGGCAAATAACGCCGCAAAACAAATGAGTGTTTGACTTCGCGGGCTCATGTTTTTGGGATTGGATCGGTGGATGAGTTGGTGTGATGGTGCGGTTTGAATTGCTTTGGGTGCCCGCCGGAGCTCAAACACTTTGTTCAAGATGCCCGATTGAAGCTGGATTGGGGCTCTTTCTTTTTTTGGTTTGTTTCGTTGCGAACGCGCAGCGTGAAGGAACTTTGTGGCAAGTTTGGCATCAACCTGGACGACTACAACGGCAACAGCAACTGGGAGCTCGCCATCCCGGCACGTTTCGTTATCAGCACCGACGGCGTCATCCGCTCCGCGGACTTCAACGCCGACTACACAGTCCGCCCCGAGCCATCCGCGACGGTAGAGGTGCTTCGCAGTCTCGTGTAGGTCAGGCTGTGCCTGACTTGCGCATTGCTGCATGTTGAGCGCGACGACGGTAGACGGTAGGTCAGGCTGTGCCTGAGAGAATCAAAGAA
>CALFWR010000043.1 GCA_937928555.1 uncultured Pirellulaceae bacterium
GTCAGAATCAGTTGAGACAGTGATCCGCGACTCAGACACGATGAAACGATCGCTGTGGTTTTCATCTACCGGATGATTTACATTTCTTGTTGAATTTCAGCTTTTCCCTTGCTCCTGTTGGCCAGACGTAGAATTAACGCCCGTCGTCGTGAATAATCCGGGCTGATATTCGTTTCAGCGTGACTCGATGGCAATCAACTCCCCTGGTCGTGATTAATTCCGGCTAAAAGCTGGAAACCGGCCTGAAAATGGTTTAGAACCAGTCGGTACGGAGCGGCACAGAAACGATGCTTTTATTTAGGTGATGAGATGGCTGGGATCCTGATTGTTGATGACACTGCGGTCGATCGAAGGCTCGCAGGCGGACTGCTGGAAAGCGACCCCGGGCTTGATGTCAGTTATGCCAAAGGCGTGCAGGAAGCGCTGACGATGATTTCGACGCATCTTCCTGATTTGGTGGTGACGGATCTTCAGATGCCCGAGTTCGATGGGCTTCATCTGGTCCAAGAGATTAACGAAAAGTACCAGGAGCTGCCGGTGGTCCTGATCACCGCTCACGGTAGCGAGAACATCGCGGCCCAGGCATTGGCCAGCGGAGCGGCAAGCTTTGTTCCCAAATCTGAACTTGCCGGCAGTCTCTATGAGACGGTGATGTACGTTCTGTCGTTAAGCCAAAACGAGTCGCGGAATCGGCAGTTGATGGGTTGTGCGAGGGCAGCGCATTTTGAGTTCGAGTTGGACAACGATTTTGACTTGATCGAACCACTGGTGGATCTGGTTCAGGACGTGACGGCTTCGCAGGAGATTCTGAGCCAGCGTTGCCAGGTGCAGTTGGGCGTTGCGTTGGAGAACGCGCTGACCAACGCAATGTTCCGCGGAAATCTGGGCATGTCCAGGGAGGACTATCCGGTGCTCTCGCGTGATCTGGTTTCGAAGCGTGCCGGTCAGGCGCGGTACGCCGATCGCAAGGTGGACTTCACGGTGGATGTGACGTCCGAGAAAGTAGAATTCCGGATTGCAGATCAGGGCGACGGTTTTGACACGTCGCTTGTCCCGGAAGCATCCGATCCGGAGAGCTTTCGCGACGGAGTCGGCCGCGGGCTGGTGCTGATCAAGGCTTTCATGGACGAAGTCAACTACAGCGATTCCGGTCGAACTCTGGCGATGGCCAAGCATCGGTTCAGTGTGGCCAAGACACCGAAGTAGCGATCAAGTAGCGCCGAACTTTCTTCAGGGTATGCGAGAAATGTGTCGCTGTGGATTAACGCGGCATCAAGTGGTTTGAACCCAGATTATTCACGAGGCGCGGGCGGCAGAATCAGTTCCGACAGTGAGCTGCGACTCTGATGCGATGAAACGATCGCTGTAGTTTTCATCTACCGGACTTTATTGAGCGAACCGATTTGTTTCACGATCGAATTCGAAGCGATTTCCCAATGGGCCAAACCGCTCCGTCGGTCTAGGGCTCGGGTCCAAACAGACTGGCCATCGGCTGACAGGGAGAACCCCAACCCGATAGACCGGTTCAATTCGACTTCCATCAGTAATGCGGGCGATTCGCAGTCGAATACTCTCACGTAGCGTGCTTCTTCGTGGCAGAAATCTTTGGCTATCCCGGTTCAATGGAATGCTGTTCCAACTTTTGAATCGCCATTTCGTATTCTTCGCCGGGTTGGGATTCGATTTGAACTTCGTCGCCGGTGAAGGGGTGAACGAATTGAACAGAACTGGCGACCAGCAGCAGCCTGTTGATCCCAAGCTGTTCGCGGAACAACCTGTTGTGGCGGCGGTCGCCGTGGGTGGTGTCGCCGACGATCGGATGAGCAAAGTGGTTGCAGTGACGACGGATTTGATGACGCCGTCCGGTTCGGGGCATGAACCGTGCTTCGCAGTAGCGGCTTGTCGGGTACTTACCGGCGGAAAATGGAACCTCCCATTGTCTGTGCGAGGCAAACGCTGTGCATGCCGATTGGGCGGGTTTGCTTGTGTCGGCCTGGGCGTCGCTTATCGGGTCCAGCTTTTCGCCAAGCGGTCGGTCCCAGATGCCTTCGGGTGGCAGGTGGCCGCGGACAATCGCACGGTAGGTCTTTTCGATTTGGTGTCGTAGAAACAGGTCTCCCATTTTCCGTGCTGATTCTTTGTCGAGCCCGAACAGGAGAACGCCGGAGGTGGGGCGATCGAGTCGATGGAGAAGAAAAACGCTTTGGCCGATTTGGTCGCGAAGCTTCTGAACGGCGAACTCGGTTGCTCGGGTATCGATGCGGCTGCGATGGACAAGCAGCCCGGCGGGTTTGTTGATCGCCACCAGCCACCGGTCACGGTAGAGGATTTCCAGTTTTGGCGTCGCTGTTTCCATCGGGAGGTTGTGGTGAAAGGCATTCCGCCGCATCTCTACTGGGATGTGGATTCTTGAGGCGGCGATGTTACCAGCATGAACAAGGTTGCCAATGCTGCACCGGCGACGCTTTGTGGAACCCAGCTGATGAACACGCCAAAGAGGACTCGATCGAAGGGCATCGACAGGTGGCTGCCGATCGCTATCGCCGACGCCATCAGCAGTCCGGCGAATCCAACGATGATCCACGCCCGGTTTTCCCATCGCATTGCTGAGGGGAACATGGCGATGGCGAGCAGAATCGCGGGGCCGCCGAAGATGATGCAGGCGAGTAGTTCTGGGCTCGGTCCGAGTTTTTGAAATGCGGCGATTGAACCCGCGAGGACGGTCGTGAAAAACAAAAGCCCTCGCAATGAAAACGTTGGCGCTGCGTTGTGTTTTTGATTGGCGTCGTAAGCCCTGTGTGCGGCGAAGCGATCGGCAAACCAGTTTCGGTAACGCGTGAAGATCAGGCCAAGGGCCGTGCCGACGAGCAGGGCGATGGCGACGTTGAGTATCAGCGTTGGAAAATCGATGAGCCAGCCGCCGTGATGGGTTCGGTTGATGCGCCAGAACTCGAAGGGGAACCCGATGGCTTCGCCCTGAAAACTCTTTGTATAGCCGCACAGATTTCCCCAGGATTCCGAGCGAATGAACCATGATGCTGCGGTGAGCCCGGCAAAGGCCAGAATTGCGCAGAGGAATCCGGTCCGCAAGGGCGTTAGTCGGCGATCGGCTTCGGTGTTCGGGTTCATGTTAGGCTTTCAAGGCATCCGCTATTTTTATTCTACGTCATGTGATCGCCGTAGTTCATTCCCGGTTCGGCCGGGCAGGATTTGGAAGGAGTGTTTTGCCGATAAGATTGGGTGGGGCCTCAGGAGAGGTGCACCGGTGAGCCGCTGGCCGTGAGGCCTCGGGTGTGAGTTGGTGTGAGTTGGTGTGAGCCGTTGGCCGTGAGGCCTCGGGTGAGAAGAACCGAAACGTTTTTGGTTCCCGCTGCTGTCCGAATCATCGTTCGCACTTTTTTCCAATCCTCTGGAACATTTCAAATTTGGTTTGAGCGGCTTGAAGTAAACGAAGCTAAAGCCCAGTTTACCCGAGTCCTTACAGCCAGCGGCTCACAAGCGTTTGGCAAGGAGTCGGATTGCCAGATTTACGGGCCTGCCGACCGCGAAAGGCATTTGCCGATTGCCATTTGCCAATTGCAATCAAAATGGCAGCCTTTACGAACGGGCCCGGCAAGCTGAAAATTCAGGGCTCATTCCGTTTTGCTTGAACGACCGGCAACCGTTGTCTGGTTGATGAGTTTACCATGCCTTTCAAAAATCACTTTCAGCATTGTCGCTATTCTGGCGAGCGGCCTGATGCGCCGTGGCGGATGATGGATGCGGACTTCCCGGCTCAGCCTGGCAGCGAAGCGTTTGAGCGAAAGGTTGCGGCGTTTGCTGATGCGATTGCCGGTCAGGTGGATGCGATCTGGCTGGTGCATGGGACTTTTGCGGGCAACGATGCGCTCGGTTGGTTCGGGCAACTGGAGCGGTTGGTTCCGGCGGCGGGTCCGGTTCTGAAAAACGTGGGCAAGAAGTTGACGGATTACCTTGCTGGCGATTCGGGGAACTACACCCCCGAATTTGCGGAGCTGATCGATGTGCCGATCCCGGTGCGGCGGTTTGTCTGGTCAGGCGAGAATACGCATTCGGGTCGTTGCAAAGCCGCGATGGAGTTGGCTGGGGAATTGTTGTCGCGGATCGATGATGAAAAAAGGGTGCTGCTGTGCGGGCACAGTCACGCGGGAAACGTCGCGGCGCTGATCACAAATATGCTCGGTGCCGAAGATTGGGTTCGGGATCAGTTTTTGGATCTGGGCGAAAAATTGTTGCCGCGAAAAAGAGTTCCAGGGGAGGCAGGGGCAAGCCTGCGAGAGATGTTGAAGTCCCACGGCGATGAGCTTGTTGTGGATGTGGCGAACTTTGGGATGCCGGTCTGTTACGGCTGGGAAACGGCGGGGTGGCGGAAGTTGCTGCACGTTGTGAACCATCGGCCGATCAAGGGAAGTCCTGAGTGGCTTTGTCCGGTTGTTGATGCGGGACTGAAGCGCCGCGATGGGCTCAAGGGGGATTGGGTTCAGGTGATGGGGATCACGGGATCGAACTTTTTGCCGTGGCTGCTTGATTCGGGAACGCGGAACGCAGAAAGTGAGCTGCATGAGTTTTTAGCCCAGGGGATGCCGCGGCGGGAGTATTGGTCGCGGGTAAAGCGTGGCATGCGGGTGGCTCCTGAAGGTGAAACGGTGTTGGTGGCGTATGACAATACCGATGGACTTGCGGCTGAAACGGCGGGTCATTCGGTGTATACCAAGCCTCAATGGCTGGCGTTCCATCTGGAGTTGCTGGCGGAAATGTATCGAACAAAGTGACTGTGGTCCAAATGAACTCCAAACCAAAAGTTGTCATCCTTGCGACCGGAGGAACGATCGCAGGCATTGCCAAAACGGGAACCGGTGCGTCGTACGACTCTGGTAAAGTTTCGGTGGAAGCGTTGATCGAAGCGGTGCCCGAGGCGAGCGAGATTGCGGATTTGACCGGTGTGCATGTTGCGTCGGTCGGGAGCCAGGACATGAACGATGTGATCTGGATGAAGCTCGCCGCAGAAGTCGATCGGTGCCTGGGAGATGATTCGGTGGCAGGTGTGGTGGTGACCCACGGGACTGACACGATGGAAGAGACGGCTTACTTTTTGAATTTGGTTGTCGACAGTGAAAAGCCGGTTGTGTTTACCGGTGCGATGCGTCCGGCGACGGCGTTGAGTGCAGACGGGCCTTTGAATCTTTTTAATTCGGTTGCGGTCGCGGCGTCAGGCAAGGCGCGTGATCATGGGGTCATGCTGGTGGTGGATGACTTTATTCATGGAGCCCGAGAAGTTTCCAAGTCGAATACGTTGACGGTGCAGGCGTTTGAGTCACCAAATCTGGGTTTGCTGGGAGCGGTTCACTTTGGTGATTTTCGAATGTTCCGCAAGCCGCAGAAGGTACATACGTCCCGCAGCGTGTTTTCGATCAAGTCGATGGATGAGTTGCCACGGGTGGAGGTGGTGTACGCTCATTCGAATATGAAAGCGGACCTTGTCCACGCGGCGGTGCAATGCGGTGCCAGAGGGATTGTTTTGGCTGGCGTTGGCAACGGCAATGCTTCGGCGGTTGCGATCGAGGCGCTGGCCGAGGCGGCAAGGCGAGGGGTTGTTGTGGTTCGCAGCACCCGCAGCAGCAGCGGGGCGGTGCTGCGGAACAAGGAGATTGATGACGATGCAAACGGCTTTGTGGTTTCGGATCAGTTGAATCCGGGGAAGGCGCGGGTGTTGTTGCAGTTGGGTTTGACGTTGACTAGGGATGTCACTCGGATTCAGGAGTACTTTTGGACGTATTGATTGGTGTACCCAGTACCCAGTACCCAGTACTCAGTACTCGGTACTCGGTACTCGGTACTCAGTACTCGGTACTCGGTACTCGGCACGTCCCCGCTAAAATATAAGCAATGACCATAGCAGAGCATCGTCCACAGAATTCCTGACCGGAGTCGCAAGCGGCCTGCCCGTCGTCGATCGGGCGAAACCGCGTTGGCCAGGGGCGCGGATGATCTTGACCAACTCGCCGCGGTCGAACCAGGAAAGCTTGCAGTGTCTGCACGCATCCATGACGACAGCACCCGGGCCGCAGTAGGGAAAGGTGTCCATTTTCTCATGACACGTCGGGCAGTAGCAGTCAGTATTCAACTCGGCGGCGTTCATCGGCGTCGGCAAGTCGTCGTGGCCGTCGTACGATGCTCGAAGAATTTCGATCAGCTCGCCCAGAGAGTTCTGATCGATTGCAAAGCCACGGCATTCGGCGCAAAAGCAAACTTGAGTTCCGCAAAGCGGGGCGACTTGCAGATTGGAATTTGGGCAGCGAGGGCAAGTGAACTCCGTGGACGCGCCGATGCCGACAAGGCCTTCGCAGTTTCCCGCTGGTAACTGCGGCGCGGATGTGGATGTCATCGCTTGAGGTTCGTTACAAATCGGATCTGCATTCTGATAGCAACTGGGGCAGGAGGAGTTTTCCGTTCCGGCCACGAGTTCGGTGGGCGTATTGCACGTCGGGCAGTTCATGTTGAGCACGTCCTGAATTGTTGAAGTTCCTCTTAATTCAACTTTCGCAGTTGTTCTTTTTCCTCGTAAATTTAGAAGAAATCGAAACCCGAAGCGTGAGCGAGGCACTGTAATTTCCTCGCGTTTTCCTCGCTCACGCGTCGGGTTACCGTGTTTTTCCCGGTTCACGCGTCGGGTTACCAAAAAGTGCGAAAGTCGAACTAAAATCTACGTCGAAAATCGGGCTCACGAGCAAGCAAAGCCGAAGCGACAAAGTGTCCCAGAGCCCCCATTTTCCCTCCGGCCCGAACATTGCCTGTCTTCGCTGACCGGTACGGATCGCCAAACAGGCAACCTCAGAGCACGCTAGCGGATCATGAAGCGGTCGAGTCGTCCGGTTCAATGGTCGATACCGAATGTGACGATTGTTCGGTTTGCGTAACCGTTAACGCGCTCATTTGATGTCCTTTGGCAGGCGACTCATGTCATTTGCTTTGAAAATTACTGCTTCATTCGCTTCGGTTTCGTTCCTCTTTCGAGGCGCGATATGTACGGCAATCGGGTTGGCGATGGTATTTACCGCCGGCACGGTTCAGGCTCAGCAGGACGGTTTGGCTGACGACGACTACCGGCTGGCAACAGGCTATTACAAGCGGACTCAGTGGCCTCAAAGCGCGAAAGCGTTCCAGGAATTTACGCTGCAATACCCTGACCACGCCAAAGCCGGCCTTGCCGAATTCTTTTACGGCGAATCGAGAATGCAGATGGGTGAATACACCGACGCGTTTCTTGCATTCAAGAACGTCGTCGAAAATCGGCCAAACCACAGGATGATTCAGCGGGCGACTTTCCGCATGGGCGAAGCTGCCTACCAGTTGGACAAAAAACGAATCGCACTCACGGCATTGGAGAACTTCGTTCATCGATTTCCAAATCACGAGTTGGTCGAATTCGCGATGCCGATGCTTGGTGAGTTGCGGCTAAAGTTCTACGAAGCCCGGATGGCTCAGCGCGTGTTCGAGACAGCGCTCCGGATGTTTCCCGAAAGCGAATTTTCCACTCGCAATCGATACGGATTGGCGAAAAGCTTCCGCATGCAAGGCCAGCTTGAGCAAGCCGTGCGGCTGTTCCGCCACGTCTCCGAAACAGAGTACTCGACTCACGGCCCGTTGGCGAAACTGCAAATGGGTATCATCGCGTTCGAGGAAGGCATGGTCGACAAAGCTCGTGACTTCCTGGCCGACGCCCGGACTCAAATCGTGCAAGCGGACCACCCCGAAGATGCACTCGAAGCGGCCTACTGGATGGCTCGTGTTGAACTGGAATCCAAAAACTTCGACGACGCCCACGAGATTTATTCACAGGTCAAAACCTTGCCGGCTGAAGAAAACCTCGGCTGCGGCATCTGCTACGACGCCTCGATCGCGGCGATGAATGTCGGTCAACAACAGGTCGCCCTCGAATGGCTGGGCAAACTTCGCCGCACCTGGCCCAACAATGGGCTTGCTGACAAAGCCATGGCTCTGGAGATCGATTTGGTGCGTGAGTCGGGCCAGCACGTCGTTGTGATGGACTATTGCAAGCAGTTCAACGAACGGTTTCCGCAAAGTCCGCTTCGCGTGCGGGTTGCCGAAGTCGCCGGACGCACGCTGTACAACCAAAAAAAGTATGGCAAGAGTGTTCGCGCGTTTCGTGACCTGCTGGCCGAGCAATCGGTAGCCATCGGGGATCGTGCGTCAACTCCTGAACAGCGAAGCCTTCGCATGAGTTGGTATTACCTGAAATCGCTCGCACATCTGGGGCTGGAGCAGTACGACGAAGCGATCGCTGATCTTGAATTGGCGGAAGCGAATCTTCCCGAAAGCCAGGATGAGCCCAAGCTGATGTTGGCTCTGGCGAGTGCGTGGTACGGAAAGAAAATGTATCCCGACGCAGCAACGGCATTTGAGCTTTATATCGACTCCGAGCCCGAAAGTGCCGACGCGGTCAAGCCTCGGTTGATTGTCTGCTATGCGAATGTGGGTCAGTTTGAAAAAGCCGAAAAGTTCGCGATCGAGTTGATGGAATCCCAGCCAAAGGTGGGTGTCGACGCGGTTCAGTTTCTGGCCGACGAGTCTTTCAGCAAAAAACGTTTCGACGTATCGACCCGCTGCCACATGCTGCTGGCCGATCCAAATAACGATCCATCGCACGTGCGTCAGGGGCTTGCCGGGCTTTCGTACATGCTGATGGAAGACCTCGGCGAATCGTCTGATGAGATTTTCTACCGCTTGGTCGATGAGTACCCCGATAGTGATTTTTCTTCAAAGGCAGCCATCTCACGCGCCCGGTTCCTGGAAGAGCAGGGACGGATTGAGGCCGCGAATGGCCTTTACGATTTGGTCATCACGCGGTTTCCACAGAAGGAGCTTTCCCAGATGGCGCGATTGCGGTTGGCGTACGGCTACCAAAAAGCGGGTGACCTCAAATCGCTTCATCGGGCCAAGCAGTTGATCGAGCAGTTCGTTGAGATCAACAGCTCGCGGGATTTTCCTGTCGATGCGAATTCGGCAAAGCTGATCGACGAAGCCATCTACCAGTTGGCGTGGGTGAACCTTGACCTGGAAAACAACGACGAAGCCGAACAGTGTTTTATGGCGATCGCGACGGATTATCCGGACAGTAAATTCTGGCCCGACGCAGCGTGTCGCTGTGCTCAGACTTTGATTGAAAAATCGGATACTGCGTCAGCCAGCGAGCTATTGGAGCGAATTCTGCATCAGGACTTGCCGGCCGAGATCGGGGTTCAGGCTCTGTATCTTCGCTCAAAAATTGCTGCTCAGAGTGGCGACTGGGAGTCTGTAGTCGAGCCGATGAGTGAACTTGCCGGGCGAGTGGAGGACGACAAAGTCAAAGCGACGGCCAACTACTGGCACGCTGAAGCTCTGTATCGAACGGGCGATTTTGAAACTGCGGGAACGATTTTCGATTCGATCCAACCCCAAGCAGAGTTCCTCGGTGACAAGCTGGAGCCATGGTTGCTGCTGCGGTTGGCTCAGTGTCACGGCAAGTCCCAGCGTTGGACCAACGCGGCGATGCTGGCACGCGATTGCCTTGATCGCTTTCCCAACTTCGCCAACGACTACGAATTCGTGTATGTGCTTGGTCGGGCCCTGGAGTACGACGGTGTCTTTGACGAAGCACGTGGGATGTATGAGCAGGTGATCAAATCTGAAAACGGTGCTTCGACCGAAACCGCCGCGATCGCGCAATGGCGGATTGGCGAAACGTACTTTCATCAGAAAGAATACAAAAAAGCCATCAAAGCCTACTACAAGACCGACTCACTTTACGACTTCGACCAGTGGAAAAGCGCATCGCTGCTTCAGGCAGGCAAGTGCCAGGAGCGACTTGAGCACTGGTCGCACGCGGCCAAACTATACACGCAGTTGCTGGATCAACATCCGGCAAGCGAATTTGCTTCCGAAGCCAAAGAGCGGCTCGGTCGTGTCACACGCATTGCCAACAGCGAATCCAACGAAAAGACGACTCGCTAGATGGCACTCTCCTCCATTTCCGCTACAGGACTTCCGACCTACAGGAATTTGAAAATGATCTCGATGCGAAACTACATGCTCAGTTGCTGCTGTTTGTGTGCGGCTTTGGCCATGCCTGCCTTCGCCCAGGATTTTGTGCCACAGCGACAATCACAAGCGGGCATCACGTTGCCAGAGAATGGCTTTGACATCAATCCGCCGCAAGCTCTCCCATTGGAGCCGGTGGTGGCTGATGGTCCCGCGGCTCCTGTGGTCGATCAGGGTGCTGTAGGCCAGACAACCGTTGAGCCGACTGCCGATGGGGCTGCCGAGAGTCTGGTTGTCAAATCAACGCGGGTGACGGACATGCTTCGTCGCGGCGGAATGTTGATGATTCCAATCGGAATTTGTTCGCTGATCCTGTTGGTGTTTGTTTTCGAGCGATTCATCAGCCTTCGCAAAGGCCGCATCATTCCGGGGCCTTTTGTGAAGCGTGTGCTGGAGCAGGTTCGCAGCGGTGAGCTTGATCGGGAAGCCGCCATTACGCTGTGCAATCGCAACGGCTCGCCCATTGCCAACGTTTTCAAAGCGGGATTTATGAAGTGGGGTCGTCCGTCGGTTGAGATTGAACAAGCGGTGCTTGACGAAGGCGAACGCGAGTCCAACAAACTCAGGCGATACTTGCGAATGATCAATGGCGTGGCCACCGTTTGCCCGCTGTTGGGAATGCTGGGAACGGTACTGGGCATGATTCGTGCCTTCGATGCGATTGCCGCCACCGCACCGATGCAAGCCGAACCTGGCATGACGATCGCCACGGGTATCAGTCAGGCATTGCTGACAACTGCGGCCGGTTTGACCGTCGCGATTCCGGCGTTGATTGCCTACTTGTTCTTTTCAGGTCGGGCTGATCGGCACGTCATGGAGCTCGATTCGTTGGGGATGAAAGTTGTGAACCTTGTTTCCGCCGAAGCATTGAGTTTGAACCAGTCCTCATCAAGCCGTAGCAAGAAAGCCGCCTAGACTCGCCCGGCCCCAACCCGGGCCATCCAGTGCCGCCGCCGAAAGGAGCCAGCCATGCCACTGAAAATACAACGCGATGATCAAACGGCGATTAACTTGACGCCGATGATCGACATCGTTTTTTTGCTGATCATTTTCTTTATGGTCAGCAGTCACTTTACGCACAAAAGCCACACCGAACGGGATATCGCGATTCGCGTGCCACAGGTGACCGAATCGGGTGCGCTCACTGCCGCCCCGCGCAACCGGGTGGTCAACGTTTTTGGTGACGGAAGCGTTGCCCTAGACAGCAAGATTGTTTCCATGAGCGAGCTTGCATCGCGGTTGGAAGATTTGAAACGAAACTACGATCAGGCGGGCGTGATCATTCGTGGGGATGGCACGTGCCCCTACGAAAAAGTTGCCGATGTGATCGCGATGTGCAAGAAAATCAAAGTTCGTAATTTTATCGCGGTCAAAGAACGCACCGCCAACGCTGATTCCCTTCCCAGTTTTGAAACCCGCTAAAGCCACCGGGGCCATCTGGGCCACAGGGGCCACCCGATGACAACCCTCCCGCCGGAGCCTGCCGAAAACCGAATCATGAATACTATATTGGACCTGATTGATCAAACGTGGAACTTGATGCAGGAGCTGCTGTCGTCGACCAGTCTGCAGATGTTTCTGCTCGTTGGGTCCGGTTTGTTGACGATTTGCCTGTTGATTGTTGCCATGACGCGATGGGGACATTCGCGTCCGATTTGGAAATGCGTCGTGTTGTCGGTGGGAGCCCACATTCTGCTGTTGGGCTATGCGTATGGAACGCGGTTGGTCTACGTTGCGCCGACTTCCCAACCGCAAGTCGCCCAGTCTCAAGATGAACAGTTGGAAATCAATCTGATCGAAGAGGGACATGAAGAGGAGGAGATTCAGGAACGAATCGAATCCGAAGCCGAATCTTGGAACCAGTTCGTGAACCGGCAGCCTCTTCCCCAGTTGGAAAAGTTAGGCCGCCCGGAGGTTGATTCGCAAATCGTGATCGATCGACAACCCGGACCGATCGACTTCGACAGGACCGATTCGACCTTCGATCGCAATGAGCCGCTGCCAAAGGAAACTGGCCAGCCAGTGAATCAACTTGGTGCGTCACAATTGCTGTCGCGATTTCGTCGTCAGCAGGGGACTGAACGGTTCCGCGTTGTGAAGGCCCAAAGGGTCGTGCCCGGTGCAACG
>CALFWR010000044.1 GCA_937928555.1 uncultured Pirellulaceae bacterium
CGCAGCCGCTTTCATGTCCGGGATAAAAACTGAATTGCATTGTCATTCACCAAAAAGGAACAACAATCAACTACCAAAAATTGACCCTGAACCGATACCGCAATTTCACTAAAATCAAAGCCAGCGGACTAAACTCTTACACACCTTTTCAGCGTCCTTTTTCACCGTAAGAGTTTAGTTCCGTGACCGAGATTTTAGTCAGATTGCGGACTAAACTCTTACCGAACTGTTGCTGCTGAGATTGGATCTGTTGCTGCTGAGATTGAAGCAGCGTTCGAGCCACATCGAGAGTTAGCTTCTCGGATTGCAGAAAATGGTCTTGCTGTGCGTCATCGGCCATTCCCAATTGATAGCCAAACAGAAAAAATCAGCCAACACCGATTTCACACTTTAGACAGCTACACTTCATCGGCGAGGTGAACCGAAATCCGAGGTGAACCCGGTGTCATGTTAGCTTTTGTGTGGTTCAACCCGATCTGCGCCCGTCGTCGTGAATCATTCCGGATAAAAAAACACCGCAGCACGTGGGTGCTGCGGTGTGTGTTGATTTGCGTGGAGCAATTTGGGAGTTAGTCCCACCACCACTGTGTTTCGGCAAGCTGATCGGTCGTGATCGAGTCGCGAACTTCGTCGATCTTGCCGTCGGTGTCGGTCTGGAGACGATCACTGTTGAGTGCGATACGGGCCTGAATGCTGACGCCGCCGCCGATCGGTGTCATCAGCTTGCCGTGCTTGACGACTGCATTGACAACAGGAGCGACTTTCTTTGGAGCGGGATAGATTTCGATGGCGTATTGATTTTCGTCGCCAAAGGTGTCCATTCCCCAACCGGCTCGCTCGTACATGTTCATCTTCTGGATGAAGGCCGCTGTGATGCTGATGTCCATCAAGTTGCGAAGCTCACCGTAGAGCGTCGCTTTGCGAGAGAGAGCATCGTAGTTTTTTGTGAACGAGTTGCAGAATGTACGTGAGGCCTTGTTGGATTTTCCTTGACGCTTGCGATCGCCCGAAGCGCTGACGCTTTCGTCTTCGCCGACAAGTTTGACGCCGCTACCGTCAAGCTGCATTGCAGTTTGGTCTTCGTTGACTTTGACGCAATCGTAGTTGGGTTGAAAGAACCAACGCTGAAGTGAGTTCTTGCGAACGGTGGTTGGCTTGGCGACGTCGATGAACGAAGTGATCCGCACTGGAGGTTGCTCGACACCGATACCGTAAAGTTTCATCCGGTAGTCCGCTTCGGTAAGGACCTGAGCGAATCGTGTTTTGGGAGAAACACCATTGATCGTGATCGTCTGTTTGCCCAGAGCGTTTGAGAACGCGTGTGCGATTTGGGGAGCCTGGTGAGGGCCTTGGTACTGTGCTTTCACTTGACGGTAGGCTTGTTGGAATCGAGCCAGGCCTTCCTGTGTCGGATCGATTGAGCAGGAGATCAATCGAGCTCTCTTGCCATCGGGACCGTAAGCACGCAGGGCAGCGATAAGGTCTTCTAGGTGCAGTGTGGCTTCACCGGACTTCATGCCGACAACGCGGCGGTTACCGTTAACAAAGAAGCCTTCTGCCGGACCCGCGATGACGATGTCATTGTCTTCGGGGTAGAAAAAGACGTGAGTGATTCGTGTCAGGCCTGCAAGGTACTTCATCTCTGGAGGGATGGGCTTGCCGGCTGCTTTGAGGGCTGCGACTTCGCGTTCCAGTTTGACCAGTGAGACTTTGCGAAGCTCGCTGACTTTCTGGATGTCTTTGTTCAGATTGACTTCTGCTTCACGACGCATCCGGCGAGTCAATTCGCCTGACTGATCGACGACGCGTGTGCTGACGACGCCCTGAGCATCGATTTGGACACCACCGGTTGAAGGTTGGATGGGTGCGTCGTCATCGCCACCGCCACCGCCGCCGCCCTGTGCAAATGCTGACGTTGCGCCCAACGCCAACATCGATACAACGGCCAATGCCAAAATCCAGTTTCGTCTTACAAACATTTTTTAACTCCGGTACGTCCGATTGAGGACGCGTCCTGTGTATGGACAGAAGATGGGTGGTGAGCAAGCCAAAATGCACACCTCATCGACTGAAAAGCCCTTTTCGAATATTAGTTACGATTACCACTCCAAGCAAGAAAATCGCCAGTTTTACCAATTCGTGGGATAATTCTGGCAACCTGCGATGGACGTGATGATTTTGCCTGATTCCGGCGAGAAAAGGCACAAAGTGACCCTGTTCGTTCATTTCGACAGTTCCACTCCCATCTCTTGCATCAGCCATTTCATATCTTCCCAAACGTGACGTTTCGCGCCTTCGTTGCGAAGCAAATAAGCCGGGTGGTAGGTTACCATCAGCTGCGCCCCCTTCCATGGGAAAAACTTGCCCCGCATCCGCCCGAGCGGCTCGGTTGTCTGAAGCATCGATTTGGCGGCCACGCTGCCAAGGCAGCAAATGAACTGCGGCTGGATGACTTCGAGCTGTTTTTCGAGGTAGTTCCAGCAATTTCGGATTTCGCGGTCAGCCGGATTACGGTTCATTGGAGGGCGGCATTTGACGGTGTTGAGGATGTAGACCTGGCTTCGGTCGAGCTTGCAAGCACCGAGGATTTTGTCCAAAAGCTTACCTGCGGCACCGACAAAGGGTTCGCCGGTGCGGTCCTCTTCGGCTCCGGGGCCTTCTCCCACAAAAACCAGCTTGGCCGAAGGATTGCCCACGCCGAACACGGTTTGAGTCCGTTTCGAGGCCAATTCATCGCATAGCTTGCAGTTGCGGACTAGGTTGTTGATCACTTCAAGGGCTGCCGGGCGGTCGTCGGCTGGCAGCGGGCTGCCCCATTGACCCGAGTTCCGCATCGGCTGCGGGGTTGTGGCGGCAGCGTCCGGGGTTGCCGACGGTGCCGCAGGCGTGGGTCGTTGGGCAGGCTCTGGCGGCGCAGTGGCGGGCTGTGGGCTGGTGGCGCGAACCTCTTCGGACGCAGCGTGCGCGAACTGGAAATCCGGCGAGTCGGTCCCAACCGGAAGATCTGCCAGCCCCGATTGCTCCAAAGATTCGAGTTGTTGGACGAGCAGTTTCCTGACGTCGACTTCATTTGTTTCTGAATTACCCATGGGATGCGAATTTCCGCCGTGCCAAAAAGGGAACTTTCGTTAGTATTTCCTGTGGATTGTAGCTGCTGGTGGCCCGTTTGTAGTCCCGCCCTGAAAGTCTGGCATCGTGGGACACAGCCCCGATTTTTATTTTTCTGCCGATCCTTTTGTACATAATTTCTCATTGATTCCTGGTCATGTCACTCCCTCAAGTCTCCATCGTCGGCCGTCCGAACGTGGGAAAGTCCAGCATCTTCAACTGGTTAGCCGGAAAACGGCTGGCGATTGTTGACGACATGGCCGGCGTGACACGTGACCGGATGACCCATCTGCTGGAAGAAAAAGGCCGCTACTTTGAGATCGTTGATACCGGCGGAATCGGGATCAATGACGTCGACGAGTTGGATGAAGAAATCGAGATGCAGATCGAACTGGGTATCCAGGGCGCTGATGTGTTGATGTTCGTGGTCGACGCCCGGGACGGAATCACTTCCCTGGATCGCGTGGTCGCAAAGAGGCTACGGGCGACGGACAAGCCCGTTTTGTTGGTGGCCAACAAGTGCGACGGAGAGAACTGGGAAGCCCAAGCGAGTGAGTTTTTCGCGTTGGGGTTTGGCCAGCCGCTCGTTTGCAGCGCAAAAAATAATCGCAGAAAGTCGGACCTGACCGAATCCGTCCACGAACTTCTGCCCGAGGACCGCGGTGTATCGCCAGACGAAATCGAAGATCCGGACATGAAGTTCGTGGTCGTGGGGCGGCGAAATGTCGGCAAGAGTACTTTCATCAATACTTTGGCTGAAGCCGACCGGATGATCGTCAGCGAAGTCGCGGGGACAACCCGGGATTCGGTCGACGTTCGATTCGAGTTGGACAGTCGCACGATGGTCGCGATCGACACACCGGGGTTGCGGAAAGCAAAAAGCCGAACGGACATCGACTTTTATGGAGCCCATCGAACGCACCGCAGCATCCGCCACGCCGACATTGTGCTGATGATGTTCGATTGCACGCAGCGGATGAGCAAGGTCGACCGGAAGCTTTGTAATTACATTGAACAGAATTACAAACCCTGCGTGTTCGTGGTCAACAAGTGGGATCAGATGGCGGAACACATGACGACGTCGCGATGGGCGGACTACATTCACGATAACTTTCCGTCGATGGCCTGTTGTCCGATCGCATTCGTGACCGCGCAGACGGGGCAGAACTGCAAACGTCTGATGAATCACGCCCAGATGTTGTTCAAGCAATCCCGCGCCCGTGTTTCGACACCGCGGCTTAACCGGATCGTCAAAGAGGCTCTCACGCGGCACCCGCCACCGATGGCATCCAACAAGCGTCGCCCCAAGATTTTCTATGCCTCACAAATCGGAATTTCGCCTCCGACGATCATGCTCAAGTGCAGCAATCCGGATGCGTTTTCGAAAACCTACCGACGGTATTTGCTTGGTGTGCTGCGGGATCACCTTGAGTTTTCCGAGGTGCCGATTCGGATGGTGCTGGAGTCGCGACGGGCGACAGAGTCCGAAGAAGAACTGCTGCAGTATTAGTTGCCGTTGGGGGTGCGATAGTGGGTGCCCGAGGTCGCGGTTGAGTACCGAAGGGTGCGTTTGCGAGTATCCGAGGCGTTACGGCCAGCGGCTCGCGTTGGACTGCTGGGCGGTCACTCGAAATTTTCAGGTTTGCGCGACGTCCGAAAGCTGTCGGGCTTGTTGGAAAACAATCGCCGCGTGATCAGTCCTGCGAGGGCGGGCAGTTGCTTTCGGAAGATCCAGCCGACCCAGCCGACCAGTAGCAGCGCGACGATGATTGTGGTCCAGGATGGAAAGAGAGTCTGAATCGCCAGATACAGACTGATGGCAATCTGAATAATCACCAGGGTAAGCAGCAAGTTGACTTTGACTTCGACACCGCGCAGTCGCTGTTGCGTCAGGTCGACAGGATTCGAATCCTTTTCGTTTTCGTTTTGGCTTGTAAAGAAATTCATCACCCGTTCTCTCCGGCTCGCATTCTACTGGTCATTCGCTACGGAACGGAAATTATCCGGAATTATTCACCCGGATTATTCACGAGGCGTGGGCGTCAGAATCAGTTCCGACAGTGATCCACGACACTGATGCGATGAAACGATCGCTGTGGTTTTCATCTACCGGATGATTCACATTTCTTGTTGAAATTCAACTTTTCCCTGGCTCCTGTTGGCCAGACGTAGAATTAACGCCCGTCGT
>CALFWR010000045.1 GCA_937928555.1 uncultured Pirellulaceae bacterium
TCAGTCGTGTGTTAACAGCTTTGTTTTCAGTGCATGCTTGGACGATCTTTGGTATCGAAAGTGCCGAGAAGTACCACCGCGGAAACGCTAGCGTCAGGCTGTTTTTCACGTCGTTTGGTGTTTCGCACGCCTATTCTTACCGTTGGGCTGCTCAAGCTTGTTTCCTGAAAAAAACGTAGTCAAATCATCGCCTTTTTGCGCCCCAGCGAGACTACACCCTTCGCTTCAAACAAGCGTCTCAGGATGTTCGATCAGATTTAGTCGAGCAGGCGAAAGTTGTCTCTACTGGTTTCGACGAAGCTGTAAAACACATCCTGCTTCCTCACCAGTTAAATATCCTAAAACACACCTTGGCAGGTGATATCCTTCGTCGTCGTGGATTTTTGAAGTCCCTTCATTCAGGTGGTTTGTCCAATCGCTTGAAGTTATCTCTTCAGCAGAAGCAGTTTATTGGAAGACAAATTTCTGACATGCAAAAAGAAATCGACCGACTCAAAAAAAAATTCTCGAATTCAATCGTAGATAATTTGACTACGGATCAGAAATCACAACTCGAGGCAATTCTCGGAGAAACGTTCCGCGAAAGCATGTTCTCGAGTTCGGCTGCAATGGTCGCAGAGATTGAACGTTTTTCGTCCAAACCGAATGCTGCCGAATCATCCAGCTGCTGTGCAGGAGGTACAGCGAGAGTCATTAGCGCGGAGGAATTGGATGTGCTAAATGGCTCCAGAACACAGGAAAAGGCAGGAGCCAAAAACTGATTTGACAAGGTGAACACCGTGTTCAAATTTTCAAGGACTCATGTCAACCGGGAATACGAAGAAGCAGATGAGAATGGCCATAGTAGCCTCCAGCCCGTAGAGCATGGCCCTGCAAATGGCCGGCGATCACAGCCATGTAATGCCAAACACTTCCCTGAAGTCATCCTCACGCAATAAGGCGTACCGCTCCTATGTGCTGAAAACAATGTGGCAGAGAAGATGTTGATCCGATTCAATGGCTACCGGTTTTCCATTTGATGACCGATGTGTCGCCCTCCGGGCTTTGAGACACTTTGCCATGAGTCCGGTGGCTGACGCCACCGGCAGGGATCTTTCGCCCTCCGGGCTGGCAGGATTTATGGCGCTAACTGGTAGGATTCATGGCGCTAACTGGTAGGATTCATGGCGCTAACTGGCAGGGTTTATGGCGCTAACTGGTAGGGTTTATGGCGCTAACTAGTACTACAGCGCAAGACGTCGCCTGCTTGCACAACATGTGGAAGCTTTCAGCAACTTGCAGTCGCAACATGCTGTGTGAAGTTTGGAAACTTGCGCTATAGTACTAGTGGTCTGTCAGCATTAAAAATTAGGATTGTTCAGATCAGCCGTTTGGGCGTTAGCCCCGGTTTTTCGTTTCGGAACCGTGGCTATCGCCAAAACGGCTAACCCTAAACCAGGATTATTCACAAGGCGTGGGCGTAACTTTCAGTTTAGCCGATGAACATCGCAACCGTTGAAAAAGAGTCTCTGGCCTGGACTTCATCAACGAGGTGAACCGAAATCTGGGCGACAATCCAGCTTTGACCTTCGTGTCAGTAAGGCTCAACGCAAATCATCGCCCGTCGTCGTGAATAATTCCGGCTAAAATCCAATGCTGACACTCCACTAGGCACGCACCGGATGAACAAAACATCATCAAACGGACAACGCGTCTCATTCCAATTCCAGTAGACGCCGAAACTACGCTTCGACGGGCTGCTGGATCTTCTCGACGCGGACGGCGCAGACCTTGTATTCGCCGGTGCCGGTGACGGCGTCACCCGCGTCGTTGGTTAACAGATTGGCGCGTTGTTCGGCAAAGTGCATCGGCATCCACACGCAGCCGCGACGGACCCGGGGCGAAACCCAGGCCTCCGCTTGAATCACGCCGCGGCGCGAGGCAACCTGAACGATCTCGCCGTGCTTGATCCCCAAACGCTTGGCATCGCCGCGGTGGATCTCGAGGAAGTTCTGACTTTGCTTGGCCACCGGGCCCGGATCGCGACGCGTCTGCGTCGCGCTGTTGTAGTGATACAGCGTTCGGCCGGTCGAGAGCACCAGCGGATACTCATTGTCTGGAAGCTCATCGCTGGGCCGATAGTCCACCTCCTGAAACGGAGCGATCCCAATCAGCGGCCCATCGCCGTGCAGCGTTGGCGTGCCGGGATGGTCCGGGTCGGGACAGGGCCATTGCAGACCCTGAATGTTCTTCTCCATCCGCTCGTAGGACACGCCAGCGATCTTCGGTGTCAACGAAGCGTACTCGGCAAAGACCTCTTTGGGGCTGGGGTAGTCAGGCATCGCATAGCCTGCCGCTCGCGCGATATCGCAAATGATCCGCCAGTCGGCTCGCGCATTGCCGGGCGGATCGACGGCTTTGCGGACCCGTTGAATCCGCCGATCGCTGTTGGTAAACACGCCATCTTTTTCTGCAAAACAGGCTCCTGGCAGGATGACGTCGGCAAACCGAGTCGTCTCGTTGTGGAAAATTTCCTGGCAAACGACGAACTCGCACTGGTTCAAACCCGCTTCGACTTTCGAGACGTTGGGCTCGGAGATCACGATGTCTTCGCCCATCACGTACACGGCCTTCATATTGCCTTTGGCCATTTCCTTCATCATCACGTTCAGGTTCAAACCATTGTCAGGCGAAAGCGGAACGCCCCACGCGGCTTCGAACTTTTCCCGCACCGAATCGTCGGTCACGTTCTGATAGCCTGGATAAAAGATCGGCGTCGCGCCGGCATCGTTGGCACCCTGAACGTTATTCTGACCCCGCAGCGGATTCATTCCCGCCGATCGAACGCCCAAATGCCCCGTCATCAAAACAAGGTTCGCCAAGCAGTAAACGTTGTCCGTCCCGTGCGTGTGCTCGGTAATGCCCAGCGTGTAGTAGATCCCCGCGTGCCTGGTCGTGCCGTACCAACGCGCCGCCTGACGAATGTCTTCGGCGCGACAGCCTGTGATCTGTTCGGCTTTTTCGGGCGTGTAGTCGGCGACCTTCGCGCACACTCGGTCAAACCCCTCGGTGTGTTGGTCGATGAATTTTTGGTCGACAAGGCCTTCTTCGATAATCACGTTGGCCATCGCTTGAAGCAACCAGACGTCGGTTCCCGGTTTCAGCTGCAAATGAATGTCCGCCATCTCGGCCAGCCAAATCTGACGCGGATCGGCGACGACCAGCTTTGCCCCGCGCTGGCGAGCCCGTTTCATTTCCATGGCGATGATCGGGTGAGCCTCCGTTGTGTTGGACCCAATCACGAACATCATTTCACTGTCGCGAATTTCGTCGATCGCATTGGTCATTGCACCCGCTCCAAACATTGTCACCAGACCGGCGACGGTGGGAGCGTGTCAGGTAGCGGCGCACTGATGAATATTGTTGGTCCCGAACACTGCCCGCGACAGTTTCTGCATCAGGTAGTTTTCTTCGCCGGTGCAGCGGGACGAAGAGATGAAGCCCAAGGCATCGGCGCCGTGCCGCTCTTTGACGCCCAACAGGCCCTTCGCCGTCGCTTCGATGGCTTGCTCCCAGGTCGCTGGCTGTAGCTGACCGTTTGCGTCGCGGATCAGCGGCTCGGTTATTCGGTCTTGGTGATGAATGAAGTCATACGCGAAACGGCCTTTGACGCACAAGTTGCCATCGTTGAGCGTTTCGCCCGGCGGCGGGCTGGTGACTTTGACCACGCGATCTTCGGCCACGTGCAGATCCAACTGGCAGCCGACACCGCAAAAGTTACAGGTCGTGCGGCGTTTGTCGGTCCCAAGCTGAACGAGGTTCCGGGGTGCCTTCTTTTCGATCAAGGCACCGGTTGGGCAGGTGTCGATACAGCCACCGCACAACTCGCAAGTCGTATCAATCAGGCTTCGTTGGCCCGCGGTCGCGATCGTCGTTTCGCTTCCACGCCCGGACAGCGTGATCGCGTTGACGGCTTCGACTTCATCGCAGTACCTAGTGCAGCGTGCGCACAAAATGCACAGATCCGGATTGAACTCGATGTAAGGATTGTCGTCGCCGGGTCGGTCGGCCCGCGGGGCCTCGACGGGAGCCAGTACAATCGGTTCGATCGTCTCACACAGTTGCCTGAGCTGATTAGAATTGGCGGTTGCCACCGGAAGCCCACTTTCGTCCAGCTCATGGTCGGACATGTACATGCTGTAGAGGACTTTGCGATGCCGGTCGATTCGCGACGTTTCGGTATGAACAACCATTCCCGGCTGCACGATCCACGCGCACCCGGGCTGCATTCGCCGCTGGCCTTCGACTTCGACCAGGCAAACGCGACACGCGCCTGCGGGCTCCAGCCTGGAGTCATGACAGAGCGTGGGAATGTTGATCCCCGCGCGGTTCGCGGCTTCGACCACCGTTTCCCCACGGAAAGCAACGCACTGCGTGTCGTTGATCGTGATGGTAAATTTTTCGTTGTTGGTTGCATTCATGGTATTTCCAGCCGTAGTGACGGTTTCTGGCCGTCGCATTGTGGATGTTACAGTCGATTCAATTGTTTGGTTCAAAGTTCAAACAGCGACAACGTCGTCTCTTGTTTCGAGACAAAAGTCACTGTCACGCAATCTTGCTTTTGAAGAATTTGTACGAATATATTCTTGGACACGAAGCAATTCCTCGCGGTCTCGAACCAGTCGGTCAAAGGTAGCTTTCATCCACAAACCTCCTGTCCGATCGAGCAATCGAAAGGTTGCAAAGTACGTGCAGCCGGTTGGCCGCAGGTGAGGCAAGTAACCCGTTTGGTAGTAGCGGACCGGGAGCGCGTCATCGAAAGGCGTGAACTTGAATTGGAATGGATGTTTCAATCATGGTTCAATGCGACGGCTGGAAGCCCACGCTACGGCTACTCGAATGCCTCCGGAAAGTACTTTTTCGCAGACTCAAGCGGCTTCGCTGCCACCATCCCCAAACCGCAAATCGAGCCTTCTTCCATCTCCCAAGCCACATCGTCGAGATGCTCTAGGGCATCGGCATTGCCCAACTGAATCAGTTTGTCCGTTTGCCGTCGCAGGTACCGTGTGCCAATGCGACAGGGCGCACACTGACCGCAGCTTTCTCTTTCGAAAAACTCCAACTGCCACTTCGCCGCCAGCGCCATGTCGATCGTATCATTGATCACGACCACACCGGCACTTCCCATCATCGACCCCGCTTCGGCCAGACTCTTGTAATCCAACGGCAGCGAACGCTTTTCGATCGGCAGAAAACCACTGGACGCCCCGCCGGGCGAAAACGCGATCGGATTGCCAACGTACCCGCCAGCGGCTTCGACCAACTCGTCCAAACTCACCCCCAGGGGAAGCTCATAGACGCCAGGTTTGCCAACGTGGCCGGAGATACAATAAAGCTTTGAACCGGCCTCGGTGCGACCGAGCCCTTTGAACCACTCGCCGCCATGAGTCACGATCGATGGCACACAAGCAATCGTTTCGACATTGTGAATCAACGATGGCTTTGAGCGAAAGCCCGATTCGGTAGGGTAGGGCGGTTTCAAACGCGGCATCCCGCGGCGGCCTTCCATCGACTCCAACATCGCGGTCTCCTCGCCGCAAATGTAGGCACCGTGGCCTTTGACGATTTCAATTTCAAAGTCAGCAAGTGGTCCCGCAAGCGCCTCGTCGACGGCTTTTCGGAGAGCACGATACTCATTGGTGTATTCGCCGCGAATGTACAGCCAAATCGATTGCGTTCCAACTGCCACCGCGGCAATCGCGAGCCCTTCGAGTACTTGATGAGCCTGCCGCAGGATCGTTTCCCGATCCTTGAACGTCCCGGGCTCCGCTTCGTCGGCATTGCAAATGACGTAGCGTTCCTTTTCCGCCTGGCTGTTGACCGAAGTCCACTTGAAGTGAGCCGGAAAACCCGCTCCGCCCCGGCCCTGCAAACCCGCGACCTTAACCTGCTCGATCACCGCCTCGCTTCCCATCTCGCGGGCTTTCGCCAAAGCCCTATACGACATGTCGACCGGGCCAGCCAGATTCAGCGCCAACTGATCACTCGCCGGACTGATCGACGTCTGCACCTCGCTATAGGTCACCAGCTCCATCTCTTCATCCAACGTCGCCGGGGCAAGGTCACACTGACCAAGGCAACTGACGCGTTCGCACTCACGTCCTTCGGATTTGATTTTTTCCGCAATCCCGTCCGCCCCAAACATCTGGCACGTTAATCCATCGCAGACCCGAACCCGCTTTCCGGGTCGATCGATAAGCGTATAAAACATTCCCGCGCCCCAGATGTCGGCTTCTGGTACACCGGTTTGCTGCGAGACCTTGCGAACCGAATCCTCGGTCACGCCTCCTTCATGTTCGAGGAGCTCGAGGATCTTTTCGCGTTGAGCGTGAGGGACTTGCACTGTAAATTTTCCATGTCAGAAAGGACGCTTCTCTGCGTTGGCTCCAATTGTAACAGCCAGCATTTTGCCGACGAAGCGCAAAAGGTGCCTCAGTGGCGACGCATTGGCCCCAAACCACAAACGCCGTTCCGCCCTTGCTTGTTACTCGGGTTCCCGCAATATCAGACTGGAAACAATCCGATTCATGCCACAACATCTGCAGAACTTCAAGCGAATCGTCATCAAAATCGGCTCCTCCCTGCTGGTTGACCCCAAAGAAGGACTACGCAGAACCTGGCTGGAGAGCCTGCTGGCGGACGTCGCGACCCTTGCTTGCGGTGACCTGAAACGTGAAATCATCATCGTTTCCTCCGGTGCAATTGCGTTAGGCCGCAAACAACTTCACGCCACCGGGGTCGATTTGGGCTCCCGTCCGCTCAAGCTCGAAGAAAGCCAAGCCGCTGCCGCCGTGGGTCAGATTGCCCTTTCTCAGATCTACAGCCAGACGCTCCACAGCCACTCCCTGGTCGCGGCGCAGATCCTCCTGACGATCGAAGACACCGAAGTCCGCCGCCGCTATCTTAACGCCCGCAACACGATCACCAAAGCACTCGCCTGGGGTGCCATTCCAATTATCAACGAAAACGACACCGTCGCCACTTCCGAGATTCGCTACGGAGACAACGATCGCCTCGCGGCACGTGTCGCCACCATGATCGGCGCCGACTTGCTGGTCCTGTTCTCGGACGTTGACGGACTTTTTGATTCACCGCCACAGGAGAATCCAAACGCCAAACTGGTTCAGCGAGTCACCGCGATCGACAAACGCATCGAAGCCATGGCCGGCGGCGCTGCGTCGCAGCACTCCCGCGGGGGCATGCGGACGAAAATCGAAGCCGCTCGCATCGCTACGGCCAGCGGCACTGCAATGGTGATCGCCAACGGGCTTTTCGACCACCCGCTTTCGGCTCTTGACCAATCCGCCACCGGCACATGGTTCGACACCAATCCTAACGCGATCAAGGACCGAAAGAAGTGGATTTCCGGCGTGCTGGACGTCAGCGGCCAACTGACCATCGACGCCGGCGCCCTGATCGCGCTCGAAGGCGGCAAAAGCCTCCTGCCCGCCGGCGTAACATACGTGACAGGCGAATTTTCACGTGGCGACACGATACTGATCAAGGGCCCCCACGGCCGCCCGATCGCAAGAGGACTTGTCGAATACGACGCCCAAACGGCAAAACAAATTGCAGGCCTCAAGACAGAACAAATCACGGCGATTCTGGGAACAGCCACCCGCAGCACGATGATCCACCGCGACAACCTCGTGATGGAAGGCTGACTGCGCCCAACAAGCAGACAAACTCGTCACCCACTGGCCACACCAGTCGATCAAGCCCCGTGGACATCCGGACCTGTTGGCCGCACCAACTCAAACGTCTTGTCTGCGATCAATTCTCCATCAAGCTCCAGCGTCATGCGCCAATCACCAAGCTTGTCTTCGACTGGGTTCCAGATCGTATCGCCAAGGTAGAAATCCCAGTCGTTGGATTTGACATACACCGATCCATCAAAGGGCCGACGAATTTTGCCTTGATCATCACGAATTCCAGGGTGACCAATACAGAAATCCAACTCCATGTTTTTCGCGCCAACAATGTTCACCACCATCCCGAACTCAACATCGATAACAGCCTCGACTCGCGTTGTCCGCTCAACAATCCGGGGAAGCTCGCGCGAATCCCTGTCCCACCGAGAGTAAATACCCCACGTCCGGATACGGACCTCAATGTTCCTCTTTTTTCCAGATCTTCGTTTTCGCAAAACAAAACTTCCACCGACAAAACAAACTCAACCCGGATTATTCACGACGACGGGCGTTGATTCTACGTCTGACCAACGGGAGCAAGGGAAAAGCTGAATTTCGACAAGAATCGCGAATCATCCGATAGATGAAAACCACAGCGATCGTTTCATCGCATCAGAGACGCGGATCACTGTCTCAACTGATTCTGACGCCCACGCCTCGTGAATAATCCGGGCTCAAAGGCCACCCGCAGCGTAATTCTTGAAACTGCACCCCGCCAGCCACGAAACGGCGGTGCATGTTTGTCAAACACTAACCCTCGCGAATGCTAATGCCACCCTGCGAACCCAACACAATGTGATCCAGCACATCGATCCCCAGCAGCGTTCCCGCTTCCTCCAAACGCCGCGTCACCTGCCGGTCTTCGCGACTTGGTGTCGGGTCACCGGACGGATGGTTGTGAACAAGAATCACCGACGAAGCACTGTCCTTGATCGCCGGCTTGAATACTTCGCGAGGATGAACCAGGCTCGCGTCGAGCGTTCCGACTGAAATCTGATGCGTGCCGATGATCTGATTCTTGGTGTCCAAGCACACGATGTGAAATTCTTCCCGGTGACCGTCCGCGACCAGTCTCGCAAAATGGGAACGGCAAAAGTCAATCGCATCCCGGCTTCCACCAATTCGGCGCACGTTGTTGGCATCGCTTTTGGCTTGCTCAACGCGACGACCCAATTCAACCCCCGCCATGATCTGACAATAAGCCGTCTTGGCGACCGCCGGACTGATCCCTTTGAGTTCAATCGCCGAAGCATCCGGTAGCGCCGCCAGATCGTTCCCGAAAGCCGCAGCCAGTCTTTCACCGGCCTGAACCGCCGACTCGCCCGGGCGCCCCGATCGAATCAAAACGGCGAACAGTTCCGCCAACCGCAACTGATGAGCACCCAGCTTCATCAACCGCTCACGTGGCCGATCCTGCGTTGGCGATTCAGCGATGGTCAGGTTCTTTGCCATTTCAATCTCTCCGAATCACAACAAGCCGCGACGATCATTCCACGACGCGCCGGCATCCAGAATATCCAACCGCGAGACGTTTCGATTCCCCTGCCGACTACCGTTTTTCACTGTTATACACAAATCGACACCGGATCGCTCCAATCGGTGCGTCCCCTGTGCCAAAACGTATCCGGAAAAAATGGGCTCACACAGGCGAACGGATGAAGTTCTTCCCCGCAGCAACAGTCCTTCTGTTGCTCTGCGCACTGATCCCAGATTATTCACGACGACGGGCGTTGATTCTATGTCTGGCCAACCGGAGCAAGGGAAAAGCTGAATTTCAACAAGAATTGCAACTCATCCGGTCGATGAAAACCACCGTGATCGTTTAATCGCATCAGAGACGCGGATCACTGCCAGAACAGATTCGGACGCCAACGCCTCGTGAATAATCCGGGCTCAGTCGGTCGCCCCGATGGGACGCAATCCAAAGCACCCGGCGGCGAAGAGTCATCAAGCCAATAGCTGCCAAACTTGTCAATACAACCACAACTGGTTAGCCAGAGTCGCGCCTTGGGCGGCTACAATGTCAGCTCACACAACCTGAAACATGGGAACCAAAATGACAACGTCCCGAAGACGCTTTCTCAAAAACTCTGCCGCTGCGGTCACCGCCTGTGCCTCTATCCCTTACATCTGGACAAGTGACGCCGCTGGCAACACTTACGATGACGACCTTCGGATCGCGTCAATTGGAGTCGGAGGAAGTCGTGGACGTCACAATCGGGGCGGCACGATCGCGCGACAGGCCGCCAAGTTTGGAAAGATGGTTGCGGTCTGTGACGTGGATTCGATACACACCGCAGAATTCAATGCGGAAAAGAAGTTTGCCGGCAAGCTGACCGAGTACATCGACTATCGCGAGATGATCGACAAAGAAAAACCGGACGTCGTCACGATCGGCACCAACGATCACTGGCACGTTCCTATCGCCGACTATGCACTGCGTGCCGGGTGCGATGTTTACTGTGAAAAACCACTTTCGCTTACCATCGACGAAGGCAAACACATTTGCAAGCTGGTCAAAGAGACCGGCAAAGTCTTTCAGGTCGGGACGCAGCAGCGATCCGAAATGGGACGCAGGTTCCTCAAAGCAGTCGCCATGGTCCAGGGCGGCTACATCGGCGACAACGTCAACGTTAACCTGGCTATCGGTGGTTCCCCCGGCGATGGACCTTTCAATGACACCGACACCCCGGAAAAACTTGACTGGGATTTCTGGGTTGGCCCGGCCCAGGCTGCCAAGTATTCGCTGGAACGTCGCAAGTTCTTCCGTTGGTACATGGAATACTCTGGCGGCAAGATGACCGACTGGGGCGCTCACCACATCGACATCGCCCAGTGGGCACTTGGGATGGGCAGTACCGCACCGGTTCACTGCGATGGAACCGGCAAGTTCGGTAACGTTGTTCCCGCTGGATTCAATTGGGTCGATTTCTTCAACGGCAAAGCCAGCCTTGAGAACGGCTACAACGCGGCAACCCAATTCAACATCGATCTCAAGTTCGCCAATGGATCGGTCATCAATGTCAACCACCACTACAAATCTGAAGATGGAAAGACCAACTTTGGCAATGGTATTCTGTTCAGCGGTGACAAAGGCCGCTTCTTTGTAAATCGAAAAAAGCTCACCGGCAAACCCGTGGAGAGCTTGACCGAACAGGACAACAAGGATCTCGATGAAGCAATGGCCAAGCTGTACAAGGGCAAACCATTCAGCGGCCACATGGGCAATTTCTTCGATTGCATCAAAGATCGCAGCGAACCGGTATCCGACGTGAATTCACACCATCGCAGCATGACCAGTTGTCACATGTGCAACATTCAGCTGATGGTCGGCAAGGCTCTCAAGTTCGACCCAGAAAAAGAAGTGTTCATCGACAACCAGATGGCCAACGACCTTTGTAGCCGCCCAAGTCGCGAGACGTACCTCGGCAAAGTCGAAGGCAGCGCGGTGAAGAGCTAGACTTTGGTTGCAAGAATCGTGGAAACTTTAGCCCGGATTATTCGCGAGGCGTGGGCGGCAGAATCAGTTCCGACAGTGAGTTGCGACTCTGATGCGATGAAACGATCGCTGTGGTTTTCATCTACCGGACAATTCGCAGCTCCCGTTGAAATTCAGCTTTTCCCTTGCTCCGGCTGGCCAGACGAAGAATCAACGCCTGTCGTCGTGAATAATTCGGGTTTAGATCCGAATTTTCGGCGACCGGTGCCGTTGCGCTCGACGCCGATTCGGATCCTCTGCAATCGCGAGCGTACCGGATTGCCTCCGCGACTTTGGTTTTAACCAGCTGATGAAATCCAAAAACAGGAATCTTTTCCGACCGATGCCGCACTCATGGATGGAACTGACAACCATGCTCACGCCTGCTGAACAGTCTGGGCTAAATCTCGACCATCCGGGACCACTGCGATGCCGATCCTTTCCGGTCTCGCAACCCACCGGGCTTGACATCGACACCGCGCGTGTCCTCTGGAAAAAGAAAAACCGCTCCCAGTAAAACTTGCTCCAATGGAATCCCCATCCACCCAAACACAAGCTCACTTCGCAGCACCCCGCCGCTGGACCAATAGTTGTTCCATCCGGCTTCGGTTGCCAGCAAAAGCAGATTCTGAATCGCCGCCGAAGATGCTGCGATGTGTTCCATGTTTTGCAACGTCGGATCAAACTCTCCGAACGCTTTCGCCTGGCCTGCCGGGTTGGGCAACCACGTTGTCATCACCAGTGCGTCGGCAGCGGCCAGCATATTGCGAATTTTTCCGGACTGGAGATCGGTGTTGCCCAGCTTTTGCACAAGCTTGCGACACTGCCCGGCGCTGACAACATGAAACCGCCACGGCACCGGCGACGTCAAAGGCTCGGCCAGATGCGCCTTGTCGGCTGGTTTGTGGTAAGGCGCATTGATCGCGGCCGCCAGAATCCCGGCCACCTTATCTTGCGTTTCCCCTTGCGGCAACTCCCAGGGGGAATCGGGGTCGGCAAGCACCTTCAGTGTGTGTCGTGTTTCAATCGCCTTCTTCAATTCCATCAATTTCGTTCCGCAGCACGTGGTTCACATCGTTGCCTCGCCGACGCTTCAGCGAGGGACAAGAGAATAACGTCGCGGCGCAAAATCGCCAAACATGGACTGCATGCCACAGCAAAACATGGCACCGGTCCGCCGCATCCAACGAAGATCCAACATCATCGGTTCTGGCAGTTTCGTTGCCCAAGCAAGGGCCTTGATGCTAACAAGCCCACCGATTCAACCCGTCTCAACGCCTAGCCTAGTCCTAGTCTAGCGAGCGTGATGCGCTGCCGGTGCGCCGAGCCTCCCGGAAAAACGCTCCATTCAAAAAATTTGCCGGACGTTTGCGAATCTGCTACGCTTAAACAGCAGCGGTTTTGGGAAACATCAGCGCATCCTTCACGATCCTTTTCGTTCCACCTGCTTGCCGCAAGAGCCTTGAGCCCGGATTAGAGTAACCGATCACTGTCGGAACTGATTCTGACGCCCACGCCTTGTGAATAATCCGGGTTGATTGAGCCGGAAGGCCGGTTGTTCGGCGGAAAGGCTTTGCAAGGTCTGCTGTTGTTCATTGATTCCGAATTGCATGACGCCCAAGCCAAGTTGGGCGTCGGTCATGAATTCAAAGCATCGCCCCAGTTGGTACCCGCGTCACTGACGGCACAAGCTGCTTGCAAGTTACTACCAAAAGCTGGATTTCGCCTAGCAAAACCGTTACCATTTAGTGTGACCCGGTCGCAGCGCGCGACAAAGTTCAACGCACGATCTATCCGTGTGCGCCAAAACAAATTCCAGATTGCGATACCGTCTCAGTGACACACCGATAGATCGCAATTCGTTTTTATGTCGCCTAACTCAATCGAAATAAAACTGGCTCTGGTGCAGATTTGGAAACAGAACCTCAGAAACCCCAATTTTCGCTCTATTTCGATGACAGTGGAACTCGCGACCTAGATGCTGACTCCCAGATGAGAGACGACGGCATGGACTGGTTCGGGCTCGGCGGAGTCCTGATCGAAAACGAGAACATTCCTTCGTTTATCGAATCACACCGCGCATTCTGCAAGAAATGGGAGGTTACGTCGCCTCTTCACTCAAATAAAATTCGTGGGTCGAGAAAACCTTTTCGCTTCAAAAAAGAGAAAAGAGAGGGTTTTCTAACTGATTTAGAATCCCTGATGGTTAACGCACCCGTCTTGTGTACGGCCTGCGTAATTCACCGGCCCGGATACTTGAATAGATACAGAGACCATTACAAAGAAAGACTTTGGCAGCTTTGTAAAACTGCATTCGTGATCTTGATCGAACGATCCGCGAAATATGTTTTGGCTAACGGTGGCGAGATGGAAATTCGGTTTGAAAGAACCGGGCCAAACGAGGACGGAAAATTGATTTCCTATCTGAGAGATCTCAAAACTTCCGGCAATCCTTTTTCTGCTGGAACCTCAGAAAAATACCAGCCTTTATCCGCCGAAGAATTTTCCACTGCAATCAAAGGCGAACCGCGCGGAAAAACGAAAAATGATCCACTCATGCAGTTGGCTGACTTAGTCCTCTATCCGATTTGCAAAAGCAAATACTCACAATACCGAACGTTCGACTCGTTATGGGATGCCGGCAAAATAATTGACTGTTGCACCGACGTGGACGACTCAATGAAGATCAAATTCAGTTGCTTCGATGACCTATAAACCCGGTTTATTCACGACGACGGGCGTTGATTCTAGTCTGGCCAACAGGAGCAAGGGAAACGCTGAATTTCAACAAGAAATGTGAATCATCCGGTAGATGAAAACCACAGCGATCGTTTCATCGTATCTGAGTCGCGGATCACTGTCGGAACTGATTCTGACGCCCACGCCTCGTGAATAATCCGGGATAAAAAAAGTGGCCTGTTCAAAAAAACAGGCCTCTTTTCGGCTCGCAATGGCAAACCCCGGGGCAATGCCCACAAAAGAAATATATCGAATTAACTGACCCAAATCGACCGTAAAAGTTCATCAGACACCAAAAATTGGCAAAAAATACTCTAAAATTGACACGTTTGGTCAATCACACCGAAAAAGGAGCCCCATTCAATCATCCAGTGCAAACGGCGACATAACAATTGAGTGTTTGACTTCGCGGGTTCATGTTTTTGGGATTGGATCGGTGGATGAGTTGGTGTGACGGTGCGGTTTGAATTGCTTTTGGTGCCCGCCGGAGCTCAAACACTTTGTTCAAGATGCCCGATTGAAGCTGGATCGGGGCTCTTTCTTTCTTTTTTTGGTTTGTTACGTTGCGAGCACGCAGCGTGAAGGAACTTTGTGGCTGGAAGCTTCAAAGATTTGCGTCGTAATTAGATGGTTGCGTCGAATTAGATGGTTGCCTCGGACAGGCTTCAAGCGGAATCGAGATACGCCACCGTATGCCCTGGCAACGGTCGGCGGTAGATCACTT
>CALFWR010000046.1 GCA_937928555.1 uncultured Pirellulaceae bacterium
CTCAGCACTCAGCACTCAGCACTCAGCACTCGGTACTCATCACTCAGCACGCCCCCAGGGATTCGAACCCCGACCAGCTGGTTTGGAATCAGCGATGCTCCCATTACACCAGGGACGTAAAATTCCGGATTTCAAAAAGCCGCGGGGGTCGGAATCGAACCGACGACTTCCTGATTCAGAGTCAGGCGTCACTACCAGCAGCAACTACCCCGCAGAAAGCTGCCGGAGGAGGACTCGAACCTCCAACCATCTCCTTAGCCCCGGATTATTCACGAGGCGTGGGCGTCAGAATCAGTTCCGACAGTGATCCGCAGTTCTGATGCAATGAAACGATCGCTATGGTTTTCACCTGTCAGATGATTCGCAATTCTTGTTGAAATTCAGCTTTTCCTTTGCTCCCGTTGGCAAGACGCAGAATCAACGCCCGTCGTCGTGAATAATCCGGGTTAACAGGGAGCCGCTCTGCCATTGAGCTACCCGGCAATGTTTCATTTTCAACCCGCAGGTTTCACCAGCTGCGAAATCACTCCGGTTCAGCGGAAGCCGTGAGACTCGAACTCACAAGCCGCTTTCGCAGCCACCTGTTTTCAAGACAGGCCCCTCATCCAGCCGGATGGCTTCCATTTCTTCAACGCATTCGTCCAACCTTTTCCGGACGGACATTCGAAAGGCTGTGACCACAGGCTTCGAACCTTCACCGAACTCATCAAAACCGAACTCATCAACAATGCGTCGCCCGTTGGACGAGGTCACAAAAAAAGGCCCGATGCCAAGCACCGGACCATTGGTTCTTCGAATTGAACGTTGGATCAGCAATGCACGCAGGCGCGGTTTCCTGAATTCGACCATTGGCCGAAAACGGAACTCGAATTCACCTGTTGATTGCTGAAGAAGAACATGACTCTGTTTTGCTCGAAAAAGGACTCTCTCCGTATTCGCTTGCCTGATAGACGCCGCAGCCGAACAAAAGTTCACGACCGGTCAAGAAACTTTTTCACAGCCGCACCGCAGCTACTGAGCCTCAATCCCCAGCAGCTCCTCGACCGTCACCGCCTCCTCCTGAATCGGAGTGTCATCGACGTTTTTCCGCAGGAATTCCATCGCAAGGACGCTCTCGCGGGTCTCGGGATAAGTATTCACCAAACGCCAAGCCAGCTTTTCCCGAATACTCCAGGCCCGATCGGCATCCGCGACCTTGGCGTACAACTTGAAAGACCGCCGCGCGCGACGATCCAGCACACCCACGACAAATGCCCGCGATTGAGCGTAACCCCACTCGCTTTCCCCCAGCTTCTCGCGATCGCCCCCGGGTTTGCCGTCCAACTGTCGCCCCAGAAAACGCAGCCACCCCAACAATTCGCTGGTAGGTCCCTCTTCACGCTGGAACTCCACAATTCCGAGCATCACCGCGACCATCGTTCGCGGCTGCAACCGGCTCTCGTCCAGCTCCGCCAACAGCGGCAACGCGGACTCAATGTCGCCCTTCGCCAGCGCCAACCACAACCGCTCGCGATATTTCAAATCAGGATCCAGAGCCGAAATCTGCGAACTCTCCTCAAAGCCCCGGGTTTCTTTGGCAATTTTTCGCCACGCTGCGGCTGCCTGTTTCCGCTCGGCCTCAATCGAGGGAACCTGCTTTTCAAACAGCCCCCAAGTCGCCTGGTGCAGAAGCTGCTCGGCAACAAACCGGGTTTGCGCCGACGGATCCGAAAGCAGCCTCACGAGCTGACCTTCAACCAGCTTCGACCGCTGCTCCCACGACAGATTGCCTTCGTTCAGCAAATACGAAATCGCCCGAAACTGGAACGAGCTTTCACCAGTTTCCAAAACCTGCTTCAGGTAGCCGTCAATCGTCTGAAACCGGAACAATCCGTTACTAATCGAAGCGATCTCTTTCAGCGAACCGCGCGACGCTTCGCCTTCGAGGGCAATCGTGTTGATCGACGGAGCTCCCGGCACCCGCGAATTTTTCAACACGATATCGCGGCTCTTGGGTTCGTTGTCGCGCTGTTCGTTAATAAACGCTCCGTCGCTTAGCAAAAATATCGCGTCCGGTGCAAGCCGGTACGCCAGCTCAAGACCGTCACGCGGGTCGGTCCCCCAACCCATACTCAGCCCTTCAAGCCACTTTTGAAATCGCTGCTTGTTCTGACGTGTCGCGGTTGCCAACGTCGGCGTGATACCCGGCTTGGGATCGAACATCACCCGCGTGTCGTGGGCAAACATGATCACCAAAAATTCCTGATGAGGCTTCAGGCTGTTAATCGCGTCGAGCAATTCGGCGAGGGCAATGTCGTAGCGATTGAAAGGCTTTTCCGAAACAGCGTCTTCAGCCCCGTACTCCATACTGGTCGAGCGATCGACGACAAACACAAACTTGTTCCCGATGGCTTGCGTGCCAAAAAAAGTTGCCGACTTGCCGTCACCGTTACGACGATGCATCGGCCCACCCAAAACCTCCATCGCCGCCTGCTCGGCTTCGGCCAGATCAACAGGATCAAATAAATCTTCGCTCTCGAGTTCGTTCTCGAACACCTGCTCCAAAGCTTCGTTCTCAAAGTTGACTTCGGCGTCGTCCATCTGCAGACCGTCCAACTCTACTTCGAGGACTTCTTCATCGCTCGCCGCTGCGTCGGCAACGTCCAGATTGATCCGTGAATCACCGATTCCCGCGCGGACGATCAACAGCGACATCGTCAACAGAACGATCGTGTGCAAAAAGAACGAGAAGAAAAACCCCCAGTTGCGCCGCAACCACTGCCGCGTAAAGACGGCTCGCCACTCAAACCGTTCATCCTCGTCAACGGCAAATATCTGTGGGAGCGGCTCCCGCGTTTTCGCCGGCAATCGCTTGGCCAGCGGCACTGCCTTTGTTGCCTTAGCCTTAATTACCTTTGCAGGTTTGCTGGCTGGCTTCTTCGGCCGCCGGCGACTGGGTCTCGGCACCATGGTTCGCGGCGGTAGTTCGAATTCGCTTGTTTCCGGTAGTTTTGCAGATTCCGCGGCCAACGCAGGCTTCTTCACAGAGCCAGAGCCTTGGTCCCGATTCTCGCTCGCTGACCGCGTCCCACCGGTGATGGATTCAACATCCATTGCCTCAAAATAGTCAGACGAGCCATCTCCTGCCCCTCCAGAAAGCTTGGCAGGATCGTTCTCCGCCTCCTCAGCGGATGATTTGGAAGTGGTCTTCGGTCCGACGGAAGGCAACCGTTTGTGTTCCGAATGACCCATTTAGCCCTCAGCTAATTCTCTTTTGATGCCCCAGTTGTCCTTATTCTACAACTCTTTGCTAACAGAAAAGGCCTCCAATCACCCAAATCTACCGAATACGCGGTGACTTCCGGAAAAAACGGTCAACAGATTACCCGGTCCGATCGATAACTGTTCGATACCCGACAGCTTGCTTAAGCTACTCAAGCAACCACCCCACCCATTTCAGCCTTCAAAAGCCGAATTGAAACGGAGTTTGTCTATTGACAGCTTGGGGCAAACCAATAGATTACCGAATCCGATACGGTGATCCTGTAGGGGAGTTCTGGACGTCCTCTGCAGTATCAATTGAAATTACGCAATAAAGACTGGTTTCATGCCAACTATTAATCAGCTTGTTCGCAAACGCCGCAAGCAAAAACGAAAGTTCACCAAATCACCCGTTCTTGAAAAATGCCCCCAAAAGCAGGGTGTATGTCTTCAAGTACGCACAATGACTCCCAAAAAGCCCAACTCGGCACTTCGGAAGATCACGCGTGTTCGGCTTTCCAACGGCAAAGAAGTCACCGTTTACATCCCCGGCGAAGGCCACAATCTCCAAGAACACTCGATTGTTCTTGTTCGTGGCGGACGCGTCCGTGACCTTCCCGGAGTTCGCTACCAAGTGGTCCGCGGAACCCAGGATACCTTGGGTGTCGAAAGCCGAAAGCAATCACGTAGCCGTTACGGCGCGAAGAAAAGCTAACTAATTAATCCATTCATCAAGCTAAAAGAAAACAGATTCTGAAATGGGACGAATCACAGCAAGCCGCACGCAGCTTAAACCGGATCCGAAATTCGATTCAATCCTGGCCAGCAAGTTCATCAACTGCCTGATGTGGGACGGAAAGAAAACCGTCGCCCAAAAGGTGTTTTACGATGCATTGGACGAAATCAAGACTCGCGTTCCCGACCAGGAACCCATCGAGGTCTTCACTCAGGCCGTCGAGAACGTTAAGCCCTACATCGAAGTCCGTTCCAAACGCGTTGGCGGTGCCTCGTACCAGGTTCCAATGCAAGTCAACAAGTCGCGACAACAATCACTTGCCATCCGCTGGCTTTTGATGGCGATCCGCGAAAAGAAAGGACGCCCAACGCATCTGCGATTGGCTGACGAACTGGTCGCCGCTTACAACCGCGAAGGCGTCGCAATGACCCGCCGCGACAACACGCATCGCATGGCCGAAGCCAACAAGGCATTTGCTCACTTTGCCTGGTAGGTCGAACCCAAACACTCACCGCTTTGTCTCCGACATGGCGGTTTTTTTATGCGCCCGTGGTTGTGGCTTCCATCGCTTCCAGACGTAATCACTTTCACCAGTAAGCCGTTCTATTGAGGACGTTGGGAGCCAACAAACAACTCGCTGTCGACTGGATGCCAGAACAAGACAATCGATTGCGACTGGAAGCATTGGAAGCCACAACCACACACCCTACCACCCTGTGACTTTCCCCCCGTTTCGCTAGGCTTTGGTTACAGAACATCGCAAAAGCACAAACAACCCATGGCCAGAAAACTTCAAAACCTGCGCAACATTGGCATCATTGCCCACATTGACGCCGGCAAGACCACCGTCACCGAGCGGATGCTTTTTCTTTCGGGAGCCAAACATCGCGTTGGCAAAGTCGACAGCGGCAACACCACCACCGACGACGATGCCGAAGAGCAGGACCGTGGCATCACGATCTACGCCGCCTGCGTGACTTTCGACTGGAGCGGAATTCACATCAACCTGCTGGACACCCCTGGCCACGTCGACTTTACCGCAGAAGTCGAACGCAGCCTGCGCGTCCTAGACGGAGCAGTGGTCGTGTTCAGCGCCCGCGAAGGCGTCGAAGCTCAAAGCGAAACCGTTTGGCGACAAGCCGACAAGTACAACGTCCCGCGGATCGCGTTCATCAACAAACTCGACCGCGAAGGCGCCGAGTTCCGCCGCGTCCTTGACGAAATCAAGGATCGCTTGGGAGCCAACCCGGTCCCAATCGCAATTCCCGTCGGCGAAGGCCCGGCCCACGTCGACGATCCATTCCGCGGCACCATCGATCTTATCAAGATGCGGATGTTGACCTACGAGGATGATGGAAAACAGGTCAAGGACCAACCGATCCCCGAAGAGTTTCTCGATCATGCAAAAATCGCGCGCGAGGAAATGCTCGAATCGATCTACAACCTCTCCGACGAAGCAATGTCCCTGGCGCTGGCCGACGAGCCGGTGCCCAATGAACTGATCCGCAAGGTACTCCGCGAAGGAACCCTGCTTCGCCAAATTCAGCCCGTCGTCTGCGGTTCGGCCCTCCACGGAATCGGCGTTCAATCGGTACTCGACGCCGTCAAGTTCTACCTTCCCAACCCTCTCGATCGACCACCTGTCGAGGGCTCCAATCCACGCAAAGAGAATTCCACCGAAGTCCGCAAACCCAACGCCAAAGAACCCTTCTGCGGCCTGGTGTTCAAAATCCTTCCCGCCAAAACCGGAGACCTCTACTGGATCCGCGTCTACTCGGGAGAACTGAAAAGCAACACGCGTGTCTACTGTCCCGGCAAAGACAAAAAAGAAAACGTCGCCCAGCTCTGGCAAATTCACGCCACCCGAAAAGAACGAGACGGACAGATGCCCGCGATTGGCTGCGGTGAGATCGTTGGCGTCATCGGACCTCGGTTTGCAGTCACCGGCGACACACTGTGCGAGCAAAAATCGCCCATCCTGCTGGAGTCCATTGACTTCCCCGAAACGGTCATTGAAATGGCGATCGAGCCCGATTCGACTGCCGAACGCGACAAACTCGCCGAGATCCTCGAACTTCTGAAGCGACAAGATCCAACGTTCCGCGCGACCGAAAATGAAGAAACCGGCCAAACACTGATCGCCGGCATGGGTGAACTTCACCTAGAAGTCATCAAAAACCGATTGCTTCGTGACTTTAACCTGAAAGTCAAAGTCCATAAACCGCGCGTTTCCTATCGCGAATCGGTCAACCTTGAGAAAACGGTAACCCGCGATTGCAACCGCCTGATCGAAGGCCAGCAGATCTACGGCGAAGTCACACTCAAGATGGAACCTGACGAGAAAGTCGAATCGGGAGTCAAAGTCTTCAACCGCCTGCCGGTCGATTCGATGCCCGCAGAGTTCGTGCAGACGGTAAAAGAAGAAATCCAGGCACGTGGCGACGGAGGCGGCTGCATCGGCAGCTTCCCGCTGGCCAAAATTCGCGTTACCCTCACCGGCGCCAAAGCCAACGAAAACTCCACTCCGATGGCGTTCGCGATCGCTGCCGGCGAAGCCTTTGAACAGGCTCTTCGCGAAGCCTCGCCAGCGCTGCTGGAACCGGTCATGAAAGTCTCCATCACCACGCCCGAAGAATACTTCGGCGAATTCGTGGGAGACCTCGCCATGCGACGGGCTCAAGTCATCAGCACCGACACGCACGCAGGGACGACTTACATCGTTGCCCACGCCCCCCTGGCCGAACTTCTCAGCTACTCCGGCGTCATGCGCAGCCTCAGTCAGGGCAGGGCAGGCTGTTCCATGGAACCGCTCGGTTACCAGGAAGCCCCACCGGAGATCAGGAAAAACTTCGAGATCTGACCCGCAACACTTCCACCCGTTGCGAAAGCAATCCGTTACGTAGCTCGAATCAGCAGTTAACTCAACTCTCGAGTAACTCAACTCTCGAGTAACTCAACTCGCCAAGGCCGTGATCTTTCGATCACCCTCCCACCGGGAGGGTCGGCGGCTCACCGCCGGGGAGGGTTCCGCGCGACTGGCATTGCCAAAAAGAAAGCACTGGCGTCGGGGCGAATAAAACCACAGCCCCTGACTCAAATTTCACGCTGCGGCGAGGCGTGCTACTTGATTACAAAGGCAATCCCAAATCTAGCTCAGAACTTCCAGCAGCTCGACATTGAACAACAACGTCGCGCCGCCGGGAATGCCAGGGATGCCGTTGTCACCATATGCCAAACTTGCCGGAATGGCCAACTCGATCGTTCCGCCTTCACTCACCAACTGCAGGCCTTCGGTCCAACCGGCAATGACCCGATCGAGTGCAAACGAAATGTCATCGTTGGAATCAAAAACTTCACCGTCGATAAAATTCCCAACATAGTTGACGCGAACACGATCAGTGGCATTCGGAGTCGCACCGCTGCCAGCGACCACAGTCCGATATTGCAGGCCACTGTCAGTCACGGTCCAACCGGGCTGCTCTGCGTTGGCGACAAGAAACCTTCGCTGCTGTGAAAGACGAACCTGATTGACATCGATGATGACATCTTCGTTTCCACTGACAACCAGTTGATCGGCAGGATGACCCGCGACGATATCTGCCTCGGCGTCATCTCCGGTGTCAATTGTGTCCACCCCAAAAGGGCGATTTGCGTCGTTGGGTATCGCCGCGATAATCCGGTCCAGGCCGACTCCGCCTTCAAGAACGTCATCACCTTCACCGCCGATCAGCGTGTCATTTCCCTGTTCACCAAGGATAGAATCCTCGCCGTCACCACCAACGATTGAATCGTCACCTTCGCCGCCAGAGATTTCGTCATCACCGTCCTGACCGAGAATCCGGTCGCCGCCGGTGTCTCCGACAAGGTCATCATCGTCAGCGCCGCCATAGATAAAGTCGTCTCCAGCCCCGCCGCTGATGGTGTCCTGCCCCTGGCCACCGAAGGCAACGTCATTGCCGGCACCCAGTCGGATATCGTCATCACCTTCGTTACCGGATATGAAATCGTCACCATCACCGCCGAAAATCAAGTCCGCTCCGGGTCCACCAAAAAAACGGTCGCGCCCCGTGTTTTCAATGCCGCCAAAGATACTGTCCCGGCCAGCGTTACCCGCAACGTAGTCGTCACCACCACCGGTACGAACTTCGTCGTCTCCGTTGCCGCCAATTACACGATCATCACCACCGCCTGTGGAGATATTGTCATTGCCCGCAAAGCTCGCGACCCGCGTATCGATATCGGTCGAGTTGTCAAATCGATCACTCTGAAACGTTCCGCGATAACTGATTCGCGTCAGCCCATCGAGTGAAAAAGTCTGATCAGGTCGATTGGCTTCGGTAACGATCAACTGCGAACCGTCAGAGGAAATCGCAATTGAATTCGCATATTCGGCGCCTTCCACATTGGTTTCGGCTGCGGAAATGTGCAGCGTCCCCGTTGTGCTGTTGAAAAAGAATACCGAATCGCCAGCCAACAGGCGTCGGCCTTCCAACGTCGAATAGTTGCAACGACTGTGTTTTCTCGACCTGCTCATATCATCTCCTAGTAACCCTGGCAACATTCTGCCAGCAGTTGTAAATCTGCGGTGCTTTCTTCGATCCCTGGCCCGGTTAAACCTAGACAACTTCAATCAGGCTAACCACAAACCGGAGAGTCGAACCGCCGGGCACTCCTTCGGTTCCGCTGTCGCCATAGGCAAGACTCGCGGGCACTGCCAGTTCGACGGTGCCGCCTTCTCGCAACATGCGAATCCCTTCAGCCCAACCTGTGATGATTTCACTCAAGTCAACCAAAGCGTTGTCGTCAGATTCGATAACCGTTCCATCAGTAAACGAGTACTCGTAGTTCAGCCGAACCTGATCGGCAGTTGCCGCAGAGGCACCGGTGCCAGGAACAATCGTGCGAAATTGCAAACCGGAGTCAGTAACGTTCCAGCCAGGTGTTGCTGCGTTAAGGTTTAGGAATCGTGCCTGTTGATTCAGACGCAACCGGTTCGTGTTAACCAAAACATCGCCCTGGCCGCCAAAGATGGTATCCAGTGGATGACTGATCAGGACGTCGGCATCAGTATCATTTCCTGCCTGAATCGTGTCGCTCCCAAAACTGTCATTGGTGGGCGTTGCTACCGCCGCCACGATTCTGTCACGGCCGGTTCCTCCGTCGAGCGTGTCGTCGCCGCTGCCGCCGACAACCGAATCATTACCGGCTTCGCCAAAGATCATGTCCGCGCCTTCGCCGCCGACAAGCGAATCTTCATTGACACCGCCAAAGATCACGTCATCGCCGTCCTGACCCAAAATCCGGTCATTACCCGCTTCCCCGTTGATCAAGTCGTCGCCGTTGCCGCCGTAGACGAAATCACGTCCGGCACCTGCAAAGATTTCGTCATTTCCCTCGCCACCGAATGAAACGTCGTTCCCTGCACCAAGCCTGATGATGTCATCGCCTCCATTGCCGGAAACAAAATCAACTCCCACTCCGGAGTCAATTACATCGTTGCCCGGACCACCGAAGAAACGGTCACGGCCCTGGTCGCCAGATTCAAGAATTTGGTCGTTGCCCTGGTTACCGGCGACATAGTCGTCACCATTTCCGGTGCGGATAATGTCGTCGCCATTGCCACCGATGACACGGTCGTCGCCGCCACCGGTTGTGATGTTGTCGTTGCCGCCGAGTCCAACAACGCGAGTATCAATATCAGTGTTGTTGGCGAACAGGTCGTCTCTGAACGTGCCCCGGTAACTGATTCGCGTGAGCCCGTCGGTGGAGAACCGATGCTCGCCGCTGCCAACTTCGGTGACAACCAACTCACCGGTCGTTTCATCTAGGGAGACACTGGTCTCATTGGCAAACTGCGCACTCACATCTGTGTTCTCTGCGGCAGAGATGTGTAGCGTTCCGGTTTCCGGGCTGAGGAAGAACGTTGAGTCCCCTGCGAGAAGTCGGCGATTTTCCAGCGTCTGGTAGCCAGTTGATTTCTTACGTTGTTTTCGTGAGCGAGCCATGATTTACAAACCTGATGATTGGGTCAACTTCCATCCCAGTGGTCTGTAATTCGGTCGATCGATCTTCAGAATCCAGAGTATCGGAACAAACTGCAAAGATTACGCAGCTTCGCAAGCAGAAGGTGGCTTGCAGAAATCAGGATAAACTTCACGCAGCCCGTAAAGCTTACCGAACCGGCAAAACTTAACGTCAAGGGAACCAACTGTCGCGCGACAGAAACAGCTCTTGCCCCGGATTATTCACGACGACGGGCGTTGATTCTACGTCTGGCCAACAGCAGCAAGGGAAAAGCTGAATTTCAACAAGAAATGTGAATCATCCGGCAGATAAAAACCACAGCGATCGTTTCATCGCATCAGAGTCGCGGATCACTGTCTCAACTGATTCTGACGCCCACGCCTCGTGAATAGTCCGGGCTTGCATACGCAGCGGTCAGTCGCCGTTGGTCAATCATTGGTCATGACGGCCAGAAAAGAAGAACAGAGCCATTGGCGCCGCACTCCCTTGCGGCGCAGTCCCTGATATAGATAAGGCAAGGCACGCCGCTCGCTTACGCCACGCCCTTGCTCAGCAGATCGGCGTTCAGCTTGTTGTAAAGCGTCTTCAGGCTGATGCCCAACTGCTTTGCCGCAGCGGTTTTGTTGCCACCGCACGAATCAAGCGTCGCATAGATAGTTTCCATCTCGATCTCGCGCAATGATTTGCCAGCACGGGCATTCGCTTGTCCGACTTTTCTCAAACTTCCGCCCATCGTCGGCAAGTCATCGGCGCCGATTGGAAGGGTATCGCACATAATCGAAGCCCTCTCAATCACATTGGCCAACTCACGGATATTCCCGGGCCATGAATGCGACTGAAGCTTTGCCAGTGCATCGGCAGCAATAGGCTGCGGGGACCGCGCCGACTCCGGACGAAACCGCGCCAACAGATGGCAGGCAAGCCCAACAATGTCATCGGTGCGATCACGCAACGGTGGAAGCTTCATTTCAAAAGTATTGATCCGGTACATCAGGTCTTCGCGGAACTCACCGTCTGCGACCATCTGCGCCAAATCGCGGTGCGTGGCACAAACGATTCGAACATTGACCGAGAAAGATTCGCTTTCACCCAAACGCCTGACTTCGCCGCTTTCAAGCACCCGCAGCAAGGAAGCCTGGGTTGGTTTGGGCAATTCCGCGACTTCGTCCAGGAACAGCGTTCCACTGTCAGCGACTTCGAAAAGCCCCTGGCGGTGCTCGTCCGCTCCGGTGAATGCGCCCTTTTTGTGACCAAACAATTCACTTTCGATCAGGTTCGCTGGCAACGCACCGCAGTTGACCGCCACAAATGGATTCTTTGCCCGCAAACTACTTTCGTGAATACTCCGGGCGGCGAGTTCCTTGCCCGTTCCCGTTTCGCCCCGGATCAACACGGTCGAATTCGTCGGCGCAACTTTTTCGATCAAAGCCTTCACCCGCTGCATGCTGCGGTGGGCACCGATCATGGTTGCCTGACCCTGAACACGACCGAGTTGCCGCTGCAATGCAACGATTTTTCGGTTCAAATCGCGTCGATCGGCGACGCGTTTGAGCACGGCCTTGAGTTCAACAAGCTTGCAAGGCTTTTGCAGGTAGTCAAATGACCCCAATCGCAGCGCCGTGATTGCGGTGTCGGTGGAGCCTTTGCCGGTGAGCACAATGGCTTCCATTTCGGGCGCAATCGATTTGCATTTTTCAATCACTTCCAGTCCGTGCATTCCGGGCATGTCCAGATCGACCAACAGGCAATCGAACAGCCCGTTTTCTGCCGCCACAACGGCCTGCGCACCATCGGCGCACACGGTGACTTCGTGACCCATCCTCGGGAGTTCCGCTGCGATCAATTCCTGAAGATGAATTTCATCGTCCGCGAAAAGCACACGGAGTTTCGGAGATTTGGCGTCTTTTGTTTTGGTCTTAGGCTGCATGGCGAAGAGAACTCTGCTGTTGACTAACCAGGGGAAGGGTGATGGTGAAGACCGACCCTGTACCCGGACCATCGCTGTGTGCAACGATTTTCCCCTGGTGGTCTTCAACAATTTGATAGGTAATCGAAAGGCCAAGGCCAGTGCCCTGTCCGTCTCGTCTGCGGGTAAAGAATGGCTCAAAAAGATGCTGCTTGACTTCGTCGGTCAGCCCACAACCGTTGTCGGAAACTTCCATGACTGCGTTTCCGTTTTTGGAAAAAAGGCGAACGCTGACCGCTCCTCCGGCTTCAACGCTACCGAGTGCATTGGTGATCAGATTCAAGGCAACCTGCTTGATCTCCTGTGCGTTGACGCAGCTACAGACCGACGGGTCGGTTTCAACGTGGATGTTTCGATCGCGATATTTGCTTAACGGTTTTACAATGTCGACCACTGAATTGATGATCTCGGACAGATTTTCAGGGACCTTCTGCACGTCACCCATTCTGGAAAAATCCAACAGCCCCGAGGTGATTTCCTTGCACCGGAAAGCCTCTTCCTGGATCCTCGCCAGGTACTTTTTCATGTCCGCAATATCGGCAATCCTCGTCTCCGCGTCGACTTCACCTTCGGGGTGCAAAATGTCATGCAAACGCGACTCAAGCGATTCCGCTGACCAGGCAATGGATGCCAGCGGATTGTTGATCTCGTGAGCCACACCTGCGGCCAAAAAACCAACGCTGGCCATCTTTTCGCTGCGGACCACTTCTTTTGTGCGCAACTGAACCTTGCGGTTCAAATCCGTTTTGATTTCCTGAAAGTTATCCGTCATCGCGTTGAGCGCCTTGCCCAGTTCGGCAACCTCGTCGTCGGTATCCATCTGGATCCGGAAGTCATAATTTCCCGCAGCGACCTGACGCGAGCCTTCGACCAGCGCTTCCATCGGCAGCATCAGCTTGTTGCGAAACTTGTTGGCCAGAAAGATAATCATCACCAACGCCGCGATCGACATCAGCACCGTCAACGTAATCCACGTGCGGTATTCGGCTTTTGCATTTTCCGAAAAATCATGCATCCGCTGCTGCATGAACGACGGCAATTCGGCAGTCAATTGCTGAAGATTTCCCAACTCGTCGTCCATCGAGTTGATCATTTGGTAGGGACGCCTGCCGAACATCCAATCCCCTTCCCCCACCATGCCGCGAATTTTTGACAACGACCGCTCAAAGGTTTGCACGAACTCGCGCTCCTGAGAGTTGTCCGCGAACTTGGCATCCTTGATATTGGTTTTTTCAAGCTCCTTGCGGTACTCATCGAGCGCCGATTTGATTTCGGCGATCCGACGTTCAAAATTCCCCTGGGTGAACGCCTCGCTAAAACCAATCAGCTTTTTGGGCGGTTTTTGCGATTCAAGAGCCGCAAAACTACGAAGCTCTGCGACTTTGATGTTGATTTTGGCAGCCAGTGGAAGCTCCACACTGCGAGCCCGGATGTTCTTGGTCAGATTCCGAAATTTCATCACGCCCTGGTAGCTGGCAAGCGACAGGATCAGGACGATCACCGACAGCGCAACAACTCCAAAGATCATCTGCGATCGAATGGTTCGAAAGTTGAGCAACACCGACCTCCATGACGATAGAACCGCTCGGACGACGCGATGGACAGAACGTCAGTTCACGCCAAACGCAAAATAGGGCGTGAAATAATTACAGGGTTCAGAAAGGCGTCGCAACGTCAGTTTTCACCGGCCACGGGCAAAAGACGGCCGAATCCCTGTTCCAACCGATGGAACAATCGTTTCGCATCAACGTCAACAACGCCCGGAACAAGGAAAACGGCCCCATCGCGGCGTTTTCTGATCGCTGAAGTGTCCAATCCGACCAGAAGGATCTACAGATCGATCGAAGAATCGCTGCGGTCGTGCTGATTTCGCAGTTGATCCATGAGAAAGCTGATACTTTTGCCGTAGGCCCGAACGGCTTTGGAGTGCTCACCTTTTTCCAAAGAAGACTCCGCCTGGCCGATCATCGAAGACAGCTTTTCCCAGTCGACTTTCCAGTCCTGTTCGACGGCCCCCATCTGCAACTGCTTTAATATTAAAGCCAACTGTCTGGAAACTTCCGCACCCGATGCACATATCGTCCGCGTGTAGGGAGCTTTGCCAAAAGCCTTGCCTTCGGAAACGGTGTCGCCGCTGGTTGCACCCAACAGCAGGTTAAACAGAGCGTAACCTCCCAGCGCCGCAGCGATGATGCCGGGAATCAATGCCGCCATCATCTGGCCGGTCACAAGAAAGAACACGACGAATAACATCGCAATTCCAAACACCGCCCAGATAGCAGGGTGAACCGAGTAGCGTTCTTTCATGGAGTTGACGCGAAAAGCTTTCGCGCTGCCATCGCTAGCGATCTCTGGACTGATCACTTTGGCAATGATGATTGTGATGTTGTCCGGGCCACCGCGAAGATTTGCCAGGTCCACAAGAACTTTTACCGCTTCGTCGGGTGGCATGTTGCCCAACAGGGCCGCCATTTCAGCATCGGTAATGACACCCGTCAGTCCGTCGCTGCAAAGTAAAAACGTGTCGCCCACGGCGGCGGGAAACGGGCCTTCCAGATCGACCTTGCATTCCGCATACGGTCCCAGGGAACGCGTGATGACGTTTTTCGGAATCTTGCCCAGGGCTTCTTCTTTGGCCGTCAGTTGACCGACGGCTTTCATTTCCCAGACCAGGCTGTGGTCAAACGTCAGTTGCTCAAGGCGATTTTGCCGCAATCGATAAACCCGACTGTCGCCAATGTGAGCGATAACAGCACCTTGAGGCAACAACGCCATCGCGCTAAGCGTCGTGCCCATGTTGTGAAAGTCTTCGTTTTCCTGGCCACGACGATGAATCTCACTGTTGGCGTCAATGACTGCTTTGCGAAGCGCCTCTGGAGCCGAAGGTTCTGTTGAACGCAGATAGAGATGCGGGATATGATCAATCGCCAGTTTGCTGGCAAGTTCTCCCGCTGCGTGTGCCCCCATGCCATCGGCGACCACAAAAAGATGCCCCTTTTGCTGCCACCGCTCCGTCGACGTTGCCAGAGAAACGGTCATATTGTCCTGATTGTTGGCGCGACGCATTCCCACGTCGCTCAACGAGGCAACATCGACAAACGAATTCCAATTGACATCACCGCTACTCATAGCCGCCCACAAGGACCTGACAAAAGGGCTCCGCACAATACGATTCCCCCGAATCTCTATTCTAGCTTGTAAAAGCCCAAAGGTTAACGAGGCAATCCACTCCTGTGTCAAAACCGGGGCTTTAGGCAATCCCGCGGGAACCCTCGACACTCGTTTTGCAGATTGCACTGTCTGAACATGGCTGGTTTCGCTACATCCGTGTTAGCCAAACCCCAATCAGAAAGAAAGATGCCGAAAAAAATCTTGGATTCTTCGACCTTTCGATCAATTGACGCGCGGCGAACACCCGGATCAAGGTTTTCTCCCTGCGTCGCTCTGATCGCTATTTCAGGCCTGCTGTTACTGCTAAGCGGTTGCGTGCAGCGAAGGATGATCGTCCGCACTCAACCAGAAGGCGCTTTTCTGACCATCGATGACAAACCGATTGGCCACACACCGGTCTCGGTCCCCTTTACTCATTACGGCACCCGAGAACTCAGTATCGAAAAAGACGGATACGAAAGCATCAAAGTGGATCAACCTGTAAAGGCCCCTTGGTATCTCCTACCGCCGATCAGCTTTTTTACAGAAAACTTTTCGCCAAAAGAGATTCGCGACCAGCACGTTTTCGATTTCCAGCTTCAACCAAAGACACCCGGGGGCGATGGCTTTCTGCTCAACCGCGCCAACACAATGCGTAGCAATGTCCGCGGCGGCACCGTGACCGTTCCCGCAAGGTAACCAACCAATTCCGCATTCCGCATTCCGCATTCCGCATTCCGCTTTCCGCTTTCCGCTTTCCGCTTTCCGCTTTCCGCTTTCCGCTTTCCGCATTCCGCATTCCGCTTTCCGCTTTCCGCTTTCCGCTTTCCGCTTTCCGCTTTCCGCTTTCCGCTTTCCGCTTTCCGCACTCAGTACTCAGTACTCAGTACTCAGTACTCAGTACCAGTGCCTCGACGAGCGATTCCGGAAACAACGGAAACGCATACTCACGCGAACCAATCAAACGTCCCGATGGCAACGCGGATTTTGCATCCTTGAGACGATTGACCAAACCCCGACGCTCCTCCACCAAAAGCGCCCCCATCTCCCGATTGGCCCTTTCCATTTCGTCATGCCACTTCTTGCGACCGCCCTCCGGCATCTCCGCCAACAAAACCTGCTTGGCAACCTTCAACCCCTTAGCCTCTTCACCCAGAAACTTTTCAGGATGGAACTTCATCTCGCGCAACTGCTGCTCCAGCACCACCACATCCTCGCGTGTCGTCGCCTGAAGAGAAAACGGCAATTGCATCGTCGCAGTGCAAGTCAAATGCGTTGGCAAACTGACGCCAAAGAACTTTTGCACGATTCGTTCGGTAACCTGATCGTACTTCGACCCACCGATTCCATGAATGAACAGATCGCAACCCAACAGCCGGGAAAACATCGTCGTCATCAACGCCCGTGGGCGAATCGAAACCCCTGGCACCACCGCTGCAAGCGAACCGCTTTGCAAATCACTCAGTGGAACTTTCACATTCCATCGCTCAAGATCCCAAAGCTCCACAACATCGCCAAAGCACCGCGCGAACACCCGTCCCCGCCGCTGACTCTCGGCCGTCCAGCACCAAAACGGAATCTCCTGCCAATCGTCCTTGCGAACCAAAACCGGAACCGGATGCGAACTGCTACGAATCCCGTGCATCTCCCGATATTCAAACAGCGCCTCATTGTACGTATCGGCGAAACCAATCGCCTGGGTGCTGATCATCGCAAAGAACCTTGCAAACGACGTGAACCCCGCCATCCGACTGATCGGCAACTCGAGGGTTCGCAAACCGTGCTCCTGTTCGAGCAAATGACGCCCCGCCGCAATCGCCGCGCCCAAACCACCAACACCGACTGAAGCTTCGATCACTTTGGGCCACAAACGGTCGATCAATGGCTCCAGAACAACCGGTTTAATCTTCCTGGCGACGCTTTCACCGAACGACCGAAACAGCTCGCGATCCTGAATCGTACGCAGTTCAAAAGGCATCTCAACATCCGGGCGATCGAATGAAATCCGCTCCAAGCCAACTTGATTTTTCGAAACCACGGGTAAATTCAACGCTGCCGACTGGCAAAGATCGTTGTCCACGACCAAGTTGATCGCGATCGCATCTGCTTTGGCGGCAACGTTCGCCAGAGAGAAGTTTTTCAACCACACACCGGGATGAAAAAGAGTCGGCTGGTGACCGCTCATCACGATCCGAGTGTCATCGACACCCGATCCCGGCGCATCGGAGTAACTTTGCGAATAATCCCACGCCGCCGCTACAATTTCCGCCCGAGCCAACTTTCGGATCGCCGCAAGTTCACCGCCAATGGACGCGGTCTGACGCAGATTTTTCTCAAACAGGACATGGGAATCAACCCGCGGGCGAAACAGTGCCTCCCCGTGACGCACCGGCGCCCTTAACCGGACTTTTTCCATGCCTTCGTCCGACTACCCAACCCGCGTCTCTTTGAGCCCACTACAGTCACCCGCCGGCAGCGCCGCGAGCGCTTTGTTGATGACGTCTTTGTAATACTGAAGACGCAGATTGGCGTTGTCCAGCGTCGCGCCAAATGATCGATTCTCGTCCAGGTAAATCCGCGGCACCGCGACTTCTACCACGGTTAGTTTTGCACATGCCGCCTGCACCCAAAGCTCCAACGGCATCGCATACCCCGGTTCGGTAAGCTTGATCTCCTGAAGCGCATCGACCCGGTAAGCCTTGAATCCGCAAAAGGCATCCGTCAGCTTGATGCCCATCTTTTCGCCGATCGTTTCTGTGATGATTCGGTTGATCTGCTTCCGTTCGACCGGAGCACTGGTGTCGGCTTCGAAATTTTCCATGTAGCGGCTACCGGAAACAATATCCGCACCGGTCTCCTGAATCCTAGCCACGAATTCCCGAATCCGCTGCGGCTCGTGCTGCCCATCGCAGTCGATCGTCACCACGTAGTCAAAACCATTGGCGACCGCATAGTCAAACCCGGAAATGAGCGCCGCTCCGTAGCCACGGTTTTCTCCATGGGCAAGAACGGTGATATCGTCTCGCGCCGCCAGAACATCCACGGTCCCATCGGTCGAACCGTCCTCAACAACAAGCACCTCCTGAGCGTTCTTGAGCACCAGATCCAGAACTTCATTGACGGTTTTGACTTCATTGAAGACCGGCAGGACGGTCAAAAATCTGAGTGCTTTATCTGGCATGCCATTCCTTTGCTCACAGCTCTCTCTCGCACCCACTCCGACGCCAGAGATCACAAACTCTTACCGAATTATTATCGCACGAATCGCAACCGCGACCAGCTGAATGCAAAAACTCCGGCTTTTCCGTTAATCAGCATTCAAATCCATGCTCATCCCGGATTATTCATAAGGAGTGGGCGTCAGAATCAGTTCCGACAGTGATCGGTTACTCTGATGCAATGAAACGATCGCTGTGGCTTTCACCTACCGAGTGATTCACATTTCTTGTTGAAATTGAGTTTTTCCCTTGCTCCTGTTGGCCAGACGTAGAATCAACACCCGTCGTCGTGAATCATTCCGGCTGAAAATGCCACCAGCAAAGACACCGATTAAAGGGTCTCCACAGGATTACTTTCTCGCCGGCTTGCCCACACTTCGACGTCGCCAATCGAAGCGTCAATCGAAGCGTCAATCGCAGCGCCAATCGCAGCGCCAATCTTTTCCGCCAAAGCCTCCACCGCGAACCGCTCGCTGAAATAATGCCCCATCAGTATCATTCCGATACCACTGGCACGAGCCTCCAGCACCGTGTGAAAGGTCGCCTCTCCGGTCACCAACACGTCCGCACCAACGCCAACTGCATGCTCAAGGAACGTTCCTCCGCTGCCACATGCGGTCGCGATAAAATGCACTTCTCTTTCTGCGTCGCCCACGAAATGCACTTTGGGTAAAGCAAACTTTGATTTCACATCCTGAGCAAATTGCAGGAGTGTTTGCGGCGCAGAAAGCTTTCCAACTCGCCCGGCGCCCGGCCCCTCGGGCTCATCCCTGTTGGGAATCAACGACCGCATATCACCAACTCCCAGACGCTCACAAAGCATCGCGTTGATCCCGCTGACCGTCGAATCGAAAGCCGTATGCGGGCTGTAAATCGAAACGCCCGCTCGAGCCAACTCCCAAACCAACTTTGTCGCAGTGGACTCAGTCGTGATCCGACGTGTCTTGCGAAAGGGAAGGGGGTGATGCGAAACAATCAGGTCAGCTTTCTCCGCGATCGCTTCCTGAGCACTCTCCGGCGTGACGGTCAGACAGGTCATCACTTTTCGAACCGGCAGTTCCGGATCACCCAAAATCAATCCGACATTGTCCCATTCTTCAGCCAGTCGGAGAGGCGCAAGCTCTTCAAGAATGTTGCAAACTTGCTTTATCAAAATCATACGTCGCTCTCAAGTTGATCGATTGACTCAGGATATCAACCCGGATTATTCACGACGACGGGCGTTAATTCTACGCCTGGCCAACAGGAGTAAGGAAAAACTGAATTTCAACAAGAAATGTGAATCATCCGGTAGATGAAAACCACAGCGATCGTTTGATCGCATCGCAGTCGCGGATCACTGTCTCAACTGATTCTGACGCCCACGCCTCGTGAATAATCCGGGATCAACTGGAGAAAGTTTCGCCAGAACACGACGAAAAGCCAGCGAGCGCAAGAGCGCTGCCGGCCTCCCACCTCCTTCGCGGGATGGGTCGGCGAAAGAGGCGGATGTGTGGACTGATTGGATAAAGTTAATTGGAACTATTCACGACGTCGGTGAACTAAAAGTCACGCCCACGTCTGGTCAATAATTCGGGGTTAATTCTGCTTTCCGGTTCTCCCGATACTTCAAATGAAGGCAAGCGAGCAGTTTCCAAAAATCCATGGTGACATGCGAAACAGGCTCACTAAAATCAAGCAACGATATTGGAAAAATCTTCCAGAAAAAACACACAAATTCATGGACACTGATCAGTCGCTCCTGCACAGAGCCAAAAGCAACGTCAATTCTGATGCCTGGACAACGCTCATTACGATATACAAGCCGTTGATTGCAGGATGGGTTGTCAGAGCAGGCGTCGAACCGCAGGAAGTTGGAGACATCACCCAGGAAGTCTTCCGGGCGCTTTCACAGGATCTGCCCAATTTTGAACACAATGGTCGCAAGGGAGCTTTTCGCAACTGGCTCAAAATGACAGCCATTTTTCGCTGCCGACGATATTGGGCGGCAAAAAGCAAACGCGTTCCCACGTCTTCGGTCGCTCCATCGGAGCTACTCAACGAACTGGAAGAACCTAACAGCCCGCTATCGGAGCAGTGGAATCGGGAACACGACGAACACGTTATCGAAAAACTCCTGGAGCAGGTCCGGGCTGAATTCGACTCGACAACATTCAGAATCTTTGAACGCTACGTACTCAACGAAGAGCAACCAAAATCCCTTGCGTCCGAAATGGGCATCGATGTGGGTCAAGTCTACAAATCCAAATTTCGGGTCATGTCACGGCTCAGAGAGTTGGCAAGAGCGATCGTGGACGTCCCATTCAACCTGAACGAATTCGATGATTCAAAACATTAACAAACACGTCACCGAGCAACAACTAAGGTTGTACCTGACCGACAGACTTCCTGATGCAGAAAGCAATGATCTCTGTCAACATCTCAATGAATGCGATGCATGCCAGGCGATGGCCGAAAAGATTGTTGAATCGACCTTTTCTCTGAAAGTTGAAGATCCAACGAGCGATCCTCATTCTGTTGCAAATCGAAAAAGTTCACCAAGACCCAATCTCGGAACACGTTTCCTGATTCTTGATGAATTGGCACGCGGAGGAATGGGTATTGTCTTTCGCGGATTTGACCGGGAACTACAAAGAATCGTCGCAATCAAAGTCTCAGCCACCGAAGAGCACTCAGACACACTGGCCCGATTTTATCGTGAAGCTCAAATCTCTGGCCAGCTACAGCATCCCGGCATCGTGCCTGTTCATCACCTGGGAAACCTTGCCGATGGCCGGCTCTACATTGTTATGAAACTGGTCCATGGACAGACGCTGACCAACATGGTGCGTGAGCAATCCGCAAGCGGCGGCGATCTGAAGAGGCATCTGGATATTTTTGGTGATATTTGCCAAGCCGTAGCGTATGTGCATTCCGCCGGCTTTATCCACAGGGACCTGAAGCCTGACAACATCATGATCGGGGCTTTTGGAGAAGTTCAAGTCATGGACTGGGGACTGGCCAAAAAGCTTGCGGAGAACGATCGCGATGACGAAAAGCCCGCCGGGATTGACGAAGACTCCGAAAACCAACAGGCCACCGATCTCGTCGGATCAGAATTACCCGGCGAAACACGAATCGGAGATGTGTTCGGAACTTCAGCCTACATGCCCCCCGAACAAGCAGACGGCAGGACCGCCAACAAACAGTCTGACGTGTTTACACTCGGTGGCATTCTGTTTTACATACTCACCGCGAAAGCTCCTTTTGGAGTCAAAGAAACCGGGCTCAGCAACAAGCCGGAAAGCTTCGGTGCGGTGATGGATCAATTGGACAAAGTCGACGCCGATCGCGAACTTGTTTCTCTGGCAAAAAGCTGCCTTGCTGCCCAACCTTGCGATCGGCCAGCAGACGCCGCCGAAGTCTGCCGACTGTTCCAGCAATACACCACTGGACTGGAGCAGAAGTTTGAAAATGCCCGTCTTGAAAATGTTCGTACGACCGAAAGGCTGGCCGCTCAACGCAAACAGATTAGACAACTGCTGTGGTCAGGCGCTTTGTTATTCACAACGGTCATCGCAGCATCGATTGCCGGGTACATGTACCTTGCAGAGAAAAATACACGCATCGCTAACGAGGCTCGTATACAACAGGATGTTCTGGTTCGGAAAATGGAGCAAGAAACCGCAATCCGTGAAAATCTTTCAAGCGCTCGTGCATACATGGCTCTGGCAGGTTCCCAACCAACCCGCGAACATCATGCCCAATGGTCATTGGCCAAAAAGGAAATCGAAAAAGCCGCTTTGTTCGTCAACGAGTCGATGGACCTGCAATTACACAAGCAGTACAAGCAACTCCAGAACAGAATCGAATTCAAGCTTGCGGCAAGTAAGCGACGTAAAAACCATCACCGGGTCGAAGATGAATGCCGGCAGGAATTGTTGCGAATCGCCGAAATCAGCCAGTATCCCGAAGACATGGGGCTCTGCTATTCCCCGGACCTGCTACCAGAATTTGCCAAGCAGTTTGGACGACTGGGAATTAAACCGGGAATCATTTCCCATCAGGCAATCGAAAGACTGCAGAATTCCGACTTTCATGAGGAACTGATTTATGGGTTGATGATGTGGCGGCGCGAGTTAAACCTGAGGCTTGGCGAACGTCTCGAACCTGCGGTGGCCAACGAGTTGAATGCAACCTGGCACTGGATCGCCAAACTGATCGACAACGTTGACTCCGACCCGTTCCGAAAGAAGATTCGCACCTTTCAGAGCACTGCCAGGTTCCAGCAAATCATTGAAATGGCGGAACACGACAAAGCCATTTCGTCGTTGCTTACCGTTCATACCGTCGCCCTTTCGATGGCGAACCTTGACATAACAGAAGACGAACGGGTTAACTTTCTGCTGAGAGCCCATCAGAGGTTCCCGGATGACTTTTTTGTTAACTGGTATATGGCAACCTATGCCGGCTTTTGGTCCAACGCCAAGGAATTCTCGCTGGCGTGCTACTCGCTTCGCCCAGAAAACCCCGGTGTACTCAGCATTCTGGGAACGTCTTACCTGACAGAAGGACAGTTCGATCGTGCCATCGAAACACTCCAACAGTTGGTCAAAGTCGCCCCTTGGTATCAGCGGGGCCAGTACAATCTCGCCTGGGCCTATCACTGCAACGGAGACCTCGACAACGCTCGCAAACGATACCGGATTAGCAACCAATTATTGGAAAAATTTCGCGGCACCTACGAAAGCAGAATTGCCTTTCTGAGAGAATGCAACCATCACGAACATGCCGATGATCTGGAACAGGAACTCGACGACGTTCGTGCTCCCACAACTGTCAAAGCGATCAACCCTTCGCCAACGCAACCCTCTTCAGGGGAACTGGCACAACGCGCCCACCTGCAACAGGAAATTGTCAAACAAATTCAGCGCATCCGCAAAAATCCCAAGACAAAATCGCTCTACCGTAAACTTGCCAAAGACTACGTTTCACTTGGAAAGTCACTAATAAGATTCGACCAATCAGATCAGCTCACCCAACTCCTACGTCAAGCCACCACAGAACTCACGGCAATCGCCAAATTGGCTCCTGACATCGATACTTCGTACCGCCAACTGGCCACCATCTGCGCGCGTCTGCAACGCCGACAGTTGGCAATTGAAGCACTACAGAGTGCCATCGAAATCAATCCAACTTACGCCGGTCATCACAACAAACTGGAACAGCTCTATCGAGAACGTTGCACCGAATCCCGTCGAGCTCGCAAACAGATACAACTGATACGGTCCGTTGAAGACGCCATCGAGACCCTGTCGGGGCACTCACGGAATTCACCTCCGAATTTCGTCGCGGCTCACGCTGCCCTGGCTCGATTCTGCCAATTCTTCAAACGGTACCAGACTGCGATCGTTGCTACCGAAAGGGCACTTCAGGCAGACCCTGATAGCCAATCGCATCGTCAACGACTTGGAGAACTGCACATGATCGTTGGTCGTCGACACGCAATCCAGGGGCGAATCGGAGAATCCCACGTTGCTTTTGATGCAGCGATTACAGCCAACAGCCAATGGGTCGAACACAATCCTGAATCTGCGACAGCCCATGAGCAACTTTCTTTCGCCTATCGTCAGCGGGGAAAACTTGAGACAGCCTTCGAGCAACAACGCAAGGCTCTCAAAATCAAGCCCGACAACCTTCCAGCCCGATTTCGCTACGCAATGCTGGCATTGTCGATTTCGGAACAGCAGCACCAGGCCAATCAGCTAACCGATGCCATCGGGACAATCGACGACGCGATCAATTTTCTCAAAGCAATCAGACACGATGGCTTCCTCATGGACCTCTTCGACCGTCAGGGCGATCTGCAGCTCGAAGCTGACAATCTTCCAAAGGCCATTCTCATGCTGCGCAACGTCAGCCTCAATCGACCGGGCAACCAATTTGTCAGTGAACGTCTGGCACGCGCGTACATCGCGGCGGGAGAATTTGCGAAAGCTGAACCGATTCTGCTGGCGATCAATTCCACCAGCCCCGAAAGCGAACATGTCGTGCAGTTGTTGGCAGACTTCTACCTTCAACGAAACAAACGGGCTCAAGCGGAATCACTTGTTCGCCAAGCATATAAAAACGGCGTTGGTGCTGGCGGACTGGAAGGAATCCTGACCAACTCTGCGGATGCTGCAGTGATTCAACCGGAATTATTCACCACGACAGGCGTCGATTCGCATTGAATCACACTGAAACGAGCATCAAAGCGGTACCGCCTTTTGGAATTCCGTTTGCCTCGTTAATAAAGCTCAAAACCGGGGCTTTTTCCAAACGACACGGTGCTCATTTGTTGAACTTAAAGTCACACCCACGCCTTGTGACTAATCCGGTTCAATAGAAAAAGCCGCTTCCCCTCCGTCTCGTTCATTAAAGAGAGGTTGCGGCTTACCGCACACGCGGATTCGCTTTTAATTCGCTTTGAATTCGCCAATTATTTTCCGGGATTAAGTGTCCCGATCTCCAGTGACGACTGCTCCGTCGGGACTTCGGTCTCGATTTCTTTAAGTTCATCAACATCCTCGACAAGAATCGACGAACCAGCTTTTGTCGGCTCGATTGGCTCCACGATCGGTTCTTCACCTAGCATGCGAACGGGAGCTTTTGCGTCCAGAGGCAAAGGCGCGACGGTAAAAGTTTCCATTGGCTGAGTCGGCGAATTTTGCTCCTCCGGTGAAGGCGGCGTATCGTAAAGAACCGAACCAGCGACACCACTCACGCCAAGCTGTGATTCACTCGACACCGCAGGCGCGACGAGGGAATCGACATTTAGAAGAGAGGAATCAGGCAAAACGACTGCCGGCGAAGCAGATCTATCCGGTGAATCCTGCAGTGACGTCTCACCAGAGGCAGCTTCAACCGGATAACCCAAACCGTCTCTCAAGAGTTGTTGATCAACGATGATTAGCCTGGGTTCAAAAGCGGGACCGACAGCCGTTGAGCTCTGAAGGGGATTTTCATTACTGGCTGAATAGTGAATTTCAATATCGTTTGCCTGCGGCAATGCGAAATACCCGGTGGTTACCATCCCATGCGATTCTGCTGTGGCGGGAGCTTCGGGAAAAGGCGTTACTACAGGATAGGGTGCCAATAGAGAGTAAGCCGTCTCGTAGGGAAAAGCCGTTGCAGGATAAACAGATGCCTGGGAACAAACAGATGCCTGGGAACAAACGGATGCCCGAGGACAAACTGCGGCTTGAGGATACGCCACGGGGACCGAATACGTCACTGCCTGAGATTCACTTTTCGCCGCTCTGGAAACCACCGCAGGATTGCAACAAGCGGAACGACGTGCTTTGCGGAAAAGCTGCGCTTCGGCGCAGGCTTGCCAAGCAAAAACAAAGAAAAACACGACGCTCAAATTCAGATATCTCATGGGTCCACTGACGTTCGAAAGTTAGATTCACGGCAAAGGACCCAATACGCCTGACGCAGAATCGCATCCCAATACAAAAGCGGTCATTGAGCCATAATCTTCTGAATTTTAGAATTTTTTCCAAAGATCTCCGAGAGTCGAACCGGCCCCCGCCGCAGTTGCGTTCGCATGGGTGTTTTTCACAGAATCAAATCTCATCCGGAATCATTCACGACGGACGTTGATTGCCGTTTAAGCCCGGATTATTCACGACGGGCGTTGATTCTACGTCTGGTCAACGGGAGCAAAGGAAAAGCTGAATTTCAACAAGAATTGCGAATCATCTGACAGATAAAAACCACAGCGATCGTTTCATCGCATCAGAACTGCGGATCACTATCGGAACTGATTCTGACGCCCACGCCTCGTGGATAATCCGGGCTCATGAGGCTCGGTTCCGGATCAATTCGAATCAAGCATCGTCAGATTTGGCGCCAACTGCTCCAACTGCCGCGTCATGTATCGTTTTACCTGAGCGGTTGTTTTGAATTTCATCACCGAAGCCACAATGCTTTCGGCCTGCTCAATGGAGACCTGACTGGCAAGCTGCTTGATCGACGGCACAAACGACGGGCTCATACTGAACCTCCGCAAGCCCATCCCCAACAGCAGTAGAAATGCTTTTGGCTTGCCCGCCATTTCGCCGCACACCGTCACCGGCACACGCTGCCGATTACAGGTTTCAATCACATGCTTGAGCACCCGCAGCACCGCCGGCGAAAGCGGCTGGCACAAGTGGCTGACTTTCGGATTATCGCGGTCAGCGGCCATCAGGTACTGCACCAAGTCGTTGGAACCGATCGACACAAAATCCACCAGGTCCAACATCGAATCGATCGTGATCGCGGCCGCGGGAACTTCCAACATCATGCCAATTCGCAACTCGCAGATCTTGACCTTGCGAGCCGACAGCGTCTTGTAAGCCTTGCGGATCATGCTGCGCAGTTTGCGAATCTCCTCCACCGTTGTCACCATCGGAAACATCAGCCGCGCGGTGCCTTCGGGGAACTCACTGGCCGCCCGAATGATGGCTCGAATCTGGGTATTGAAGAACTCCGGGTGCTCAAAGGAAAGCCGAATACTGCGCCAGCCCATGAACGGATTGGCCTCCTTGTGATCGTGGCCCAGATAAGCCACCGTCTTGTCACCGCCGATGTCCAAAGTCCGAATCGTGATGTTGTGGTTGGGGCTGTTGGCAACGATGTTGCGATAAACTTCGTACTGCTCGTCTTCGTCCGGCAAATCGGCATGCGTCAGATAGAGATACTCGGTCCGGTAAAGCCCAATCCCGCTGGCACCCATCGCGTGAGCCGCCTGAGCATCGTCGACTCCGTTGATGTTCGCTTCAAGCTTCAACTCCACACCATCCTGCGTCAAAGCAGGATCATCGCGGTTGGCAGCCAACTGATCTCGCAGATCAAAGAACTCACGTTCAAGCTTTCGAAACGCCGCCAACGACTCGGAGTTCGGATTGATCTCGACGACTCCCGCTCGCCCGTCGACCACGATCGTGTCGCCGGTCTTGACCTTGCGGAGAATATTCTTGACTCCCGAAACCGCAGGAATGCCCCGACTGCGGGCGATGATCGCCGCATGCGACGTCTGGCTTCCGGCCTGAGTCACGATTCCGTTAACATCGAACTGCCCAAGGGCAACCGCCTGTGACGGCAAAAGCTCATCGGCGATCACAATGAGCGGACCATCGATCGGCTTTTCGCCCGAATTCGGATTTTGGTTCAGATGCGACCCCAGACGAATGATCACGTCCCGGATATCGTTGAGCCGTTCCTGAAGATACTCATCCCTCGTTTTGGTGAACATCGCGGTGTACTCGCCCAGCAGCCGATGAAGCGACGCCGCGGCGGTCATTTTGTCTTCCACGATCCAGTTGCGGATCTTGTTGGTAAACGCCGGCTCGCGAATGATCGCCCGGTGGACCGCAAAGATGAAAGCCTCCTCGTGCCCCACCTGGGCGTCGACTTTCTTTTCAAGGGCGCGCAGGTCAGCGGCCGCCTTGTCGCGGGCCGTTTCGTAATTGGCCAGTTCGGCGGTAATCTGAGTGTCTTCGAGACGCTGCGTGTCTGGATTCACAAAGATCTCATGAATCACGTAGGCTGTACCTATCGCAACGCCAGGTGATACCGCGATTCCCCTGCGCATTCCCAAATCCTAACAGCCAGCTAACCACTCCGATAGCCGCCAACAGCCGCCAATGAGCCCCAAAACACCCGCGTTTTCCCCCTATTTGGCAAGGATTGACAGTTGTTTGGAAAAAGTCCCTTTGCTATAGTTTCTCAATTCTGCGGGGGACGTCTACGGTCGATGATTGTTGTACCGGTCTGTCCTTGCGGACCACTGCTATCAGCTAACGACGGAAAGGCGATTTTTGGCCAACAACATGCGGTTCTCCCAACTTGATCGAATATTGCATCTCGATAAGGGAGTGTCGATCAAGGCAGTAAAGTGCCTTTCACTATCGGAAGAGTATCTCAACGATCACTTTCCACGTTTTCCTGTCATGCCGGGCGTGCTTATGCTCGAATCCATGTTTCAGGCAAGCATGTGGTTGGTTCGTGAGTCCACGGACTTTCGGTACTCGACCGTTGTTTTGCGTGAAGCCAAAAGCCTCAAATTTCAGGGGTTCGTCCAACCGGGCAGTTCGCTGGTCGTCGGGGCAGAAATTAAATCCATGACGGAGAATATTACCAAACTCAAAGTCGTCGGAACCATCGACGAAAAGCCCTCGGTTTCCGGGCGGCTGGTGCTGGAGTCCTACAACCTTTCCGAAAAGGAAGGCCGCGACGCAGCCGTCGATCGCTACATGACTGAAAAATTCAAACTGTTCTATCGACGGCTCTGGTCTCCAGTTCCATCAGCCGGATAGAGTTTTCCAAAAAATCAGTCGCTTTCAGGTCTGCGACTGATTTGACTTCAGAGTTCTCAGGGCCTGGTTTACAGGAGTAGCAAATGTCGGTCAGTGAAGAAACATTCAGCAAAGTCCAGGAAGTGCTCGTCGAGGCCCTCGGTGTCGAGGACGACGAAGTCACCGCCGAAGCAACGATGATCAACGATCTGGGCGCCGAATCGATCGACTTCCTCGATATCGTCTTCAAACTCGAGCAGGCTTTCGGGATCTCAATCGACAGGGAAGAACTTTTTCCCGATGACATCCTCACCAACAATGAATACCTCGTCGATGGCAAAGTCACCCCCGATGGCGTCGCAGAGCTGAAAAAGCGGATGCCGTTCGCAAACTTGGACAAATTTGAAACCAACCCGGTTGTCCAAGACTTTGCCAATCTGCTGACCGTTGAGGACCTTTGCCGGTTCGTCGAACACAAACAAAAAGCCTAACCAATTTGGCGTCGCGAGTTTACACCCTGATCTACTATGCGCTGGTTTTGGATAGACCGATTCACGAAATTCGTCGCTGGCGAATCCGCCGAAGCTGTAAAAAGCATCAGCCTCAGTGAAGAAGTTGTCGACGAATATTCTCCCGGGCGGACGTTTTTGCCCGCCTCGGTCATCATCGAAGGCATCGCGCAGGCCGGCGGACTGCTGATCGGACAGATGAGCGACTTTCACGATCGCGTCGTCCTCGCCAAAGTCATGGTCAGCGAATTTTACTTCGAAGCCGAACCCGGCTCAAAGCTGACTTACAAAGTGAAACTGACCAACAACGATGGCATGGGTGCTGTCGTTGAAGGCACGACGTGGTTGGATGAAAAACAACAGGGCAAAGTAAACCTGATGTTCGCTCGCCTCGATGACGAAAGGTTCCGTGGGGTCGAACTGTTCGAACCTGCCGAGTTCTGCAGAATGCTCAGATTGCTCAGGCTTTTCGAAATCGGAGTCAATCCCGACGGGACGCCTGTCAAAGTCCCCAGCCACATGCTGGAGGCTGAAAAGGCATTCCTCATGATCGATCACGAAAAGAATCCCTAAAGCCCACCACACCATCAACTTCTTAACAGACCTTTCCCATGATTGCATCTTCCAACCGACGCCGTGTTGTCGTCACGGGTGTCGGGGTCATCAACCCGCTTGGAAACGATATCGAGACCGTTTGGTCGGCGCTCCGCGAAGGCAAATCCGGCGTCGGCTACACGACGATCTTTGACGCCAGCAAGTTTCCCACGAAAATTTCCGCCGAAATCAAAGACTGGGACATCTCCAAAACCGGCGAGGACCCGGAAAAGTGGAAGTTCCGTGGTCGCCACACCTGCTTCGCCGCCGGTGCCGCCAAACAGGCTTTCGAATCTTCCGGCGTCAAGGACTCCATCACCAACCACCGACGTTTCGGTGTTTACATGGGATCCGGTGAAGGCAACCAGGACTTCTACTCCTTTGCCAACATGATGGCCAAGTCGCTCGACGAAGACGGCAACCTGGACGTCGTCAAATTCACCCAGGCCGGACTCAATATCCTCAACCCCGTCGTCGAACTGGAGCAGGAACCCAACATGCCGCCGGGACACATCGCGGCCATGTTTGACGCCCAGGGCCCCAACGCCAACTGCCTGACGGCCTGCGCGGCCAGCAACCAGGCGATCGGAGAAGCCACCGAAATCATCCGCCGCGGGGAAGCAGACGTGATGCTCTCCGGTGGAACGCACAGCATGATTCACCCTTTCGGCGTCACAGGCTTCAACCTGCTGACCGCTCTATCAACCAACAACGACGACCCCACCGGCGCCTCGCGTCCCTTTGATCGCCTTCGCGACGGATTCGTCCTGGGCGAGGGCGCCGCGATGGTCGTCCTCGAAGAACTCGAACACGCCAAAGCCCGCGGGGCGAACATTCTTGGCGAAATCCGGGGCTATGGATCGACCGCCGACGCCTACCGTGTGACCGACATTCACCCCGAAGGCCGCGGCGCGATCGGCTGCATGAATATGGCTCTGGCCGACGCCGGCATTACCGCCCAACAGATCGACTACGTCAACGCTCACGGAACCAGCACCACCGTCAACGACAAAGTCGAATCGCGTGCCTGCCGTGAAGTCTTCGGCGAGCGGGCGATGAACGTTCCAATCTCAAGCACCAAAAGCATGATGGGACACCTGATTGCCGCAGCCGGTGCCACCGAACTGATCGTCTGTCTGATGGCCATCCGCGACAATGTCTTGCCACCCACGATCAACTACGAAAACCCCGATCCCCTTTGCGATCTGGACTACATCCCCAACACCGCCCGCGAAGCCAACTGCAACATTGCCTTGACCAACAGTTTCGGCTTCGGCGGACAGAACATCTCGGTCGTCGTCTCCGGCTTCGACGACTAAATAGAATTTCACGAAGCGTGCTTGGTTAGCGCCATAAATCCCACCAGTTAGCGCCATGAATCCCA
>CALFWR010000047.1 GCA_937928555.1 uncultured Pirellulaceae bacterium
GCGTAGCGACAATCCCGTCAACCAGGTCGCAGGTGAATCCGATGGTTCAGGTCCGGTTCAACTCACCGGCCGCACCCACTGCGACCGGATCGTGGTCTTCGACGGCAACCCACGCCTGGCCGGGCAGATCATCCCCGTCGGCATCTACGACGCCGCCGGCCAAACCCTCTTCGGCACCGTCGTCACCACCGAAGTTACCGGCAGCGGGCTGGTGTCGCTGGGATAAAGTAGTAGGCACACTCCGTGTGCCGTCGAGCGCAGCCGAACATGAAATGAACGGCACACGGAGTGTGCCTACTACTTTGACCAACCGCTTCATTTTCCTGCTGCGAATCGTTTTGCTGATCGCCAACTCAGTGGTCCGAATGGACCTGCAAGGTAAACATGACGATTGGCAGAATCAAAAAGTTTCGCCGCCGTTTCGGCAAGCTTTGCTGGGGTGAGCCCGGCCAGTGCTTCCTTGAGCTGCTTCGGCGTTAATAGCTCCCGTGGGCTGACCGAATTCCAGCCAAGCAGAGAAACGGCCAGATCAAGCGGCTTTTCTTCCAGCAAATCGTATGTTTGAAGCCTGCTTTGCAAGTGCCGATCGAATTCTTCCCGGCTCTGCGGCTGGCAAGCCTTGACTATTTCTTCTGATACCAACCGGACGGCCTTTTGCACTCTGCGCGCACCGAGATTGGTGACAATGAGTTGGCAAAATCGTTCCGGATCATTTACGTCTTCCAGATAAACGCCATAGGCAAGTTGGTTTGCGCTGCGGATCGCTTCGAACAATTTACCGAATCCACCCAAGATCTCTTGCATCATTTTCAATGCCAACCTTTGTTCCAGGTCCGGATTGGGCAAGTCGTGCCAGACCGCGCAGGTGACACAACTGTATCTGTAGAAAAGCGTGTTCAGCCTGCTTCGATGTTTGGGCTGGACCCGTTGGAGCGGCGCGTTAGCGTTATTAGCGTTCGTCGCACTCGCCAATCCTCCAAGGGATTCCTCAATCTGCGCCAGTGCATCGTCGATGCTATCCGGGCAAACCAGGCACAGGGTCGCGTTGGCTGGATGGTAATGCCTGCGATGGAACTCGTTGCAATCGGCTGCCGTGAGTCGGGGTCGTTTTTTAAGTTCGACCTTGTTCGATTTCCCCAGCGCATCGCCACCAAGAACGCGTAGATGGGCCCGCTGAAGCTGAAGATTAACAAAGCCCGTCTCTATCTGCTCGCGGCGCAAAATTTCACATTCGTCGCGCACCCGTTCTTCTGTCACATCAAGCGGATTGAAGATCGTCTGAAGCACCTTAAGCCCAAAACGCTGATCGTTTTGATGACCGGACATGAGGTAGTCCGTTTTTGAGAAGCGAGTGAAAGCGTTCGCGAATTCTGAATGAGAACTGAATTTCGAGAGGTCACCCAGGCTTAGATGTTCGACCAGATGAGCCAGATGCGGCTTGCCATCGCGTGCACCTGCTTTAACTGACAAACCCCAGGCGAATGATCGGGTGGCGGGTCGACTGCAAACGATGACTTCCAAGCCGTTTGCGAGTATTGCTTTGGCATACCGGGCTACTTCGGTATCGCGTCGACTCAATATTTGCATGCTCTATCTCGGGCCGTTGGCAAGTTGGCAAACTCATGATCTGCGACTACTTGTGATATTCGCCGCTGGGCCTGCTCTTCATTTCAGCCGGGTCGATATGCGTCCGGATATCCTTGATTAACTTCTCGTCCACAATCGCCTTGCTCCCTCGGCCGTTTTCCTCAATACTGTTTTCAACGTCCGTCAGAGTTTTTGCCAGCCTCGCTTCCCAGAATTCCTCCTGCTGATCTCGAGTCAGAACTTTCAGTGGCCGAACGATCCGCATTCCGGCACTGGTTCCCAATGCGTCGGTGAACCAAAAGGGGCTTTTGGGAAAATTCGGATCGCTATCTTTCCACTCTTTGTCCGAACCAATCCGCGAAAAGACCGTGCACTCATCGGCCAGCATCTCCCAACTTCCACCGCGGAGGCATCGCGAGTACACCTGCTCGGGCGGATTAAACGCGTTCTCTACCGAAAAAGGCACCGCCAGATTGATCTTTCCCAGATACGAATAGCCATCGGCATCGTACTTGTCCAAAGTCCACTCACAAACGTTGCCCAGCATGTCGTGTAAACCCCACGGATTGGGTTTCAACTTCCCGACGGCGTGCCGCTGATCATCGGAGTTCTCTTCGAACCACGCATGTTCCTTGAGCTTTGATTTGTCATTGCCAAAATAGTACTTCGTTTTTGTTCCGGCTCGGCAAGCGTATTCCCACTCCGTCTCGTAGGGCAATCGGTAGAAGACCTTCGACGTCAGGCTCAGCCACTTGGTGTACTGCTTGGCCGAGAACTGCGTCATCGTTGCCGCGGGATGGTTTAACTGGTCGCCGTATCCGTAGGATAAATCCGGATCGTAGAGCGACGAAGGAGACGTCACCGCATCGATCGCCGTTCGTTCGTCAACAATGCGCACGCCCTCACTGTTCAATTCTTTGAAGACCCGCGTCATCTTCATGAACTCTTCGAACTCGGCCCATGTGACCTCGTGTTTGCCAATCCAGAACGGATCGACTTTGACGGAAAAGACCGGACACTGGTCGGGCTGTTTGGGATGACCGGAACCCATCTGAAACGTTCCGCCGGCGATCGGAACCATCTCAAAAGCAACCTGCGTTCCTGGAATGGTCGTCGTGTAGGGAACCATGAACGTTCCGTCGGGCAGTTCCACGAAACGACCCGATGACGGTTTCGCTTTGACGATCGGTGGCGTTTCCATCGCCTCTGCCAGAGCCGTCTCGGCTTCCTGGGCACAGAGAATTGGGCTTGGCTCGGTGCAGGGCCAAAGCAACAGCAGAATCAGAGAAACTTGGAGGATCCGTCTCATGAATTCCAGTTTAGCGACTTACCGAGTTACCATCGACAAAAACCAGCCAATCGCGGCGAATCGGGTCCCATTGTGGCGATTTGGGCCAACCGAAAGTGACCGTTTGAGGCGTTTTCTTCAAGTTCAACCGGGAAACAGCCGTATTAAGCCCTATTTCGCCCATTTTGGCTCTCGGCGCATTTTCGCTCCTTCGCTAAAATCCGCGACTCGAATTTTCACAACCGCAGCGTTTGGCTGCCCAAAAGATCTTCAGTTATGTACGCAATCATCGCAGACGGCGGACGCCAGTATAAAGTCGAAGAAGGCCAGATCCTCGAACTGGATTATCGCGAAGCCGAAGCCGGCAGCGAACTCAAGTTCGAAAAGGTCCTGGCACTTTCCGGTGACGCCGGGTTTAAACTTGGCAAGCCAACCGTTTCTGGCGCATCAGTAACCGCCAAAGTCATCGGCGAGACCAAGGGCGAAAAGCTTGTCGTCCAAAAATTCCGTCGCCGCAAAAACAGCAAGCGACGCAACGGACACCGTCAGAAGCACGTAAAGGTCCAGATCTCCAAGATCGCCGGCTAACGCGGGCAACAAATCATCGACCGGCTCGATCGGCCCAACATTCAAGCACACAAAGCCCGCTCATCCCGAGTTGGGCTTTTTTTGTGCAGTTTCATCGGGGCGACGCGATCATCCCGATCCGCTCATCGCAAAATCGACACCAAACAACCCATTGGGCCTTGTTCAAACGGTACTTGCTGCTGAAATAGTAGGCAGTTGCACAAGATGTAATTCAACGCAGCCGCTCTTGGTGCGTTTGACGCCGTTTTTACTTTGACCCCATGCCCGCTGACCCCAAATCCCGCTTTTCGTCAGTTGACGATTCTCCACTCGAAGGCCTGATCGGCAATTCGACTGCCATGCGGGAGGTTTATCAATTGACTCGCAAATTCGCCCACAGCAACGCTTCGGTGTTACTGATGGGTGAAACGGGAACCGGCAAGGAACTCATCGCCGCTGCCTTGCACCGGCTTAGCGATCGGGCCAGCGGTCCCTTCGTCCGCGTCAACTGCGGTGCGCTGACCGAAACGCTTCTCGAAAGTGAACTTTTTGGACACGTCAAAGGCTCGTTCACCGATGCGGTTCGCGATCGCACGGGACGCTTCGAAGCCGCCCACGGGGGCACGATCTTTCTGGACGAAATCAACTCTACCTCGCCCACTCTGCAAGTAAAACTTCTCCGCGTCTTGCAGGAGCGTGAATTCGAGCGAGTCGGCGACAGTCGTTCGGTCTGCGTCGACGTCCGCGTGATCGCGGCGAGCAACTGCGACCTCAGCGCGATGGTTGCCGACGAACGTTTCCGCGAAGACCTTTTCTGGCGGCTGAACGTGTTGCCGATCCGGCTTCCCACGCTCCGCCGCCGCGAGAACGACGTCGAACTGCTGGTGCAGCATTTTCTCAAAGTCTATTCATCATCCAACAACAAAGAAATCAGCAGCGTCGAACCTGCCGCGATGCAGGCCTTGTTGGACTACCAGTGGCCGGGAAATGTTCGTGAGTTACAGAACTATATCGAACGGGCGGTGGTGTTGGCCGAAGATGACCGACTACAAAAGTCGTTGTTGCCCACGGCGGTTACCGGTAACGTGGAAGCCGCCAAAACGGCTGTCTTTCGACCCACCGACGAAGAATCCCTGATCCGCGAGTTTGTCTTCAGCCGAATCAGCAAAGCCGCCGACGAAGCGGAGGACTTGCACAAGCAAATTGTCGATCCGGTCGAAAGGGAGCTGATCATCCAGGTGATGGAAGGTTGCAACCAAACCCAGACCAAAGCCGCACAAAAACTGGGAATCAACCGAAACACACTGTATAAAAAGCTGGTTGAACATGGTTTGGCCAAGCAAAATGGCAAAGGTTAACTACCGGACGAAAAAACCCAATTCAATCGCGACACGTAATCGCACCAAAATGAGCCGTTGTCCGCAAGGCCTCGGGTACCCGAGTTGGTAATCCCGCCCTGAGACCCCTGAGACGGTATTTCAAGACGGTAATTCAAGACTGAGTTTCAAGGCGGAACTTCAAATCGCTTTTTTCCGGCTAAAGCCGCTACTACGAACAGGTCAGCTCTTCCACACTTAAACTACAAACATGGACTGGTTGGAAAAAATCTCGATCACCTGCTTCGCGGCCAGCTATGCGGTCGTGTTTGGCTTTGAGTTGGTGCGCTTGTACTTTTCCAAATCCTCCGTTCGCTCCACGATCAAGATCGCTTTTACCGTCGCGGGACTGTTCGCTCACACGATCTTTCTCTACCACCACACCAGCGTTCACTTTGACCGGTCCGGCGTATGGCTGGGAAGCTGGTTCGGCTGGAGCCTTGCCGCCGCGTGGCTGTTGACGATCGCCTATCTGTGGCTGGCACTGCGAAAATTCAATTCCACCATCGGCGTGTTCCTGCTGCCGGTCGTCCTAGCCCTGATCGCGTGGGGCTCGTACGTCGGATCGGAAACTCATTTTTCTGCGGCTCGGGAAAAGTCCATTTGGGGGATGGTTCACGGGATCGCGTTGCTGATCGGCAGCACGATCGTGGCACTCGGTTTCGTATTTGGCGTCATGTACCTGATCCAGGCCAGGCGACTGAAAACCAAAAAGCTCAGCCAGAGCGGTTCCTTTCGCCTGCCATCGCTGGAATGGCTAAGAAATTCCGCCGAGTGGTCGCTGACGATTTCAGCGGGCTTTCTGGCGGTCGGTTTGCTTTCGGGTGTGGCGATGAATCTGACGGGACAAAATGAGCTTTCCCGGTTTATTCCCTGGAGCGACCCGGTGATTCTAAGTTCCGGGATTCTGTTCTCGTGGCTGTTGGTCGCTTCGCTGACAAGCGTCTTTTACAAACCCGCCCGACACGGACGCAAAGTCGCCATGCTGGTGTCGGCTAGCTTTTTGTTTCTGGTCCTGGAACTAGGTTTTGTCTGGTTCATGGGGCACGGCAACGATACGACAAAACAGAAAGACACCGGGCAGCCTGTCGCGGTATCCACCCGCTCCGCGGAGGCAGACGCATGAATATTCAGATCCTTGGATGTTCCCACGACACCGCCGACGCGTCGGTGCGGGAAAAGATTGCCTTCTCTGCGGCCGAAGTACCGGGCTTTCTGAGTGCCTTTTACGATGCCTTTCCTCAGGCCGAGGCCCTGCTGCTTTCGACCTGCAATCGTACGGAGCTTTACACGTTGGGCACGCATCCGGACCTGCTTCCGTCGCGGGCCGAGATGACCGCTTTGTTCGCGGCACAAAAGTCCATCGCTACCAAAGAACTGGAACAGTCCCTGTTCCACCACCGCGACGATGCGGCGATCAAACACCTGTTCACCGTCAGCAGTAGCCTGGACAGCATGGTCGTGGGTGAATCCCAAATCCTTTCCCAGGTCAAACAGGCCTACGAACTGGCCGTTGAAATGCGATCGTCAACGCCGCTGATCCATCAGACTTTTGACGCCGCGATCAGAGTCGCCCGCCGTGTGTCCAACGAAACCGACATTCATAAAAACCGCGTCAGCGTGCCCAGCATCGCCATCAACGTGCTGGCCAAACAGATCTTTGAAAGGCTCGACAACAAACAGATTCTCGTTCTTGGTGCCGGCGAGATGGCCGAAGAGACGTTGACTTACCTCAAAGCCGAAGCCGCCAACAACATTACCGTCGCCAATCGCACGCTGGAAAAAGCCCACCAACTGGCTGAGCAGTTTGGCGGCAAGACCATCCCCTGGTCGAACATTTTGACTGAAATCGCGGCCTCGGACCTGGTGATCAGCACCACCGGGGCCGCTCAACCGATCGTTACCCTGGCGGATTTCAAAAGCATCCGCGACGCGAAAAAGCCCAAGCCTTTGTTCATCCTGGACCTCGCGATCCCGCGTGACTTTGAAAGCAGCATCGACACCGCCGACGATGTGTACCTTTATTCGCTGGATGATCTGCAAGCCGAATGCGAACGAAGCCTGAAAAATCGTAAAAGCCAGTGGCCCAAAGCCCTTTCGATCGTGGAACAGGAGACGGTGGCGTTTTTCAGGGATCTTCGTCGTCGAGCCAGCGGGTCGACGATTGCTTCGCTTAAAAAACAGGCCAACGAAATCCGCGATGACGAACTGAAGCGGCTTCTCAATCGCCTCGAATCGGCCAGTGATAAAGACAAGAAGCAGATTGAAATCGCGTTCAATCGCCTAGTCAACAAGATCCTGCACCCACCGCTAGAGTCGATCCGCGAAGAATCCGACACCGACCAATCCGGACATTCCGGTGGCTTACTGGAAGCGATGAAGCAGCTGTTCAAGCTGGAGTAACCGGTGAGCCGCTGGCCGAAAGGCCTCAAGCACCGTGAGCTTTCAGACCGAATCGATCCTGCTGGAGATAAATTCCGGTTCAAGCTGGGACTACAAACGGCACGGTTGCTTTCAGTAAAGAAGTTCACAGGAAGCGCCGCCGGTGGGAAGCGCGGCCGGTAGGAACCGGCCCTACCGATTTGGAAACACCAACTGTAGGTCCGGTTCCTACCGGACACCCTTCGGTAAACCAAAACGATCCCGCTCAAAAACCAACCCGATTCTGCGACCCGATGGCCAACGAATCCAAAAGTTTATTCAACGAAGATACTGAATCGAACACGGCCGGTGGGAACCGGCCCTACCGATTTGGAAACTCCAACTGTAGGTCCGGTTCCTACCGGACACCCCTCGGTAAACCAAAACGATCCCGCTCAAAAACCAACCCGGTTCTGCGACCCGATGGCCTACGAATCAAATAGTTTATGCAACGAAGATACTGAATCGAACACGGCCGGTGGGAACCGGCCCTACGGTTGAGGAGCGAGGCCTCTGGCCGGAAGCTCCAAAATGTGTTGATACTTGTTTCCACGTTGCTGTGAGCCGAGTCGCGCGAGCGGTCTTCAGGGCCAACAGCTCACCTAGCGCGGCCACACTGGCAACTTTCAACCAATCCTAATCCCAGTCATCATCGTCGTCGTCCCAGTCAGCGTCGTCATCCAATTCGTCGTCGTCGAGATCGTCATCATCGTCGCCGACTTCTTCCCACTGGTCATCTTCAAAGTCATCGGACTCTTCATCTTCATCTTCGTCGTCGTCCGAATCGTCGTCCGAATCGTCGTCCTCTTCGTGGACGTACTCGTACCCGTCGTCCTCTTCTTCATCGTCATCGACGTATTCATACTCGTCTTCGCCGTCTTCTTCTTCGTCGTCGTCGTCCTCTGAATCGTCGTCGACTTCCTCGTACTCGTATTCGTACTCGTCGTCTTCCTCTTCACCTTCTTCGACTTCCTCGTACAGGTCGTCGTCCGAATCGTCGTCGTCCTCTTCGTCCTCGAATTCTTCTTCATCGTCAGTGGCGACAACAAACGGGTTTTCTTCGATGGGAAGCCCCCACCAATTTTCGGCGTCAGTCACTGTTTCAAATCGGTTGTCTGCTGGCGCATTGATTTCGATGCACAGATTCACGGTGGGTCTCCTTGAGTTCTCTGCCAATCCGGTTTGTTGGTCTTAAACGGGTGACGAAAAGTTATACTGAAGGTTCGTTGTCCGCCAGATTCTGTTCAGAATTTTCTTCTGGGCAATCCCACTCTGGCAACCCCTCGCCAGCGAGTTGCTCCGCCCGGGGCAGATCTTTGAGCCCCGCCAGCCCAAAAGACTCCAAAAATTCGCGTGTCGTGCCGTAAAGATACGGCCTGCCGAGCTTCTCACTGCGACCTGCGATACGAATCAAGCCGGCTTCCAGCAGCTGTCTGAGCATTTCGCCGCAGCTAACCCCACGGACGGCTTCGATCTCCACCTTGATGATCGGTTGACGGTACGCCACGATCGTTAGAGTCTCCATCGCCGAACGGGAAAGTTTCGGTCGTGGATGGGCGGTCTGGAGTCGCTCGATCCAGCTGGCAAACTGGGGCCGAGTGAGCATCTGGTACCCGCCAGCAACCCGTTTGATATGGAAAGCCTGCCCGTTTTGGTCATATTGCTCGTTCAACTCACGAATCATTGTGCGAGCCTGAGTCCCATCTTCGAGCCCCGCCAACTGCCCAAGCTTGCGTGACGAAAGCGATCCCCGTGCCATCATTAACACCGCTTCGAGTTGTCGCCTGGCCTGGTCGGGCTCCAGCTCCGGAGTCGGGTCCATTTCCGCCATCTCTGATTCGCCTGATTCGGATGAAGCAACCATATGCTCTACTGTAAGTCCGCCCGGGTAACGCCTGACCTCGCGATACGAATATCCCGTCTCAGGATTTCAAAATCAATCCGATTTGAAGCACAATAGGGATCCTGTTGCGGTTCCAGCAATACGAATACCTGAGCTCACGCCTCCTGAAAATCGCTACCACAAATGTCTCAATCTGAAGGAAAACCCAAACGTCGCCGATACGAGCTGTGGATTCTTGGCCTGCTCATCGCGCTTGTCTGTGGTTTGCTGATCGACTACGGCACAAGTTATCGCTCCGGTGTCGAGTTCTGTCCGCAGACTTTTGCCATGCGCAGTTTTGATTACAAAAAGATGTCGATCACCGGTTGGATCGCCCGCGGGATTCACTATCAGGATCACGATAACTTTGTCGGAAATACGATTCTGGCTGATAAATGGATCACCGCTCCACCAGAAAGGCAGTGGGATCTTGTTTCGGAAAATTCTTCCTGGAACGGCTCTTTCACCAACGACCAATGCGACGCCCGGTTTTTTGTCAACGCGCTGCAAAAGGTTGTATTCGACAAAACCGCCAAAGCAAACAAAAACGTCTGGATCATCTGGTCCGAAAAACACCCCAACTGTGCCAAAGAATTTTGGCCGATCGCCGCCGAGATGGCCCGCCAGCAAATGTACCTGGCACTGCCTGATTTTATGAAATTCGCCAAAGGCCTTGCTGACGAAAAAAACGTTGACAAATTCAAGGCTGACCTCGAAATCGCTGCCGTTGAAGCCCTTGTTCGCTTTGCCAAAGCCGACGAAGCCACTGGCAATAAATCTCGAGCACTGGGCCGCTACAAGCTCGCTGCCAACATCAACGGGAACTCACTGGCGAGCCTCGCCCGCGACCGCCTGATCGCGGAAGGCATTCTGGAACCCACTCCCGCTCCCCCTCCCGAGAACCAACCATCGGACTCCGATACCACCAAAGACTCTTCGCTGTCCGATTCACCTGGCAAACCATGATTTACCTGGACCACAATTCGACGTCCCCGATTGACCCCCGCGTCGTCGAAACAATCACCACCACGCTCAAGGAAGGCTACCTTAACCCCGCCAGCCAACATCGGGCCGGCCAGCGAGCCCGCAAACAACTTGAAACGCTCAGGAACAGCACCCTGAAAATGCTCGGCGCCCAAACGCAAGGCATGTCGGCTGATACTTTGCTGTTCACCAGCGGTGGCACCGAAAGCAACAATCTGGCCCTGCTGGGCCTTGCCGCTCAATCAGTAGCCAGCAGCGACAACAAAGGCCCCGGTGAAGTGTTCATCTCATCGATCGAACACCCCAGCGTTGTCGGTGCGGCCCAGGCACTTTCGCGACAAGGTTTTGTCGTCGTCAACCTGCCGGTAGACCAAAATGGCGTCGTATCGGTGGAAGCACTTGGGCAACGGCTGGCTCAGTCCGCCCATCCGGTGCTCGTCAGTGTGATGATGGCCAACAATGAAACCGGCGTAATCCAACCGATCCGAGAAATTGCTGACCTGTGCAAGAACACTGATGTTCTCCTGCACACCGACGCGGTCCAGTGGGTTGGCAAGCTTCCGATTGACTTTGGCCAGTTGGGGGTCGACGCGATGTCCTTTACAGCCCACAAACTTCAAGGGCCGCGCGGGGTCGGTGGTTTGCTGTTGCGGCATGGGTTGACTGTTGAACCGATACTCTTTGGCGGCTTTCAGCAGATGGCGATGCGACCGGGCACCGAAGACGTGGCTCTGGTCGCCGGCATGGAACACGCCTTGCGAATCGCCAACGAAGACAACGATCGGGCGGCAAGAATGAGCCAACGACGTGACCGTCTGGAAAAGGAACTTTTCGATCTTCAACCGAACATGGTTATCAATGGTCAGCAAGCGGCCCGTCTGCCCCACACAAGCAATTTGTCGTTTCCCGGTATCGACCGCCAAGCCTTCTTGCTCGCTGCGGACATGAACGACCTTGCGGTTTCTACCGGTTCGGCATGCGCCAGTGGCTCCAGCGAGCCCTCTCCGGTCCTGATGGCGATGAAACTCAGCGACGACATCGTTCGGGGATCGATCCGACTGAGCCTTGGTCCGACCACGACTGACGCCGAAATCGACCAAGCCGTCATCCGCATTAACCGAATTGTGGAAAACCTGTTACCTTGATGTCAGAATCTCGCGATTAAAGTGCTCATATTGGACCCAAATAACTGGCAAATTTTTCGTAGCCAAAAATCTTCGTTTTACCCGAAAATTATCGGGGCTGGGTGGGCCTTGGCGACTCGTAATTCTGGCTGAAAAACGCTACAATTTGGGCTAACTTTGAGAACACTTTTTCCACTTCGTTTGCCGGTCGCCCATGCCCGTCACGACCTCTGTCGATGGCTTCAATGATGCCAACTTTTGCTCGTCGTTGCTCAGCAATGACGGGTTCGAGATTGCGCTCGATCCGCGGCGATGGGAAAAGCTCAAACCCTGGGGCCCCGACGAAAAATCGAGTGACTTTTTCGACATCCATCGCAGCGCATTTTTTGCTGACTCCGCCAACCCGTTGCTCCGTTGCTTGGCCGGTCCCAACGAAGACCAATTTGTTCAGACGCTGATCAACTCCGAAATCAACGAGCCTGTTCCTGTCGTGTTTCATGGTGAATCGGGTACCGGCAAATCGACCCTGGCTTCGATGTTGGCGTCTCGACTGGTGCAACAAACTCCGACCACACTAGCAACGCATCACAGCCACGTGATGTACTTTACCGGCGGAGACTTTTACCGGTTTTGTCTCGCCGCCAACGAACGTCAAAACCTTGCCGAGTTCCGACTACGAATTATTGGCTCTCAAGGCATCCTGATCGACGACTTGGACCAACTATCGGAAAAATACGCCGCCCAGCGCGAGTTGATTTTTCTGATCGACCAGATGCTCAACCAGAATAAACCCGTTATTGCCACGATGAAGAACTCTCCGTGGTCGCCGACTTCCGGGATACTTGGACCTTTGACGTCCAGATTGGGCAGTGGCGTTGTGCTTCCGGTTTACCCACCGGGTGCGGTTGCTCGCAAGGCCATCCTTGAACATCTTTCTCGTTCGTGGTGCATTCCTTTGACACCGGCAGCAATTGATTGGGTCACCGACAAACTACCGGTGACATTTCCAAAACTGAATCACTTTTTCGTTCAACTAAAAACTGAACTCAAATCCCGAAACCTGATCAGCGACGATGAACCTGTCGACGTTTCGACTCTGGCGGTGATCTTTCAACAGAATTCCGATTCAATTGAATCGATGGCCAGACAAATCATGAACATCGTTGCGGCTGATTTTCAGTTGGACGCTGCGACACTTAAAAGCAAATCTCGCAAACAGACCGCCGTCGCCGCCCGTGGTATCGCGATTTGGCTGGAGAGATCGATGGTCGGGACCAGTTTCAAAAAGATCGGCTCGCGCTACGGTGGCCGCGACCACACCACCGTCATGCACTCTTTTCAAAAGTTCGACTCCATGATGGCTGACCCACAAACTTTTTCCTCCGGTTCCAAAGAAGCCAACTTCGTCAAACAAATCATCCATCTCAAACAAAAGCTCAACGAAGCCTTTGCCGGCCAGATGACTTTGATCAATTGAACCGACATGGAAAAACGGTTCACACCCTGTTCGCAACTTTGGTTGTTTCCCCGGTTGTGAACGTTCCCCACACCCAAAGCAAACCTTTGACAAAATTTCAAATGACCCGGCTACCGATCATCAACTTTTCACTTACGGCTTTTCCACTGTCGTTAAATCAACGTAACCCACGTGGCTTCCGGTAACTACGACTGCTCTGGCCAAGTTTTGAACAATTTTGGTCGCCGCTTTATTAACTACTACTTAAAAGAAGATTTCATATTTGAAAACGATCGTGTAGAGAACTCTCAACACGCTTCGTTTGATTGACCCAGACAGGTACACATCGTGAAGATCAAGATCAAGCGAGACAGCTTTCTGAAAACGTTCCAGATCGCTTCTGCTGTTGCTCCGGTTCGGAGCCCCAAGACCATCCTGCAAAACGTAAAACTCGCAGTCGACAAAGACGGCGGAGTCCTTTCGGCCACCGACATGGAAGTGGGTGTTCGCCTGCAGGTACCGGATGTCGAAGTGAGCACAGCGGGTGCGGCGGTGATCCCCGTTCAGCGACTAAGCCTGATCCTGCGCGAGTCCAGCGACGAGTTTCTCCAAATCGAAGCCGACGGGGAAAAGACGATCGTCAAAGGGCAGGGCAGCCGATTCGAACTTCAGGCTCAGAATCCGGACGAGTTCCCGGAAGTGGCGGACTTTGATTCAACGGATTACTTTGAAGTCACCGCCGGTGTGCTCAAGGAACTCATCAAGCGAACACTGTTCGCAACCGACGCTGAAAGCAGCCGTTATGCTTTGGGCGGTGTGCTGCTCGAAATCGACAACGATATCATCACAGCGGTTGGAACAGACGGTCGACGCCTAGCAAAAATGGCAGGAGCGATCAAACAGATTGGCAAGCCGGCAGAAGCCGGAACAACGACAATCGTGCCGGCCCGTTCGATGCAGTTGATGGAAAGAATCCTGCCCGACGGCGAGGCAGTGGTTCACTTGCTGCCACAAGCCAACGAATTGTTGATGCGGGACGAGCACGGGGTGTTCTACTCCCGATTGGTCGAAGGCCGTTTTCCGCCATGGCAGGACGTGCTTCCAACCCGTGACGAAACCAACAAAATCGAAATACCCGTCGGCCCGATGTATTCGGCGCTCCGCCAGGCAGCGATCGTGTCCAGCGACGAAAGTCGTGGCATTGATTTCACGTTTGGCGATGGTTCATTGGTGCTTAGCAACAGCACTGCCGAAGTCGGGCAGTCTCGCGTCGAGATTCCGGTGCCTTTTGACGAAGAAGAGCTGACAATCACGCTGGACCATCGATACGTCGCGGATTTTCTGAAAGTGCTGCAGGCCGACAAAACTTTCACTTTCGATATCCAAAGCGGAGACCAAGCTGCCTACTGTGTCACCGACGACAACTACGGATACGTCATCATGCCATTGTCGCGGGATCGAAAGTAAAAGCACATGGTAAACCCCGACGGCGAAAACTCATGGGCTGAAAAGGACTTTGAAAATGTCCAGTACGACGTCAAAGGTCGACAGTATTTTCGTCGCCGACCACGTCGGGTAGCAGATGTGCTTTCGCAGTTGATGGCCCGCAAGGGATACAGCCAAACCAAATCAAAAGACAACCTCGACGAAGCCTGGCAGATCGCTGTCGGGCCGAGATTTACCAAAACAACCAGAGCCGGCACGATTAGACGTGGCGTTCTGGAAATCATCGTTGCCAATTCGGCATCGATACAACAACTGGGCTTCCAAAAGCGTCAGTTGCTATCGGCTCTGCAACAACAGTTGCCAGAAGCCAAAATTAAAGACCTACGATTTTCGATTGGGAACGTTGCACAGATATGAGCAAGAAAAAAGGTGACTACGATCAGGACAAACTCAAACGTTTGACCGACCTGCAGCACGTTCGAAAACGGCCGGGGATGTACATTGGCGACACATTCAGTCGCGGTTTGCATCACCTCGTCTACGAAGTCGTCGACAATTCGATTGACGAAGCGATGGCAGGTTTTGCGAAAAAGGTGACCGTCACGATCAACACCGATGGATCGGTAACGGTCACTGACGATGGACGCGGCATCCCGGTCGGTCGCCACGACCAGCTTTCCGAACAGGAAGACCGCGAAGTCACCGCCCTCGAAGGCGTGATGACGATGCTCAAGTTTGGCGGCAAGTTCGGCGAAAAAGGCGCCGACGTGGAAGACGGAGAGAATCCCTACAAAGTCTCCGGCGGTCTGCACGGCGTAGGCGTCACGGTGGTGAACTTTCTTTCCGAATGGGCCGAAGTCGAAGTCTACCGAGATGGCCACATTCATCAGCAGGCCTACGAGCGCGGCGTCCCCACCGGTCCGGTCACGCAGAGCGGGAAATCACCGAAACAGGGCACCAAAACAACATTTAAGCCCGATCCGCAAATCTTTGAAATGACCAAATTTGAGCACTCGATTCTGCTCAAACGTCTGCAGGAATTGGCGTTCCTGAACAGCGGTGTTCGCATCGTCTTCAAAGACGCCCGCATCGATCAAACGGACGAATTTCACTACGAGCGAGGGATCATCGAATACGTTGAGCACCTGAACCGGGCCAGCGATCCGATCCACAAAGAAGTCATTTACCTCAACGGCGAAGCCGACGGGATCGGTTACGAACTGGCCCTTCAGTACACTACCGACCACACCGAAAAAGTTCACTCTTTCGCTAACAACATCAACACCCACGAAGGTGGAACCCATGTTTCGGGCTTTCGCTCGGCTTTGACGCGTACGCTCAATTCGTACGGCAAAAGTAACAAAATGTACCCCAAAGACCTTTCGGTTTCCGGAGAAGATTTCCGCGAAGGCATCACAGCGATTCTGTCGGTGAAAGTCCCAGAGCCCCAGTTCGAAGGTCAAACCAAAACGAAACTTGGTAACAGCGAAGTCGATGGCATCATCAGTTCGTCGTTTGGTGAGTTCCTCAAAACTTATCTCGAAGAAAATCCGTTGGCCGCTAAAACCATCATCAAAAAAGGCATCCAGGCCGCCGAAGCACGCGAAGCCGCCCGGGCGGCCCGGGAAAAGATCCGACGCAAGTCGGTCCTTGGTGGCAGTGGCCTTCCCGGAAAGCTCCGCGATTGCCTCAGTGATGATGTCGAAAAATGTGAAATCTACCTGGTGGAAGGTGATTCCGCCGGCGGGAGCGCCGAAGGTGGCCGGCTCAAAGAGTTCCAGGCGATTCTTCCCCTCCGTGGTAAGATCATCAACGCCTACAAAGCTCGCGAAGACAAAGTCCTGGCCAACGAAGAAGTCCAAAGCATCATCAACGCACTTCGTTGCGGAATCGGTGAAACGCAGGATCTTTCCAAACGTCGCTACGACAAAGTCATCATCATGACCGATGCCGACGTTGACGGTTCGCACATTCGCACGCTGCTGTTGTGTTTCTTCTACCGTCAGATGTATCAGCTGATCGAACAGGGTCACATCTATGTCGCCTGTCCGCCGCTGTACCGCGTCAAGCAGGGAAAGAAGACCTACTACGTTCAGACCGATGAAGAGATGAAGCGAAAACTTCTCGATCGCGGTTTGGAGAATACTTCCTTCGAAGGCGAAGGCATCAACGTAGATGGCGACGACATGCGGACACTGTGTGTCACCCTCGCGAGTATGGAAGACGCCATCCTTGCCCTTGAACGTCGCGGCATCAACCTTCGTGCTCACGCCAATCGTATGGACAACGATGGTCGCCTGCCAGTATTCCACGCGTTTTTTGGTACCGAAGAAAAATGGTTTACCGATCGCAAGAAACTGGATGACTTCATCAAGGAACAGGAATCCAAAACAGGAGCCGAAGTCACCGTCGAAACCGATAACGATGGCGCACTTACCGACGCCGACCGTGAGGACGCACCCGATGGCGATACGCTGCGCATCAATGAGTTCCACGAAGTCCGCACCATCAACGCGGGACTGAGTGAGTTGGATAAATTCGGATTCAACATCGAAGCTCTCCTGCCCAAGGACCGAACAGGAATTGAAGACCCCCGCTTTATCCTCTTCAAAGGCGAAAACCAAACCGCCGTTGAAGACCTTCGCGGACTCATTGCCGCCGTCCGAGCACAGGGTGAAAAAGGCATCCACCTCACACGATTTAAGGGGTTGGGCGAAATGAATGCCGAAGAACTTCGCGAAACCACGCTCGATCCCGACAACCGTACCTTGATCCAGGTGAAAATGCCCAACGCTGCCGAAGCCGACGACATGTTCCGCATCCTGATGGGAGACAAAGTCGAACCGCGTCGCGAGTTCATCGAAAAGCACGCCTTGGATATCAGTGAACTGAACGTTTAGTCACCATGCCAAAATCGTCCACGCATCTCCAGATCGCTGCACCGGTTAATGATGTCTTCAAAGCCATCAGTGATGTCGAGTCATTCGTTGATCGTAGCAATGCGATCACGCGAGTCGAATTTTTGAGCGACAAAAGAAGCGGCGTGGGCACGAAGTTTCGTGAGACCCGTGTGATGGGAAAAAAAGAAGCAACGGCGGTTCTTGAAATCATCGAATGCGTCGAAAACGAAAGGATACGGTTTGTCTCCGATGAAGGAGGCACCGTTTGGGATACGGTCTTTCGCGTTTCACCATCGCAAACAGGAACGCGGTTGGATCTTGAGATGGATGCCAAGCCCCATAAGTTGCTCGCAAAAATAGTGACTCCGCTGATGATCGGGATGATTGGCAAGTTCGTAAAAAAGGACATCGAAGAATTGAAAGACTGGTGCGAGCAGTCCACTTCGGCGTCCCGATTGGCGACAGACTGAATTGATTCAGTCGCGAGATTCAGATTGCTTTCGCAGGTTGTCAAATTCTTCAAGCGATTTCAGCATCGCCAGACGACGTTCGCTTCTCAGTTTTCGCGACGCGAGGTACCTCTCGATTGATCGGGGCAAGACAATGGCCAGCCAGAACGTGTAGTTCAACCAGATGAAAACGGCAAAGACAATGCCACCGGTTACCGATACCCAGTCTATGGTGCCTTGTTCGGCGATACTAAAAAGGGTTCGAAAACCGCTGATCAAACCGGACGCCTCGGCAAGTTTGATCATCAGGGCCGCCACCACTACCGCCAGCAGAAGTCGTCGGATACTTAGTTGTTCACGAACTCTCACTGTGGTCCACCAAATACGTCAGACGAGATTGGCTTATGTTACCATGGGGAAAACCGGAAAAGGTATGCAAACTCATGATGCTAAAGCAGCGACCACTATTATTGACACTGTTGGCGGTCGCCATCATCGCGGCCGTCGCGTTTTTCTTTGTCTCGCGCAGCGGGAATTCGATCACCGAACTCGAAGACGTGGTTCGTTACATCGAACCGGAAGCCTACTACGTGACCGGTGCCCACTACAAACTCGCCACCACGCCCGCCGGACAGGGTAAAGTCATCTTGCCAAGGGAACTCGATGTTGGCGAATTTGGAAAGGAACCCGAATTTCAACGCGAGGTCGGTTTTGTTGGGCCCGATGTTTGCAAAGAGTGCCACGAAGAAAACTACTCGACGTTCATCGAAACAGCCCACTATCGAACATCCGCGTTGCCCAACGATCGGACAATGAAAGGCTCTCTTTCAGACAGTAGCGAACTGATTCAGACACGCGTCAATCCACTTCGATACGAGGTCAGCGAAAAAGACGGGGACTATTACCAATCAGTCCTTTTGGACCGTGACGGAAAAACCTGGAATCATCAACAGCACGTTGATATCGTAACGGGTTCGGGAAAGAACGGCCAAAGCTACCTGTTCTGGCAAAAGGATCGACTCTATCAGCTACCCATTTCATGGCTCAAGGGAGTTGGCTGGGTCAACAGTCCGGGCTACACCGACGGGCTTGCCAACTTTGCCCGCCCGGTCCGGGATGATTGCATGGCCTGCCACTCAACCAAAATGGATTTTGCCCGCCGCAAGTTAAACCTCGCTGACCGGCACACAATGATTCTTGGTGTGACCTGTGAGCGATGCCACGGCCCCGGTCAGAAGCACGTCGAATTCCATCGCGCCAACCCCGACGCCGCATCAAAGCACATTGTGCATCCGGGCCTGCTGCCGCGCGAGAGAATGAACGACGTCTGCTCGCAGTGTCATTCAGGCAGCAGCAAACTGCTCCAACCGGCATACAGCTTTCGGCCCGGCGAAGACCTTTCGAAGTACCGCAAGTTCACAACCAATGGCGAGAAAGCCGGCGGAGTTCACACCGCCAACCAGTTTCCACGTTTGCGAAAAAGCAAGTGTTATCAGAGTTCCGATACGATGAGTTGCGCGACGTGCCATAATCCCCACCGCAATGAACGCGACCGACCGGATATCTTTTCCAATCGCTGCCAAAAATGTCATCAACCCGAGGCCTGCGGGCAGTTCTCAACTCTGGGACAGAAGATTGCAACGAACTGTATCGATTGCCACATGCCCAAAAAGATGAACAAGTCGATCACCTTCGACAGCGACGATGCAGACGCCTTCAATCAGGTTCGGGATCACTTTATTCGAATCGAACCCGCGGCCACGGCCGAAGTCATTCAACGCTGGAAAACCGAAAAGCAGACAAAGTAAACCGCAGCCTCACCGATACGATTTTTCACAACATCCAGAGGCCTGCCATACAGAAAGGGCACTAATTCGGCGATTGGACTTTCGATAAATCAATTGTTGGAACATTGGCCGGAGGTTGAATCGACCACATCTGATCGGGATCGCCAAAGAGCGAATCAAAATCAAAGTCGCCGAATTCGATCGCCATTTTTGCCCGTTGTCCGCCCTGATAAAGATACATGTCCACGTTTTTGGGAAGCGCAATTTGCCGCTGACTGTCCCAGCGGTAATTCTTTGAATCGGTGTAGGCGATCAAACTACCACCCGAATCGTAGAGGGCTTGCTGCAAGATCAAACCCTGTGTCGGATGAAGCGTCGTGATACGCGTCGTCTTGCCGTTGGCAGTGTTGCGGACCGTCGCGAACGAGAGAAAACCCTCGGCCGTTGGCACCGGGCCACTGTGCTGGTCGTTGGGTTCAAAGTCGATCAGCCCAAGGCTTTCCACCAACCAAACGGGTTCCAGAGGAATCGTGCTACGGATTTGGCTGTTACGACTTTTGAAGTCCTCGTGCGATGCGTAGAAAACAGCGGGCTTTTGATTGGGCAAATTGACTTTGGTCCACACCCAGAAAATGTCATCGTTACTTCCAACATCGACGCCGAACTGATCCACGCCCATCACGCCGGCTTTGACACGCAACCGTTTTGGCAATTCCAACTGAAATGACCCTCGCAGTTTTGGAACACCATCGAGTGAGATACGAAGGTCGCTTGAGAGTTGTCGAAAAGCTGTTTTCCGCTGTTGCAGCAGCCTGAGAATGTCGTCCCGTCCGGGTGTCGAGCGGAAGACGACCGGAATCGGCGGTTCCTGTTTGGGAAACAGTTTCGCACCCAGTCCCTTGAAAAGTTGGCCTTCGCTTTGGCCGCCACAAACAAGCAACCACAGCAGCAGACAAAAACCGGACTGCACCGCAAAAGATCGTGGGGATTTTCGACAGTTCATGGTTCAATCTTCCGCCAGCTGATTGGAGAACAGGTTCTGGGAAAGCTCATCCTGAATCCGCGCGATTCGATCAGGAGCCACATCCACGTCAGGCACCTCCCAGGATCGCGAAGTGCTTCGATCAACAACAATTTGGCCGGTTCCCGATTCATCATCGAACCGGGTTTTTGCAGTGAGCATTTTTTTTCGTAACAGAACAAGGCTCATCACGTAGGCAATTTCTTTCTGGTCGCTGTCAATGAGATGCTCGAAGTACGAAAGCAAAACATCACGTGGTGCCCAATAAACTTTTCCCGTCGTCAGGTCGGGCATCGTCTGGTTCCAAAAACCAATGCACTCCTGCTCGCTTTCCCGCCAGTGGTCACAGCAAAAATCTAACCGGACAGTCCGTCCATCGTCCTGCTCGATCAGGGCAGAAACGAACGCCTGTCCAGGCGAGAACGCGGTCTCACATTGGGAGCACTTTTTTCCGCCTCGTCGGAAATCGAACTGCATGCAAACGATGTCCAAGTGAAAAGGTGGGGAGAAAACGATCAGGTTGAAAAAGAGGCGGGACTTTAGGGATTTGGTTCATTCAGAGCAAGTGTTTTTACCGATGAGACCGCTGACTTCTTCGTAACACGCAAAACCGACCAGCTAGCACTGCCGAGTTTGACACCGACCCACACGAAGTAGCTCACCCGCCCAGAACAACGATGAATTAGAAGCATCGAACAAAAGGACTTTCCAATGAGTGTCAAGAAAAATATCCCGCAACGCCGTCGCCAAAACAAAAACAGCTACGGCTCACTCGAAGACCGAAAGATGTTGACCGCCGTCACATCGATCAACCCCACATCGGGTGTCTTGAATGTGACGCTCAACGACAACAACGACATTGTCGTCGTCGACATCGCTGGTAACGGAAACGTGATCATCAATGGCAACGAAGATTTGAACTCATCGGCTGCCGGTACACAGTCAATCGCAGCTCAGAATCTTGAGCGAATCGTCATCAACGGTAACGCCAATCGCAGCGGTCAACAGGTCGCGTTCAACGGCGACTTTGTTGGCAACCGTGAACTCATTTCAGCGTCGATTAGCGATGTTAACCAGATTTCCGTTAACGGACAGTATGACTTTAGCGGGAACTTTGACGCGACGCTTTCGGGCAGTGATGGCCGAATTGGTGATTCCAATGCCGGGCGTATTCGCGTCGACGGCACCACCACGATCAACGCCGGCGACAACGCCATTGGTCTCAATAACACCGGTAATGATTTCAATGTGGTCAGCCTGACAGCGACCGGTCGCGACGCCGCAGTGATTACGGATTTCAACCAAATCGCGTTCTCGCAAGTCGATACGTTCCTTGATTTGGTCGTCACGGCCGGCGGCTCGGTCACTGATACACCCGGTGCCAACATCAACGTCAATGGCGATGCCCGGTTTACCGCTTCAAGCGTGTTGCTTGGTGACAACGCCAGCGACACCACGAACTTCCGACGTTCGGCCTTTGACGTTACCGGCCACGTCGAATTTCAGGAAGACTCCAACACGATTTTCGTCAACAGCGACATTGGCTCGTTGACTGTCAGATCCGATGGTGGCATCTTTGACGGACGCCAAACCAATGTCAACGTTGACGGTTTGGCTCAACTGTTCGGTGCCAACCGGATTCGTATTGGTGAACACGGCGCTGATACCTTCAACGCCGGCAGCATCCAGTTTCAGTCCAATGGGCACGTTAATATCTTTGAAAACTCGGACACACTGCTTGTCGGAGAGAACTTCTCGCGTACCCTGGACCTGTTTTCCTTTGGCAATGTTGAAGACGCCAACGACGCCACGATCAACGTAACCAGCCACACCGGAATTCAGTCCAACGCAAATGTGATCCTTGGCGATACGGCCAATGATCAGTTCAATACCGGGACATTGTTCTTCTTTGCGACTGGCGACTTCTTCGTCACCGAAGATTCGGACACTCATGTCATCGAAGAAAAGAACTTTGCCGATCGTCTTTCCCTGACGTCTACCGGCGCGATCACCGATGCCGACAACGCTCGCGTGACGGTCACACGGCTGGCAAACTTTGATGCCGCCAGTGTCAATCTTGGCGACGCCCGGGACGACCGTTTTAATGCCGGATCGGTCCAGTTCACCACAAGCGGCCTGTTCAGAATTTCCGAGAACAGCGACCTGAATATTGCCGGTAACAGTTCAGCCGGTAGCGCGATCGTTAACGCCAATGGTGACATCACCGACGCCGATGGTGCTCGCACGAACATCCGCTCGACGGCTTCGTTCTTTGCTGACAATATCGAATTGGGTGACACCGCCGGCGACCAGTTCAATAGCGGATCGCTCACACTTAACACCGCTTCGGACGCAGTTGGGCTTGTCGAAATCACCGAAGACAGTTCGACAGCGATTGGCGGTCGCAGCAATGTGACAACGCTTCGCCTGAATTCCGGTGGCACTATTACAGACGGGCCAAGCTCGCAACTTGTGGTCGATGGTAACGCCCGGTTCACAACGGCCAACAATGGCGGCATCGTGATTGGCGACAGCGGTACGCTTGCCGATGGAACGGCTTTCGATGCCACGTTTGAGTCTTCTTCGGTAACACTTCAAACCGATGGAACTGGAAATGTTTCCCTGGAAGAAGATGGCAACATTTTCCTGACCGGAATCAATCGGGCCAATTCGGCGACACTCGTAGCGAATCAGGGCAACGGGACGATCACCGACAGCATGACCGCCCAGATCGACGTCGCGCGTAATTTTGATGTGACCGGCTCGTTTATCAATCTTGGTACCGGTACCGACGGCGTCGACGACACGGATCGTTTGGCATTTTCCTCGCTGACATTCAGTTCCAGCGGCAACGTCAACCTTGCGTCAGAGACCTCGTTTTTCCTGACCGGCGACAGTCGATCAGATGGATTTCTGACACTCACTTCCACTGGCAACATTCGCACAGCGGGTGATTCTGAAACCACGGTTCAAACAGGTGCGAGCTTTAACGCGATCGATGTACAGATCGGGAACTTGGCCGATGACTGTTTTGACATCATCAACGGCGATAATCTGTTTGTGAATGCCAGTGGAATAGAAGACGTAACCCTAGGCTGCTAGTGTCCAGTTCCGTTCTTTAACCCGGATTATTCACGACGACGGGCGTTGATTCTACGTCTGACCAACGGGAGCAAGGGAAAAGCTGAACTTCAACAAGAATCGCGAATCATCCGATAGATGAAAACCACAGCGATCGTTTCATCGCATCAGAGACGCGGATCACTGTCTCAACTGATTCTGACGCCCACGCCTCGTGAATAATCCGTCCTTTAA
>CALFWR010000048.1 GCA_937928555.1 uncultured Pirellulaceae bacterium
TGGCATCTTGGACGACCACTGATCGGTGCAGTCCTTGGCATCATGTCATTTCTTATTCTTAGCGTGATCGTGGCCTTGGCCGGTTCCACTCCACCTCCACCAGACAACGCTCCCAACGTAATGAAAGTGACAATTTTTGAAGTACTGGCATTTATCGTCGGATACCGTGAGGAAACGTTTCGCCATCTGCTCAAACGGGTGACTGATTTGATTCTTCAACCGGCAGGAACACAAGAGCGGAGAGACGATTAAGCTCCTAAAACGAAATGAAGGTGCCGATTGAGTAACCCAGACAAGCTGAGACTTACAGCCAAAACAAATATCGGTGAGCTCCATTTTTCGATTGAGCAGAGATTGAGAGCAAGGCCCGGGCTTCGGTCGATGAGTCATCGAAACTATCATGCGGGGTGAACCAGGTTCTTAATTCTAATTCGCCTCACGATGCAATTTCGATACTTTGCAAACACACTGTTCTCTCTGATCCTGATCGCTGGAATCGCGTGGCCTTGTCTGCTCGGGTGTCGGCAGCCCGAAGAAGTCGTTGTCCTGCCGCCGGCTGATGACGCTGTCACTGAAAAGGAAATCACACCCAAACCCGAATTCAGTCCGGCGCTGACTGCGTTCCTGGAAAAGTTCGATCGCTTGGAATCCCGTGGGTTCCTGAAAACGCTTCGCAGTGGTTCGACGGGCGTCGGTTACACACTTGAAACGTTGCTGGAGATCCAAGAGAACAATTCGCCAAAGGGCGATTTCATGGGGATGGAACTGAAGGCCTTCCGCGACGAAGACATCGCCGCGACGGGCGAGAAGATGAATCTGTTCCTCAAGGAGCCCAAGTGGTGCGACGGTCTGTCCGCTGCCGAGCGTTTGAAAAAATATGGCTACACCGATGACAACGGACGGGTGGCACTTTATTCGACGGTAAAGGTGCAGGAGAACTCGCACGGGTTTCGATTCGAGGTCCAGCCCGACGATGCCAGCGTTTGGCTTTGTTTTCGCGGCCAGAGGGTTGGCAGTTGGTCCAGGGAAACGTTGGGCGGCCGATTGTTGGAAAAGCTTTCCGAAACAGTGTTCGTTTCGGCTCACGCCACAGGCCGCGGCAAGAACGAGCAATTTCACTACTACGGGGTGCTCTGGTGTCAGCAGCCATCGGTGGAGAAATTTATTTCACTGCTACGGCGCGGCGAAGTGATGCTGGAACTGCGGATGCACCTGAAAGACAACGGCAGTGCCCGGAATCACGGCTCGGCGTTTCGCATCAAGCAGAATCGAATCAAGGATCTATTCGAAGTCGTTCAGCAGGTGCGTCCCGAGGTTGAGTGATTGCAGGGCGTCACTTTTGTTCGCGATTGTCAGGCTCGGGTTTGGATGAGAGTTTGGCTTTGGCTTTGGCTTTGGCTTTGGGTTTGGCTTTGGGTTTGGGCTTGGCTTTGGCTTCGTCTTCAATTTTGTCAAAAGTCACTCCGAGCTTCACCGGGTCAATCGACGCCAAGAACCTCTCTTTGCTCTCGAAGCATCTTGCCTGGTCCAGTTCGTCGTTCTCGTAACTTTCGTCATTGAAGGCGAACCAGTGAAAGTCCATGACAATATCCTGACAGGCAGCATTGCCACGTTGGCGCCGCGCAAATTCTTTCGCGATTCAGCGGGAAATCAGCCGGATTAGAACGCGAGGTTCTCCCACGCGTCGACCATCAGCATCGCGGCGCGTTCGATGCCTTCTTTGCTGGTGCTACGGCCAAGGCTAAAGCGTATTGTCCCCATCATGGTGCCCGGGACCACGCCCATCGCGCCGAGCGTCCCGGACCTGTGGTCTCCCGAGCTGTGGCAAGCGGAGCCCAACGAAGCGCAGACTTCGGGGACGCGCTGAAGAAGTTCATGGCCGAAAACGCCGGGGAAGGCGATGCTGATCGTGTTGGGCAAGCGATCGACGTCGCAGCCATGTACGAAAGCGTTGGGGATGTTCTGCGATATCAGTTTCCAAAAATGTTCGCGGAGCAATTCGATTTCCTCACGGAATTCGTCCAATCGTTCCGCAGCAATGACGGCCGCTTTGCCAAGCCCGACGATGTAAGGCGTGTTCTCTGTCCCGGCGCGCAGTCCGTTTTCGTGGCCCGCACCATGTAGCAGTGACTCAAGGCCAAGTCCGTCGCGAATGAAGAGCGCACCGACGCCTTTGGGGGCGTAGAATTTGTGTCCCGCGATCGTCATCAGGTCGACGTCAAGCTGATCGACGTTGGCAGGAATTTTGCCGATCGACTGGGCCGCGTCGGTGTGCAGAATGACGGCTCGGTCGTGACAGATGTTGGCGATTTCGCGGATCGGCTGAATTGTTCCGATTTCATTGTTGGCGTGCATGATGCTGACCAGCTTTGTGTCGGGCCGTATCGCATCGGCGATCGATTGGGGTTCAACGACCCCCTGTTCGTTGCAGCCAACGACGGTCACGTCACAGCCAAATGTCTCGCAGTAGTTCGCCGGTTGAAGCGTGGCGGGATGTTCGATCGCCGAAGTGACCATGTGGCCTTTGGCGCTGTGGGGACCAATCATGATTCCCTTGATCGCCATGTTGCTGGCTTCGGTTCCGCCCCCGGTAAAGACAATTTCGGATTTGGAAGCGCCAACCAGTCCGGCGACTTTGGCCCGGGCGTCTTCGATGGCTTCGTGGGCGGCGCGTCCAAGGCTGTGGTTGCTGGACGGGTTTCCGTAATGCTGTTCCAAAAACGGCACAATCGCCTTGGTCACTTCCGGATCGACCGGAGTGGTGGCGTTGTAGTCAAGATAAATCTGTCTCACTGCGATGAAATCCCCGCGAATCGCGATTACTTTAGGGAGTCAAATCCGGGAAGCGTTTGAACCGGCGAGGCCAGTGGTCAATAATACCGCCGCCAGGTTTTGCTTCCTCAGTTGATGGTACCATGAAAATCAAGTTTGCCTTCCCGCTTGCGATCGCGCTCACGATTGCGTTTTCTACCCAGAGCCTTGTGCAGGCTCAAGTCACCGACCAGCAGCGACAGGCTCGCCGCGTGTTCATCAGCGGTCTTTTGGAAAAACTGGTGGAATCCCAGGTGGACCGAAACCCTCAGGCTCCACGCCCCGGGCAGCCCAATCTGCGACCCGCGTGGCCGGGCCAGGACTTTCGCCCCACCGAGCCTCTTGGCCCAAACATGGCTTCGGCTCGGGCTGCGTTGGGCAAATGGGAAGTCGAATCAACGCAATTTGTGAATCACCTGCGCCGGCATGAACGAAGACTCCCTGCGGTTCGCCCGATCCTTGCCGACGCGATGGCGACCCACGCACAGATCAAGGCATTACGTTCGCACTCGCTGCGGGTTCACGAGCTGAAACCGCTGACGGATTCCTTTTGTGGGCTCGATCAACGATGGCGGGTTCTCAATCACCAGTTCTCGCGAGTTCGTGGGCTTCCGGCGGATTGTATTCAGAGTTGCGAGCGAATGTGTGGGTTCAACGATCAGCTTGGTGGGCTGTTCGATGTCCAGCCGCAGTTCAACCGTCGCGAATTGGCGCGGCAGTGTACCGCGATGTCCACCAGCCTGCAGCACCTGATGCAGGACATTCGCTACGACATCCGCAGCGACCCCAACTATCAGCAGGCCTTGGTCGGTTGTCAGCGGCTTTATTCGCGGCTGAACGAATCGATCGCGTTGTGCAATCGCGGAACGTACGAACAGGTTTGTGATGTTTACAACAGCTGTGTTCAGGACTGGAGAAAGCTGAAGTACCAGCTCGCGTCGGGTTCCAGTGGCCGCATTCACCGTAGCGTTCATTCGATCGAAACGACCGGTGCTCATATCGCCGATCTACTCTGGATCCAGGCGGAGCTTGATCGTGAGTACCTGTGCATAACCCTTGAAGCGATACAGAAAGATGCAGCGTTCGCATTCCAAGGCGTGAATCTGGATCAGATGCTTCGTGCGGGCAAGCCCGGCGTTTTGATCGCCTGTTCGCGGGACTTTCGTGACAAGTGCCGCGTGCTTTATGCGAAGATCAAGAACGATGTCGCTGTTGAAGAATTGATCTGGGACTTTCAGCAGCTTTCGAATCAGTGGAGCCAGTTGAATGACCTGCTGATCGCCTACAAAGCTCCTCGCATTGATCAGGCTTGCGGCGAGGTCGATTCGGGCATGGTGGTGCTGCAGGGTGTCTTTGGAGATGGCCCATTTATCAATCGCGCGACGATGACTGAAATTTGCGGTGACCTTGAGCAGTTGGTTTTCCAGTTTCACAGTGTGGCCGAAACACGCACCGGTCGCGGTTACGAGCCGGCGTTTCACAATCAGATTTGCGGTGCCGCAAATTCGATGCTTGTAGGTGTTCACCAGATGCACGAGCACGTGATCGGGGATCGGCGATACGACGCGCATGCCGCGGCAGACGTTGCCAACATCATGCAGCATTGGACAAGCTTGCGGCCGATGATTGGAAAGTGCAAACCAAAAGATCGCGCGGTGTTGAACCAGCTTCGCGGCAGAATTGAGCCGCTGTTGGTCAAGCTTCAAGTAATTTTTGCCGGATAATTGACTGAAACCCGAATTCGTCGAAACATCGATCGCTCCCGCAGAGTCTCAACAGCAACGGGTCCGATCCCTTTCTGGACCCTTGGCCGGTCAGGATTCTGCACAGGAGCTTTCAATGTTTTTGTCTCACAGGTTTTTGCTTGTCGCGTGTTGCGTTGTTGGATGGGTTGTGGTTCCGCTGGCGAATCCTGCTCACGCTCAAATCGACAGATGGGAGGCACATCTCGAAGGCGTTTTCTCGGAAGTCGAAGAGGCTGCCGGTGCGATCGAGCAGCACCTCGGCGGCGTCGAAAAGATTTATGGCAAATTTATCCAAGAGCAAGCCAATTCGATCGAGCAGTGGGGCGAAAAGTACGGCGAGCAATGGGAGAAGTGGGCCGAGCGTTTCGAAAGCCGCATGGAACGTTGGGGAGCCCGGCAGGAAAAAGAGTGGAACAAGTGGGCTGAGCGTTTTGAGAAAGAAGTCGAATCGTTCGTCGACAAAATTGATGAAGAAGGTGATTCGCTTGACGCCAAATCGATCTCGAAACTGATTCGTATCGCAATCGAAGAAGCCGGCGATATGCCGCCGATCGGAGACACGGTCGAGGAAGTCGTTCGCGATTGCCTTGAGCAACTTGAAGAGGCCCCATGGGAAAGCGTCGAAGGGCTTGGCGAACACCTTACCGAAATGGCCGAAGATTTTGGGCAAGGCATCGAAGAGCAACTTGAAGCCATCGACATGGGAGACCTTGCAGAGAAAGTCGAACGGATGGTCGAAGGCCAGTTCGAGCGGCTGCATCAAGACCTCAAAGCTGAACCAAAATCCGGGCAGCGAGTGGCGGCCAAAATGAAAGTCAAATCAAAAGCAAAAGTCAAATCAAAAGCCGATATTGCGAAAAGCAAGGTTGAATTTGATCCACGCAACCCGGAAGAACGGGAGCTGGCCGAAGAAATCGAGCGGCTCCAGGCAGAGAAGGCACGGCTGCTTGGTAAAAATACGCGTTTGAAGAAACTTCGCGAGCGCGTCGAGGCTTTGCGGTCAGAGGTCGAGCAGCTTCGTGAGGAAAATCGGGAACTCAAAGGCGAGATCGAGTAGTTGCATCCGCTGGCGACTTATCGAGCCGCCTTCCTTGTCCTTTCCTTAATTCCCTTTCCTTTCCTTTCCTTTCTCGAGTTTTCTGGATTTTGGAAATGTATGATGCTCTTTTAAGCGTATCCGTGGGACGGCGGGCAATCCGAACAACTGGCTTGCCGGCGAGCCGTCTTTTGGTCAACAATCTCCTGCGAACAGGAAGCTTGGGCGGTCCGGGGCCTGAAACATCGACCTAATCAGCCGATTTGTGGAAAAAGCCGTGGAATTTCACCGCTACATTCCCGAAAAAGCCCTTTATTCTCTGTGGCGCTCGCCCTAGAATCTGCGACTCGCTGAATCCAGCCATCTGAAAGCTGACAATCATGTCCAAAATGAAGACCCACAAGGGCACCAAAAAGCGATTCCGAATCACCGCCACGGGCAAGGTCAAGCACCGCGCGTCGGGCACCAGTCACCGCAACGTTCGCGTTTCCCAAAAGCGTAAACGTAACCTGCGGGGCACACGTTGTTTGGATGAGTGCATGGAAGAGTCCGTGAAAAAGGCTCTTGGAAAATACAGTTACTAATTCACCGGATGGGCGCTGCCCACCGACAACTTGATTTACTGGGCACTGCCCGCCCACAACTTGATTTACCGGGCACTGCCCGTTCAACAACCAACAGCTCTGTCGGGGCATTAACTTCGGTCGCGAAAACCAACCGAGGCCTCACTGGCGAAAGGAAAATTCGATGCGTACAAGAAAAGGTGCAGCACGCACCAAGGCAAAACGCCGCCTCTTCAAAAAGACCAAGGGTTACGTCGGTGGCCGCGGTACTCTGACCCGCAGTGCCAAAGAGACGCTGATCCGTTCTGGTCAATTCGCGTTTCGCGACCGCAAAGTCAAAAAACGTTCTTACCGTCGCCTGTGGATCACTCGCATCAGCGCCGCGTGTCGCATGCGTGACATCAGCTACAGCCGATTCATGAATGGCGTGATCAAGTCCGGTATCGAGCTTGATCGCAAGTCCCTTTCTGAAATCGCGATTTGCGATCCCGATGGCTTTGACAAGATTGTCGACGCCGCGAAGGAAGCGTTGGCAGCATAACAACTCAAACCACCATTGAAAAATACTACGGGAAAGCCTGACCCTGTCGGCTTTCCCGTTTTTGTTTGGCTCCGATACAATTTCTGTTAGCCCGAATCCCAGTCTCTCATGTCTGTCACGACCATGCCCTTGGACCAGTTTGTCAACGACCTCAAACAGATGCTGACCGAAGCGAGCACCGCGTTTGATGGTGCCCAAACGACCGATGATCTGGACGCCGCCCGCATCGAATTTCTGGGCGCCAAAAAAGGACGCCTGAAAGCCATTCAAAAATCCTTGGGCTCAATCGACAAAGCGGACAAACCCGCAGCAGGCAAAGAGCTCAACGCCACCAAAAACGCAATCAATGCAGCATTCGAATCGGCCAAAGAACGCCTTGCCGGCGGAGCCAGTGGACCCTCGAACGATCCGAATTTCGATCCGACCCTGCCCGGCCAGCGACCGCTAATCGGAAACTTGCACCCCATCACGCAGACGATCAACGAACTCAAGGACATCATGGGGCGATTGGGCTTCACCCACGCCGAAGGTCCGGAGATCGAAGACGACTACCACAACTTCAAGGCGCTCAACATTCCAACGTCGCATCCGGCGCGTGATCCGCTGGATAACTTTTATCTGCACACCGCCCAGGCCCAAGCGGATTCGATCGGCAAAGAACTGCACAACGACAACCCGCTGCTGCTGCGAAGCCAAACCAGCACGGTTCAGATTCGCGTGATGGAAACCACAAAGCCACCGGTTCGGATCTTTTCGCTGGGGCGGGTGTATCGTCCCGACACGCCCGACTGGTCGCACTATCCGATGTTTCATCAGATGGAAGGCCTGATGGTGGATGAGAATGTGACGCTGGCAGATTTGAAGACGGTGCTGAAACTGTTCGCGCAGAGTTACCTTGGCGGGGACGTTCCGATTCGGATTCGCCCGTCGTTTTTTCCTTTTACCGAACCGTCGGTGGAAGCGGACTACTTCTGGGATGGCAAGTGGGTCGAATTTGGCGGCGCGGGCATCGTGGATCCGAACGTGCTTTCTGCGGTGGGCTATGACCCCGAAGCGGTAACCGGGTTTGCATTTGGACTGGGAGTTGAGCGGCTTTGCATGATCCGGCACCAGATCACAGACATTCGCTACCTGTTTACCAACGACGTCAGATTCCTGCGCCAGTTTTAGTTCCACCCGATTCACACTGAACGCCCCCAACTCAACACTCAAGAAAAATGATCGTCTCCTGGGAATGGCTTAGCCAATACGTTGACCTGAACATGAGCCACGACGAACTTGTCGATCGGCTGACGATGTCGGGTTTGAATCACGAAGGCACCGACGAGGTCGGAAGCGACAAGGCCATCGATTTGGAGGTGACTTCCAACCGCCCGGATTGCCTTGGCCACATCGGCGTCGCCCGCGAAGTCGCGGTGCTGTTTGAGCTTCCGCTTTCCGTTCCCGATCCGCAGCCACCGGTCTGCGATCGCAAGACGGCTGATTTTTGCAGCGTTGAAATCAACTCGCCACATTGTTACCGGTACACGGCCCGATTGATTCATGGGGCCAAAGTCGGTCCCAGTCCCGATTGGTTGAAGAACCGGCTTGCTGCTCTGAAGTGCGAATCGATCAACAATGTTGTGGACGTGACCAACTATGTGATGTTCGAATGCGGCCAGCCGCTGCATGCTTTTGATCGCGAAAAGATTCAGGACGGCAAAATTATTGTTCGCAACGCCAACGACGGCGAACAGTTCGCAGCAATCGATCATTCGACCTACAAGCTGGACGCCGACATGTGCGTCGTCGCCGACCCCAGCGGAGCGGTGGCGATTGGCGGTGTGATGGGAGGGCTTGATTCAGAGATCTCTGACAGCACGACTGAGATTCTGGTTGAAGCGGCTTACTTCAATTTGCTTTCGGTTCGCAAAACAGCCCGACAACTGAGCCTGTTCAGTCCGTCGTCGTTTCGCTTCGAAAGAGACATCGACTCATGGCAGCTTGATTGGGCAAGCCGCCGATGTTGCGAACTGATCCTCGAAACCGCAGGCGGCGTTTTGCTTGATGGAGTTGTCGACGTTGGGGACAAGCCCGTCGATCCACCGACGGTGACCTTGCGTTTGTCGCAACTCAAGCGGGTTCTTGGCATCGAGATCCCTGCCGACTTGCCAGCCAAGATCCTCAAGGACCTTGGCAACGAAGTGAAGCAGTCAACCGGCGAGTCGGTAACGGTGGTGGCTCCGAGTTGGCGGAAGGATCTGACGCGGGAAATCGACCTGGTCGAAGAAGTCGGTCGCGTGTATGGCTTTGACAAAGTTCCTGACAACGCGGCGGTTCCGATGGCCGCGTCTTACAAACAAAAAAGTGATCGGGTGGTTGAAAAAGTTCGCCGCGTGCTGACGGCAGCCGGATTCAACGAAGCCCTCACGCCCAGCCTTGTGCCGCAGAAGTGGTCCGATGCGATCAGTCCCTGGACGGATCAGCCCGCGGTTCACAGCAGCCAACCGATGGCGGGAGTTGTGGAAAAAGCCAGCCAACGTCAACTGGGGATCGTCAATTGTGCGCGTCGAAGCTTGATCCCGAGCCTTCTGGAAGCCAAGCGTATCAATCAGGCCCGCTCCAATCCGGATATCCATCTGTTCGAAACGGCCCAGGTTTACCTTCCCGTGGCTGACGAAGCGATTCCACATCAGCCGGTGGTTCTTGCTGCCGTGACCGACGGCGATTTTGCCTCATTGAAGGGCGCTCTCGAAGCGGTGCTTGCCGACATCGATCCGGCAAGTTCGTTTGAGATTGGTCCCTGTGAGGTTGATCTGTTTGATAATTCGCGTCGAGCAACGCTGCTGATCAATGGCAAAACGGTCGGGTTGCTGGGAGAGATTTCCGATTCGGGAAAGAAGTCATTTGGCTTGAGAAGCCAGACGACCGTTGCCGAAGTACAGCTTTCGGCTTTGGAAGATTTGGCCGTTTTGATTCCGCAGCATGTGGATCAGAGTCCGTTTCCGCCAATGTCCCGTGATTTTAATTTTGTTGTGGAAAACGCGGTTCATTGGGCGGACCTTGAATCGACCGTTCGCAACAGTGGCGGCGAACTGGTGGAATCAATTCAATACCTGGATACGTTTCGCGACGCAGAAAAAGATGGCGCTGACAAAAAGCGTTTACTTTTGAATGTGCAGTTGCGATCGGCGTCAGCAACACTGACCGCAGAGCAGGCCGAAGAAGTTTGCCAGAAGATCATCAAGGGCTGTGCAACGAACCATTCGGCAGTGCTGCTGGGGTAGTGCAGGGGTGTGTAAGCAGTATGCGATAGCCGACGCCACATCCAATGCTCGCGAACAGGCCGGCGTCAGTTTCGCAGCGTCAGAACCCCAACCTCCGGCGGGCAAAAGATCCGCAAACATTTGTCGCCGGAAACCCCGCGACTGACCCGCATGACGGAATTTCCGAACTCAAACGTCCCGCTGGCGAATTTGGTTCTGTACTTGCTGGGTGCGACCAGTGGGCCGATGCCAGGAATTTGAATCTGTCCGCCATGGCAATGTCCCGCCAGAATCAAATCAAAATCCTGCTCCAACGCCCAGAGGTGCTGGTCGGGGGAATGAGCCAGAAGGATTCGAAACGGTTTGGGGTTGGCAAGGCCTCCGTTGTTGGCGACCACTGGCAGTTCCTTTGTTTCACCAAACCAGGGCAACTCGTTTCCCGCGATCTCAATCGCGATGTCGTTGATGGTCAGAGAATGCCACTTGCCGTCGCCAACCCACGTCATTTTACTGTCCGCCAGAGCCCGCAAAAGTTGACTTTGGCTCGAGACGCGTCGATCATGATTTCCGCGGATGAAAAACGTTCCGTGTTTTGATTCGATATTTCCGAAAACGGGATCGATCCAGTCGATGCATTTGTCTTCATCGACCAGGTCACCGGTGACCAGCACCAGATCGGGCTGGTGCCTGTTCGTTTCGTGGATGACTTCTTCGAACCACCGCCGTGACAGCATTCGCATCAGGTGAAGGTCGGAAAGATGAGCGATTTTCAGGCCATCAAGCCGCTCGGGCAAACGGGGAATTCGCAGGGTTACTTCTTCGATTGCCAGGACATGCGATTTGTTCTGAGGGATAGCCGATAGCATTCTGGCACGGCTCGTTGCGTAGACGCTTTCTCCAATCCGTTGCTGCAAGTCAATCAACGACCGGGTTTGCTCAATAATGGTGTCAGGTGTTTTCTGGTTCCACTTGCGCCAACACCAGAAAAGTACTTCGAAGGTTCCAATGCCGATGCACAAGCAAAGATAAATGCGGTGCCGCCACGAGACGTTCACAAACTCGGACACTGAAACCGAGCCGATTACAAACGAGCTGTACGCCATCCAGGCGAAGCTGATCAGCAGCATCGCCGCACAGAATTTTTCGGTTCCTTTGCGGATCGGACGCGGCAGAGAGCCAGCGTGGACACGGCAGTAGATCGAAAACCAAACCGAAAAATTGCCAATCGCAGCCAATGTCCAAAACAAAAAATCCATGCCTTAATCGTAGCTTCCGCAGGGCGAACAAAAAAGCCGACTTGCGGCCAAGAGGAAGCTTGATCGACGAAAGCGGATTATTCTTCGCTTCGGTTCATGAGCTTGGCCATGTATTCTTGGACCACACTGTCAGGATTTGTTTCAGGATTCGACGCGGAAGTGACTTCCCGGACACTTGCTCCCAACTCATTGACAAAATTCAAAGTTGCTGATGCGTCTTCCATCTCTGGCAACTGGCCTGCCAATTCGTCCAACTGCGTCATGGTAACAACAAATTTTACGCCTGATTGTTCGGAGCCCGCATCCCGGACTTCTAGCACCGCGTTGTTTTCTGATCGACACTCGGGGCACAGGTGGACCACCAGGCGGGTCATCGATTCACCGGCTTCGATGTGTTTGATGCTGTTGAAGTCTCCGGCTTGGATGCAATCGGCGACACGCTCTGCGTCACCGGCAAACTGTCCCGCAGGCGAGGCTTCAAGCCATCGCTGGCACTCAGAGCAGAAAGGTGGCCGTCGCAATCGCGTCGCAGCAAAGGCAACAAGGCCCGTCATCAGGAACCATTCAATCGCCCATGTTGACAGAGTGGCAGCTCTGCTTTTCCCGTTTGGGTTGGCAGTCTTGTTCTGCAGGCTAACCTGTCCGCCGCGGTTGGCCTTGTAAGCGATAAACTCTTTGAAGCTGTCGATTCGAAGGTACTCAAGTGCTTCAGCAGAGGCAGCACGATTTGCGATTTCGTTTCGCACGTGCTCTGGAAGTTCGTTTTCGCGACCTTCGAATTCTTCACTCAGGAACACAATCTGGCGCTGCTCGAGGTAAGCCTTGTCGAGGTGGTCGACGAACTGCCGGTATTCGAACCAGTTGAGAAAAGCGACGCAAACGACCGATGCCACAACCGAAGCAGTTGCCGTCGCGATGATGTTTCGATTCTTGGTCAACTGTTGGGCGAAAGCCAGCAAACCTCCCATGCAAAGTCCAACGACGATCGGAACAAGGCCCGTTACGTAGACTCCGTTGATGCCCAAAAACGATGCGATAAATCCAAATGCCATACCAATCAATCCCGATACAGCGATGAGCTTGAGTGCTGCCTGGGGATCAAAGGAACTGTCAGCAATGTACTGCGAGATGGGAGTTTGATTGCGGGAAATTTGATTTCGCATTGGTTAATCAGTGGTTGGAGCGTTGTTTTGATATGAAATCAAGGTAGGTGCCGCCGAAAGATAGGTTGAACTGGCGAGCTTGCAAGCAAATGGCAAAATTGGTTTGCCGGCAGCAAGCTAAACCAACCGAGGTACGCGAAAATGCGACTTTTGGTTAAAACAGTGCTTTTGCCAGATTTGCAGCCGGTTACGAATGGTCCGATTTTTCCAGTACTTGCTCGTCCAAATCGTCGTCAGCGTCATCCAGGTGATGCCGATGTCTTGGTGTGGTTCGTTTTGTCGTGGCCTGGTGTGGCTGGTATGCGACCGGCTCAAGTTTCGACGCAAGGTCATCCGCGAAAATATTTTGGGTGTTTACCCGGACGCCAGCGACGAGCGGATCGAGTACCTTTCGCGCCAGATGTGGTACCACTTGTTTTTAATGTGCTGCGAGATTGCCCAAGCACCCAGGAAGATTCACGACACCAACTGGCGGAAACACGTTTTCATTCGTGACAAAGTCCGCATGACTAGCTACCTGATCGACTACCGACCGCTGATCGCGGTGTCGGGTCACTTCGGTAACTTTGAGATGGCGGGATACGTGACAGGTTTGCTTGGCATGCCCAGCTACACCGTTGCCCGTAAACTGGACAACGACTACCTGGATCGTTTTCTCAATGCGTTTCGTGAACGCAATGGCCAGTTCATTCTGCCCAAAGACGGCAGCGCACCGATGGTTCAAAAAGTGCTTCAGGCCGGTGGGATCCTGACGATCCTTGGCGATCAACACGCCGGAACAAAAGGTTGCTGGATTGACTTCCTCGGTCGGCCCGCTGCCTGCCACAAAGCCATCGCCCTGTTTACGCTTTCGGGCAACGCGCCGATGATGGTCAGCTACTGTAAGCACACCGACAAGCCACTTCATTTCGAGATTGGCTGCACCGGCGTTGCCGATCCGCTTGAGTTGCCGGACGAACTGCGCGACACTAAATCATTGACGCAGTGGTACAACGATCGGATGGGAGAAGCCATCTACGCCGATCCAGACCAGTTTTGGTGGGTTCACCGGCGGTGGAAGGAAAAACCGGTTCGCAAAACCAAAAAGCGAATGCAGGCGGCCTGATGTTCTGTTCGATCCTGTTCTGTCCTGCACTTAGCATTGCCTGCTTGAGTAGCGTGCCTCTTCGAGGCTGTGATTTTTCGATCACCCTCCCACCGGGAAGGTAGGCGGTTCACCGACGGGGAGGGTTAACCGCGACTGACATTGCGTAGTACGTGCACTGCAAAAGAAGAGCATTGGCATTGCAGTGAATGAAGTCAAAACCTCGACTCCAACTACAGCGAGCTCATCGCTTTTTCGAGAACGTCCTCGTTGACATAAATCGGCAGCGGTGGGTCACAGGTCATCGCGACGGCAATCGCATCCGATGGCCGCGCATCGAGTTCAACGATTTCGCCACTCTTTGAGATCCGCAGGTTGGCAAAGTAGGTGTGCTCTCGAAGCTCACTGATAATCACGCTGTCAAGCTCGCCGCCCATGTTCTCAATTGCCCCTACCAGCAAATCGTGGGTCAGTGGCCGTGGCCTTTCAAGTCCTTTGACACGTCGGTCGATACTGGTGGCTTCGAAAATTCCAATCAGAATCGGAAACTGTCGCTCACCGTTGACTTCACGGAGAAAGACCAGTTGGTTGTCGTTGATCTCGCTGATAATGATGCGAGAGAGCTGCATTTCGATGAGCATTTTGTTATCCCTTTCTTGTCGTTCCATTATAGCAGGCGAGCCAAGCCGGTCACTCCCGCCGATTTATCCCGGATTATTCACGACGACGGGCGTTGCTTCTACGTCTGGCCAACAGGAGCAAGGGAAAAGCTGAATTTCAACAAGAGTCGCGAATCATCCGATAGATGAAAACCTCAGCGATCGTTTCAGCGCATCAATGTCGTAGATCACTGTCTCAGCTGATTCTGACGCCCACGCCTCGTGAATAATCCGGGTTTATGGTTCCAGGCCCACGCCGTAGACTTCGCCCGCAAACGCGACTTCGTCCCCCTCGTTAACCTTGCGGCGGCGGCGTGTTTCGACCACGCCGTTGACCAGGACATCGCCTGACTGGATCAGCCGTTTAGCCTGTCCACCGGTGGGCACGCCACACATTTGGAGGAATTGATCCAGGCGGATTCCAACAGGGGATTCGGGTGTCTCTGATGTTTGGTCCATAAATTCCGTGGCGATTTTGTCCAATATTCGTGGCTGGTCCTCGAAATAAGGGCGAATCTTGAATGGAAAGGTACTTCGATGGTTTCAATCGTGACAATTGTAGCAGCTGAAGCGGAACGCGTTGTTCAAGCTTTGTCCCGCATTGCGTTCCGTACCTTATCCCTGACCTAGATTGTCACACGTTGTGATCAGACCTTTAGCCGAAGGCCGCATCGCGACGCAAAAATGGAATCCGAAAACATGATCGAATTCGTTAACCAGTCATTTTCCCTGTTCAACCTTCCGGCAACGGCTCTGCTGTTGCTGGTGTTGTTGTACTGGGCGATGGTGATCGTCGGAGCCATCGGGATGGACGCGGTGGATTTTGATTTCGACGCGGATGTGGATGTGGACATCGATGGTGACTTTGACTCTGTCGCGGGCGGGTTTAGCTCATTCGCAGAGTTCATGCACCTGAACCATGTTCCGATTGTGATTGTGCTTTCGGTATTCGCACTGCTGTTCTGGGCGAGCAGCTTTTTTGGGAATCACTTCCTGAACCCGTCAGGCAACAACATCATCGGGCTGGGCCTGATGAGCCTGAACGTTCCGGTCTGCCTGGTTTTGACCCGGCTGATCATTGGGCCTTTCGCGGAAGGGTTCAAACCACGGGAGGTGGACAAAGTTCGAGAGAGCATGGTTGGCTTGATCGGCGAAGTGACGACTTCGGAGGTGACTTCGGAGTTTGGGCAAGTCAGCATTCGGCAGGATGGTCCGGAGTTGGTGATCAATGCCCGCACAGAAACAGACAAACCGGAGCTTGGCAAAGGCGACGCGGCAAAGATCGTGGCATACGACTACGAGAAAGACACGTACCTGGTCGAGCTTTGCAAGTGGGAGAAGTAAACGTGATTGTGGCTTCCAGCGGCAATCGTGCATTTTGGTTTACAAGCGAGAACAACTGAGGACTGGAAGATGGGTATGGGAATTCCGGGTGGCATGCGTGATCTGATCGTGATCTGTGTCGGAATCTTCTACCTCATTGGATACATCGTGAATCAATACCTCGGCGGCGACGTTCGCTAATCAAAACACAACATTCGATCCGGCTAAAACCGGTACTACAAACAGCAAATCAACGTTAGAGAACTTTTGGGAGAGACAACCATGGCAACCTTGTTAGTCGGCAACGTCATTTGGTGGGCACTGGGAACAATTGGCGGTGTTCTTTTTATCCTGGGCCTGGGCTTTTGCATTTTCATGCTCCGCTTTTATCGAAAAGTGGCGCAGGGTACCGCCATCGTTCGAAATGGTATGCGAGGAACCATCGTTGATTTTTCTGGCTTGTTCGCCATTCCGATTCTCCACAAAACTGAACTGATGGATATTTCGGTTAAGCGAATCGAAATCGACCGCTCGGGTGAAGATGGTCTGATCTGTAAGGACAACATGCGAGCCGACATCAAGGTTTGCTTCTTTGTCCGTGTGAACAAAACCAAAGAGGATGTCGAACGCGTGGCCCAGTTCCTCGGTTGTGACCGAGCATCCGACGAAAATGCCTTGCGAGCACTCTTCGAGCCCAAGTTCTCCGAAGCCCTCAAGACCGTCGGCAAGCAGTTTGACTTTGTCGAGCTGTACAACTCGCGTGAAAAGTTCCGTGAGCAGATTCTTCGCATCATCGGCACCGACCTCAACGGTTACGTGCTTGACGATGCCGCGATTGACTACCTTGAGCAAACCGATCTGGAAAAGCTCAACCCGAACAACGTTCTGGACGCCGAAGGCATCAAAAAGATTACTGACTTGACCGCCGAAGAGATCACGCGGGCAAACTTCATTCAGCGTGAAAAGGAAAAGACCCTCAAGAAGCAGGACGTCGAGGCTCGCGAAGCCATCCTTGCCCTCGAGCGTCAACAGGTTGAGGCCGAAGAAAAGCAGCAGCGTGAGATCGCCGAAGTGACGGCACGACAAAACGCCGAAGCCATCGTCGTCGAGCAGGAAGAGCGTAAGCGCCACGAAACCGCACGCATCCGCGCCGAAGAAGAAATCCTTGTCGCCGAAGAGAATAAGCTTCGCGCGGTCATCGTTGCCGCCAAGAGCAAGGAACGAACCGAAGCGGTCGAAACAGAGCGTGTCGAAAAAGATCGCGGCTTGGAGATCACCGAACGCGAGCGAATCGTGACTTTGGCTCAGATCGACAAAGAGAAAGCCGTCGAAGTCGAAAAGAAGAACATCCAGGACGTCATCCGCGAGCGAGTCATCGTTGAGCGTGCGGTTGTCGAAGAGGAAGAGAAAATCAAGGACACCCGCGAGTTCGCCGCAGCGGATCGTAAGAAGCAGGTCTCAGTGACGGCCGCCGAAGAGATCGCGCAGCAGCAGTTGGTGAAGCAAGTTCAGGCCGCCGAAGCCGAAAAGCAGGCTGCTGAACTCAACGCCGAAACCGTGGTCGTCACGGCAGAAGCCGAGCGATCTGCTGCCGAAAAACAAACCGACGCCAAGAAGATGCTGGCCGAAGCGACCCAGGCCGAAGTCGCCGCTCCGGGACTTGCCGAAGCCGACGTCATCACCGCAAAGGCCGATGCGATCCAACGCGAAGGTACTGCCGAAGCCAAAGTTGCGGAACTGAAGTTCAGTGCTGACGCTCGCGGTATCACCGAAAAAGCCGAAGCGATGAAGCTTTTCGACAGCGTCGGACGCGAGCACGAAGAGTTCAAGCTGGAGCTGGAAAAGGCCAAAGAGGTCGAGCTGGCCGGAATCGATGCTCAACGTCAGATCGCCGAAGCTCAGGCTCACATGATCGCCGAGTCATTGCAGAACGCGAACATCGACATTGTCGGTGGCGACAACAAGTTCTTCGATTCGATCGTCAACAGCATCACTGCCGGCAAGCAGGTCGATCGTCTGGTCCACGAAAGCAGCGTGTTATCGGATGTGAAAGATACGTTCATCACGGGCGATCCGGCTGACTTCAAATCCGAGATTCAGGGTTTGGTTGACATGTTCGGTGTCAGCAGTGAAGACCTGAAGAACCTTTCGGTCGCAGCGTTGATCGGTCAAATGATGGGGCAGACCAGCGACACCAACGTGTTGCAGCGGCTTGGGCAGATGATGGGCATGGCCAACAAAGCCGGCGTCGCCACGCAGAACGCCAGCAAGGTCATCGAAGCGGTTGGGGCGAAAGTTTAGGGCAAACAGTGGCATAGGCTGCCAGTCGCATGCGGCATGGTTGCGGCCTCCAACTGCAATCATGCCAACTTCGACACAGCGCAACTGCTGAAAACTTAAAGCCAAGAAAAATCTGGCCACAAGCAAAACCCAATCCCGGATCCAATAAATGATTGCGGCTGGAAGCCACAACCACGAACATGACCGACAATGACACACAACCCGATCCTCAATCGCCGAACGAGCCCACGCTCGAGCGCGGAACGTACGAGATTATCCAAAACCGCCTGAAGTCCCACACTTCGGAACTTCAAGCTCGGCTGGACAAACTCAACGCCGAACGCCGCAGCGTCTTCGGGGCAATCCCGACCGAGCTGATCTCAAAACAACGGATCACCACGCAGCACAACTGTATCGCTCGCGACATCGTTCCCATCGGAGAGAAATTTCTCTTTGGCTATAACGTCCACATGGGGCTGAAATCCGTCACCGAACTGGCGGACGTGTTCTCTGTGTATCGCTTCGAAGACGGAAGCTTTCACGAAGAAGCACTGGACTTGTTGGACGACAAACAGTTCAAAATCGATTTCGCGTCCCTGTACAAGTATTACAAAGATACCCGCTTTTCGAAGTTCCATGTTTCGGGCCCCTACCTTTTTCTTGTCTTCCAGACTGGCAAAGACATAACAGACATCAAGACCTTCAAATTCCTGATGTCCGAAGCCGGTCTGAAATACGTTGACAACCGCAGCGACCACGAAGTCAAATTTCCCGAACAGCATGACTTCAAGTGGAAACGGACCACGCGTGATCAGCATCGCGGCGGACTGCACCCGCACATTTCCATCGAAGACCGGGTGTTTGTGGAAACCGTCGGCGGCGATCTGACGGTCAAAATCGAAGACAACACCGAAGACGGCAGCGGAATTTACGCCGAACCCGTCGATGATCCGGACCAGGTACTGGACGACGCCGAGACTTACTACGCGATCGTCGGCAACATCATCCTGATGAAGATCAAGCCGTTCAAGGAAGACAAATTCCGCTACGTGGTCTTCAATGAGAAAACGCAAACAGCCCAGCGGCTCGATTCGGTCGCCGAATCCTGCATCTTTCTCCCGGAAGACCACGGGCTGATTTTTGCCAACGGTTTTTACTTGCAGACCGGGCTGAGCAAAACATTCGATAGCGGCCTGACGAATCTGAAGTTCGAACGCCGCATCGCGTCGCCAAACGGCGAGGATTACCTGTACGCGTTCTACAACATGAACACCGGCGACTATGTACTGTTGATGTACAATGTCATCGAACAGCGTGTTGATTCGCCGATCGTCTGCAACGGGTTTTCGATTTTTGACAACGGTCATTTGATCTACTTCAAGGCCGACGAAGAACCGCAAAAGCACCACGCGATTCAGATTTGGCAAACGCCGTTTGTGGCCGATGAGTCTGCTTCCAGCGAGCAAAACGATTCTTACATCTTCAAGATCGGCAACAAGGAAATCGTGCGAGCGATGGCCGAAGCACACGAGGTCATGAACCTTGTCGAACAGGAAGACTCCTACGCGAACCTGTACGTCGACATCGTGAAACGCAGCGGAGCGGTTGTTGATTCCTATTTTTGGTTGAAGGAAGAGCAGACGTTCAACCTTGCCGAACCCCTAGAGTCGATCCGCGAAGCCGCCACCGCAGCGGTTGATGAATTCGAAAAAGTCGTCCGCGTTCGCAGCAATACCGCAAAACAGTTCAAGGAAACGTCGAAGCAGGCCAAAGACACCATCCGCGATGCGACCAGCAGTCGTTTTCAGGTCATCGATGACTTTGTCCAGGCCCTTTCAGGGCTTCGCACCGTTCGCGGGCAAGTCATCTCTCTGAAGGAACTTAAGTACGTTGACCTTGCTGCCGTTGAAGCGCTGGGAAAAGAGATCGGCGAGAACTCCGATCGGCTGTCACATAAGTGCGTCGAGTTTCTGCTCGATGACGCGGCTTTGGCTCCGTATCAGCAGCGAGTCACCGAAAAAAACGCTGCCATCGAAGAACTCAAAACGGGCATGCAAGCCAAACAGCTTGACGAAGACATCGTTCAGATTGGCAACGAACTGGAAATGCTGATCGAAATCGTCAGCAACCTCAAGATCGAGGATCCGACGCAGCGAACGCGCATCATCGATAACATCTCGGCGATCTATTCAAGCCTGAATCAGACTCGGGCTTCGATCAAGAAACGTTCGCAGGAGTTGTTTTCGGTTGAAGGCAAAGCCGAATTTAACTCGCAGGTCAAACTGATCAGCCAGGCGGTGGTCAACTATCTGGACGTCTGCGATACCCCTGAAAAGTGCGATGAGTACCTGACCAAAATGATGGTTCAGGTCGAAGAGATCGAAGGTCGCTTTGCCGAGTTCGACGAGTTCGTTGTGCAGCTTGCCGAAAAACGCGAACAGATCTACGCGGCCTTTGATACAAGAAAACTTCAGATCACCGAAGCCCGCAACCGCCGCGCGACCGCACTGGTGGCGGCATCAGATCGCATCCTCAAAGGCATCCGCTCCCGCGTTGCGAACTTCGATTCCGTCGACGAAATCAACAGTTATTTCTCGTCGGACCTGATGATTGACAAGGTCCGCGATATCGTGGGCGAGCTTGAGGAGTTGGATGAGTCGGTCAAAGTCGACGACATTCAAAGCCGCCTGAAGACGATTCGCGAAGACACCATTCGTCAGCTGCGCGACAAAAATGAACTGTACGTCGACGGCCAGAATGTCATTCAGTTTGGCACGCACAAGTTTTCAGTCAACGTTCAACCGCTGGATCTGACGACCGTGATCAAAGACGGTGAAATGTTCTTTCACCTCAGCGGAACGAACTATTTCGAAGAGATTCAATCCGAAGCACTGGTCGCGACCAAGGACGTTTGGGACCAGACCGTTATCAGTGAAAACCGCAGCGTGTATCGGGCGGAGTTCCTTGCGTGGAAAATTCTTCATTCACCGGACGTTGATACGGTTGCGTTGGCAAAGGCCGACGCTGCAAAGCGACTCGAAGCAGTCAGCCAGTTCATGGCTCAGCGATACGCCGAAGGTTACATCAAAGGCGTGCATGACCATGATGCCAACCTGATTCTTGGCAAACTGTTGAAAATGCATGCCGGCCTCGGACTGTTGAAGTATTCGCCAAAGTCCAGGGCTTTGGCCGCGATCCGCTGGGCGGAAATGCAGTCGCAGCGACCGCAGGAGTGCAAGACGTGGGAGGAAAAGCTGGGAAGCCTTGGTGTCGCGACGGAACTGTTTGGCGGTGTCAGTGAACGAGAGAAGTATATCGAGATGCTGCTGGTTGAGATGGGCGCTGCTCGTAGTGGCGGCTTGCAACCGTCGCAGGATCGCGATGCGACCGCTGAAAGCCACAAGCCCGGTTTACCCAGCCGCGAATCTGCCGAATACCTCTACGGGCAACTTGCCTCTGGCAGCAGTTGGCCGACCAGCAAACAGGCTGCAGAACTCGGCGAGGAGTTCACAGCATTTGTTTCCAAAAAGAAGGGCGGCGATCGCTTTGCGGAAACAATGGCGTCAAAATCGCTTGGAATCGAAGATCGTTTTGGCATCGCCTGCGACTGGGTGCGTGCTTACGCTCAAAGTGCGGGCAGTCCATTGGCAGACTACATCGAAGAAGCCGCCGCGATCCTCGTACAAGGCAGCGCCGCCAATCGCACAATGGTCGATTTGGAAACCGTCGTCAAAGTCGATGGCTTGCTGGGCGACCATCCAAAAGTCGAAGCCAAAAAGTACGTTCTGGACTGGCATGACTTCTCCGGTCGTTTGACAAAATTCGAAAGCGAAGTCGTTCCCGCGTTCGAAAGCTACTTGCACTTGAAAAAAGAACTGGTCGACGTGCGTCGGGAAGAGCTTCGGCTGAACGAGTTCAAGCCCCGCGTGTTGACTTCGTTTGTCCGCAACAAACTGATCAACGATACGTACCTGCCGATGATCGGAGCCAACCTGGCCAAACAGATGGGCGTTGTCGGCGAAGAGAAACGCACCGATTTGATGGGCCTTTTGCTGCTTATCTCGCCACCGGGTTACGGCAAGACGACGCTGATGGAGTACGTCGCCAATCGCCTTGGCATCACTTTCATGAAAATCAACGGTCCTGCAATCGGCCACCAAGTGACGTCGCTGGATCCCGCAGAAGCCCCCAACGCGAGCGCCCGCGAGGAAGTCGAAAAGCTGAATCTTGCCCTTGAGATGGGCGACAATGTGATGATTTACGTAGATGACATCCAGCACTGCAATCCGGAATTCCTGCAGAAGTTCATTTCGCTGTGTGATGCAACGCGGCGGATCGAAGGTGTCTTTGGCGGCAAAACGAAAACGTACGATTTGCGCGGCCGCAAAGTCGCTGTGGTGATGGCGGGCAACCCGTACACCGAAAGCGGCGAAAAGTTTCAGATTCCGGACATGCTCGCCAGCCGCGCTGATACCTACAATCTGGGTGACGTCATTGGTGACAATGCAGACCCGTTTGTGCTCAGTTACCTTGAGAACTGCCTGACGTCGAATTCAACTTTAGCGCGGCTGAATTCGAAGTCGCGAGAAGACGTTTACCGCGTTATCAAAATGGCGGGCACCAACGAAGCACCCGCAGAGTCGCTTGACGGAAATTACTCGGTCGAGGAAGTCAACGAACTTGTGTCGGTGATGCGAAAGCTGTTGATCGTTCGGGACGTCGTGCTGAACGTGAACAGACTGTATATCGAATCCGCTGCACAGGCCGATGAGTACCGTACCGAACCCGCGTTCAAACTGCAGGGCTCGTATCGTGACATGAACAAGATCGCCGAACAGATTCGTCCGGTGATGAATGACCAGGAACTTCGCACGCTGATTCGGTCGCACTACAACAATCAGGCTCAGACTTTGACGTCCGACGCCCAGGCGAACCTGCTCAAACTGAAAGAGTTGATGGGTGAGTTGGCCGGCGAAGAGCTTGACCGTTGGCAGGACATCCAGCGAACGTTCCAGCGCAACCTGTTGCTTTCCGGTGCCAGCGATGACGATGGACTTGGTCGCGTGATCGCACAAATGACAACCGTTAGCGAGGGGCTTGAATCGATCCGGAAATCGGTCGATGCCGGCATGAATCAGTTTGTCGCCAGCAACGCCAACGATCAGTCAACGGAACAGCTTGCCGGGGCGATTTCGGAGTTGGGCAAGTTCAACGAAACGCTCAGCGGCATCAAATCTCTAATGAACGAAGGCATCAAAACGCAGGGTGTCGCAGGTGCGGTAGGCCAAATTAGTTCTGCCCCGGTCAACGTACATGAAAAAGGCCTGGAACCGATTGAGGTCGAGGTCATCAACAAGGTACCAAACATCTTTTTGGACATTATCCGCAACCAGTTCCGAGTCTTGCAAACCTGGATGGATCCGATTCTGGCGATGGCCGATGCCTTGCCGGAAGCAAAAGGTCTCGGCAGTGCCGCAAAGCTGACCGAAAAGAATTATGCGGAGCTACTGGAAAAGATTCAGCGGTTTCAAAACGAAAACCCGGACGAAGTCGAGTAACCAAAGTAGTAGGCACACTCGTGTGCCGTAACACGAACACGGCAAACCGTTCAATCGGTATCGGATATCGATACGCGAGACTTGGCCGTTATCCTTTTTCCAGCCTCGCGTCTTGGAGCATGTCCGAAACCCAGTCGTCCACGCGGCCAGGCAAAGGAATCCGCAGGAACATCACCACCAGCAGACCGATGGCGATCAGCAGATTCCAGACACTGCTGTCAATCAGGTAGCCCATCAGGTTCAAGAACGTGGCTCCTTCCAATAGTGCCAGGCCGATGATCATGGACGTTTGCAAACCGATCATGGCCTTGATTGCAGAATCGGGTTGATCAAGCTTCCCCTGGTTCTGTTCGGCAATTTCTTTGACACAGGCTTTGCGTGTGAAAATCGGAACGACAACGCTGGGTCCCAGCACAAGGACGGCAAAGGCCGCACCGATCATCGCCATCAAGCCAAATTTTGTGCTGACCAGTGGCCCTCCTTGACTGATGTTGTGAATAACCGCGAGCACCGCAAAAAACAGAGCCCCGGCAATGAGGGCACCAAAAATTATTAGCATGACCCGTTTGGGTTGCTCGATCGCATCAGACTGTTGGCTGCCAAGCATTCATTTCACCGGTTCATTTTCGTTTGGTCACAGGGTGCCTCTCCCCCACGATCATTAGAAAGATCTCCAGTGGCCAATGCAAGCGATAGCGGTGTCCCCCGGAATTTAGTGGGTGACCGGGAAGCCGTAGCAGGATTCGTCAGAATTCTCATCCCGGATTATTCACGACGACGGGCGTTGATTCTACGTCTGGCCAACGGGAGCAAGGGAAAAGCTGAATTTCAACAAGAATCGCGAATCATCCGATAGATGAAAACCACAGCGATCGTTTCATCGCATCAGAGACGCGGATCACTGTCTCAACTGATTCTGACGCCCACGCCTAGTGAATAATCCGGGCTCATCAGAGAAAAAGGAATTCTGGCGAAACTCCTGTCATTCATTGTCGATGCGTGATGTTCACCCACAGCAATCTGTGTGGACCCAAAAAAAGCGAGATGGCCTGCATGCACAAGTCACCTCGCCCTGAAAGCTACCGCGATTTGGGCTATCGTTTGCGGCGAGTCAATGCCAGACCACCAATCAAGCAGCAAATGATCGCGCTTGACGGTTCGGGGACAGCGACAACGGTCAACGTAATTGTGCCCAGGCTTCCGCTACTGGCGCCAAGGAATCGCTCAATTGGCTCGTTGTTTGGATTGACAAAATCAGTAAACAGGTTTTCGCCAGCGACGCGCTGGACGATCGAAATCAGATCATTCTGGTCGTTCGGGTTTCCACCGTCAGCATCCGACAGACGCGGGACAAGCCCAAAAGGATCGGTTCCGGTTCCACCACCACGAGTGAAGTCTTCCAGTTCGGTACCTGCGTCGTAAATCGTATCGAGGTTGATCGACTGTGTGGTGCTGGCTCCGTTCAGCAGTCCGCTGATATCGACGCCCAATCCGTTGCGGTCGGCGACAAACCAGTCATTGCTGGGCAGGAACATGGAAGCAAAACTGAACGTCGAATTGCCACCGGCAACGTCGACTTCAAAAGATCGTGACAATGGGCGATTGGATCCGCCAATTTGGCCATCAGTACTTCCGGTGTCAAAAATTGAATTTTGTGCTTCGGCTTCGGCTAGAAAGGCAGCCGGATTGCCACCTTCGGCCAGCAGCGTCAAACCTTCGGTTTGCGAAAGCTGAGTCGCCATGTCAAATGTGTTGAAAGATCCATCGTGGAACACGCCTGCCAGAGGAGCAAAGCCGGTTCCCGTTGTGGGGAAGTTCGTCTCAAAATCGACACGAATGCGTGTTGTCTGTGCTTGCGAGACAGTACTTAACGAAGCGAACGCTGCGGTTATCAACAGCAGTGAAAAAAGGGTCTTGGTTTTCATTACTCAGTGTACCTTAAGGGGGTTGGTGAACGAAAATAAGGCCCAGACGCCGAAGCGCCGGACCAAAGTGAAGAAGCACAGCACTTCACTTAATTGAATGCCGATGCTTCTGGTGCGAAACTACTCAAGATTAAAAACCGAATCTTGAAAGAATGCCGAACAACTTTGCCTTGAGTAGGGCGAGAAATTTAATGAACAGGATTTCGCGTGCAACGCGAGGAGTGCTCACGCTGATGATTCCTTGGGTATCGACATCGGGAAGGCCACCAACTGTTTGAATCAAATTCAACCGACCACCACGAACGCGGTACACGCTGATTTCACCACTAAGACCTTCAAGCTGGTACAGGTGGCGACCATCGTCACTGACATCCAGGTCGATGAAACCGTCAGTGGTACCGAACACTTCCGGTCCGGTTGTTCCGCCTGTCGAGAAGCCCGAAACACCTTGAGCGGCTACTTCGTCAAGAAGACGCAGTGTCCCGTCGCCACGAAGGCGGAAACTGCTGATCGACGCGTTGATCGCGTTGGAAACGAAGAAGGTTCTTCCGTCGCGCCCAAAGTCAATCCAGCAGGTTGTTAGCTGACTGGCTCCATCGAAAGGACTTGCTGTTGGATCGCCGATTGCGAAATCATCAACCGTGGAAGTCAGTGATCCATCACGATTGAGCTCATAAACCGATACCGAACCGGCTTGCAGTGCTGGCAGCGCTGGCGGTGCACCTTCTGCGTTGAACTCACGAGCTTCGGTGACGACGACAAACTCACGATTGCCAACGACTGTTGTGTCGAAATCAATAGCGCTGCCGAGGTTGCGACCTTCCGCGTTACCGACTTGTGTTCCGGTCGCGGCACCGAGCATTCGTGAAACGCGGCCACGACGATTGACGCCGTAGACAACGACTGAATTAGCCGCATTGGGGCCAGGCAAAGCAGCCGAACCAGCGGTGATTGACGTGATGATCAAGCGGCTGCCCGTTGCAGAAAAACCGATGTTTGCGGGACGATTGTCCAGTTCGATCGTCGATCCGGAGATCGGCCGCATCTGGCCTGAAGACGAAACCCAAAAACCGGTGACGTTGCCTTCGTCGTTTGGCTCGCCTCGGGTTGTGCCAGGTTCTCCCAACGCCAGACCATCACGGTCAATGTTGGATACAAACAGGCGGCTTCCTGAAATGGCCAAGCTGTTGGGCCCGACCCCACCGCTGTCTACGGTGTCAGCCAGGGTCAGGCTGAAGTCGCGATTGATTCTGAATGAAGAGACAGTATCGCTTCCGGCGTTAACCGCAAACAAAAACCGCTGGTCTTCCGAAACGATGATCGAATCGGCCGAAATGAGCGGGTCAAGTCCTTCGCCGCCATCGAATTCGGTCGAACCGAGCCCGTTGGTGGAAAAGTTGCCGATGGAAGTCAGTCTTCCGTTGCCGGCACGGACGAATGCCGCGACTTCGTTGCCATCAACCGCGTTGGTCATCGTGTAGACCGCGCCCTGCTGAGCCATCAGGCGGTTGCTGACTGAGAAACTCAAGCAACAGACGAGCGTCAGTGCAAGCAAATGCAATGGTCTGGCAAAAAAACAGGGTGCGAAAAAATTGGGAGATTTCCTGAACATCAAAAAGTAACCTCGAGCAAGTTCAAAGAGTTGGCGTTGGTGATTTTGAAATGCAGACCTTGCGGGAGACGCATGTCTACATCACTGCGTTACCGTTAGACGCGAAATCGAAAGCGATCGCGCTTCAGTGAAATTCAAAAAAAACAGCGAAAAATTTTCATCGTATGCCAATTCACCAATGCCGCGATGATTCGTCCCAGATCGCGAAACAGTTGGCAAAACGAAAGAAAATTCCCGCTTTAAAAGAAAGAATCGCCAGCGGTTCGTTGGAATTTCCCCGTCAATTCGAGTGGTTCCTACATCGAAGTGCATCACTTCACCGAAAAGGATTCAAAATTTTGCCCCCCAGCATCTCGCGGAATTTTTTGGGTAGGATTCGCAGAGAAGAGATGACCAACGAGAAAGCCATGAGCACGGAATTGATCGAAGAGCTTTTCCACGAAGTGATTCAGCATGACGGCAAACGCCGTGTCGCTGCCCTTTCTGAGTCCCTGTATTGCGATGAAGTAAAGAAGACTGTCCGGCAACTGATTCAGGCTCATGAGCGGCAGTCGCCTTTTCTCAACCAGGATATTGTTGCTGATTTGCAGCAAATTTCTCCGGGTTTACTCGATACAGAATCTCTTTCCGGCTCTGACACCGTCAACAACGGCTGTCTTGGGGATGACATTTCGCTGAAGCCCGGACAAAGAGTCGGAAACTATGTGGTCGAAAAGGTAATTGGCACCGGCGGCATGTCGGTGGTCTACCGTGCAAGGCAGCTACAGTCGGACGAACGTCGCGTGGCCATCAAATTGATTCGACCAAGTAACTCGACCCGCACAGCGTTGAAGCGATTCGTTCGCGAACAAGAGGCAGTTGCCTTGCTGCGACACCCAAACATTGCGGCCCTCTACGAAGTGATTTGCACATCAAGCAAAAAACCGGTCGCCGTGATGGAACTGGTCTATGGAAAAAGCATTCTGCAGTTTTGCAATCATTACAAACTCAATTGGAAACGCCGCATTAGTGTGTTTCTCAAAGTTTGTAGCGGCCTGTCTCACGCGCACCGGCGTGGTGTAGTTCATCGCGACGTTAAACCTGATAACATTCTGGTTGCGGTCAAGGATCGCAAGCCTCTGCCCAAGATCATTGATTTTGGAATTGCCACCATCAGGAGACCCGGTTCACAGAGTCGTCTGAGGTTGACTCAGACCGGGGAGTTGATCGGAACGCCACGCTACATGAGCCCCGAGCAGTTTGGAAACGACTGCAATCTGACTCATAAAACCGACATTTACTCGGCTGCCCTGGTGCTTTTTGAATTGCTTGCCGGAGTTCCTTTTTTACAAGGCGAAACGACAAGCAAGTTAATCGCCAACTCGTGGCAAGCCGATCCTGATCGGCTCAGTGAGCGGATTCAAAAAGTGGCCGCGACGAAAGGCGAAAAGTTCTACCGTGGCCAGTCTTCAAAAGCTCTCGCCAAGCTCGCGAGCAAAGACCTGGATTGGATTTTGGCCAAAGCCCTCGCTCGAAATCCGGATGAACGCTACGCCGACATGGACTCGTTCGCCCGCGATTTGCGCAATGCGGTAACGGGAAATCCTGTTTCGGCTTCAGCCCCGTCACTGGCTGTCCGTTCACGTGCCATGCTGGCCCGTCATCGTCGACAACTGTGGATTGGGGCATCAATGTCACTGATCCTTTTGCTCTGTGTTGGGCTTTATCAAAACCGAAATGCGACAGCCGATCTTCACGAGGCACGCCTTCAGCAGACAAAACAGGTTGAAAAAACAGCAGCGGCGAATGAACTGATCATGACTCTGCTGGCTTCCCAAGAGCACCCGCTGGAGCCGGACCAGTTTGATCTGGATCTGCTTCCAGCCTATCGAGCTTCGTGGAAGCAGATCCAACAAAACGGCGGGCCCAGAAACAAGCAGGACCGGGTTGTGTGCGGAATTCTCGCGGTGATGGAGGCCATGATTGGCGATTTCGATAAAGCTGAATCACTGATGGAAACCGCAGACGTCGAACACGGTAGTGACCAATTACGAGCGGTGCGCGACAAGATCTGCGAAAAGTATGCGCAGGCCGCCAAAGTCAGGTTGGGGGAACTCAAGGCCGACGGCAGAAGCTTCGAAAAGGCATCGCAGCAAATGACATTGGCCAGGTGTTATTTTGTCTGGGGGATGTACGACGACGGAGAGAATCTGCTGGTCGAAGCGATTAGCACGTTCGAGTCCAAACGTCCGCACTGCTACGAGTCGCTCGTTGCGCGCTTGACGCTGATCAAGATCCTCCAGCGCTCCGGACGGCTACAGGAAATGAGCGACCAGTTGGCCGAGACAATTCGACGATTCGACGATCAACGCGAATTGATTTCCAACACGCGAGGCAAAAAGGCCTGGTCAGTGATCGCCCGGCTTGCCGGAAGCGAAGTCGTTCAATCGCGGCGCTAAACGGACCAGTCGGCCTTTCGTTGACATGGGTGCCACTCGAACAGCCAAGCACAGTTTGTCCTCTACGAATCCACACCACGAACCATGCCGGATAACAGCTTTGAATCGTTTCGTTCAAAAATCATTGAGGAAACTTCGGAGGGTGATGTTGATGGAGACAAGCTGACGACACGACAATGGATGGAGCGAACCTATCGTCGTATGCATCAAATCGCCAAATCCCAGATGAGTTTGGAAAATCAGAACCATACTCTTTCGGCGACAGCGTTGATTCATGAAGTTTTCGTTCGTCTTCAAAGTCGTGAGCGGAAAGATCTGTTGGCCGAGCGTCAGTTTCTGGGGATCGTCGCTTCAGAGATGAAGAGAACGCTCATCGATGCTGCCCGGCACAAGCAAGCCGCGAAACGGGGAGGCGGCCGCAGCAGGCTTGAGCTGGACGAGGCTCTGGTAAGCGATGACCTTGTGGAATACATCTCGGATCTCAACGAAGCGGTCGAGCAGTTCGAGAAAATCGATTCCAATGCGGCCGAGCTGGTTCGTTTGCGATACTTTTTGGGTTTGTCGGAAGCCGAAGCGGCTGAAATCCTCGGCATCTCCCGCTCCACAGCCTCGCGCAAATGGTCTTTTGCCCGTGCATGGCTGTTGAATTACATGACATGTTAGCCCGGATTATTCACGACGACGGGCGTTGATCCTACGTCTGGCCAACAGAAGCAAGGGAAAAGCTGAATTTCAACAAGAAATGTGAATCGTCTGGTAGGTGAAAGCCACAGTGTTCGCTTCATCGCATCAGAGTCGCGGATCACTGTCTCAACTGATTCTGACGCCCATGCCTCGTGAATAATCCGGGGTTAGACGTCGTCTGTCGCGAAGCGACGACATGATGTCCAGTTTCTGTCGCTGCTTCGCGGCTTGCGGAGTTGTGCGAACCACGCTATTGGTTCGTTTGGAAATCGCTCAGATACTTGTTGATCACTTCGAGCTTGTTCGACCGCAAGCTGTATTGCCTTGTCGCTTTTGTGTTTGGATCGGGCACCTGATCGTTTTCAACGATCTTGCCGTCAGGATCAAGCAGGAAATAGCTTGGGTAACCGTCAAGGCCACATTCTGTGTAGGCTTTGATAATCTCGCCTGCGGCGTTGTCGACGACGATCGGATAGTTCATTCCATTATCGTCAGCAAACTTTTTGACCGCGGACGCCTTTTGCTCATTCGTGTGCACACTTACGACCGTGAACCCGGAGTTTTTGAAAACTTGATGAGCAAGATTCACCGACGGCATATCCCGATGACAGGGGCCGCAACCAATGAACCAAAAATCAAGTAGAACATACTTGCCGCGAAAATCTTTCAGTGATTTCGCATCGGTGTTCAACCACGTTCCCTCGCTCATCGTCGGTGCGAGCTTGCCGGGCAAACCTGCAGGAAACTTCTTTGCGAGCTCTGCCGCGTGCTGTTTAAATTGCTCGATAACCTCTTTTGAAAAACCTAACGGATGTTCAGCATCTTTCTTTTTGTCAGCCAACGGCTCGAGTACCCAATCCGGAGATTTCTCACCCAGTTGTAATTTGATATCTCCAACAGAATTTTCATCCGTTAAATCCACGGCTACGCGACCGGCGTAGTTGAGCGCCGGCGCAAACGCAACGACGAACACATCGGTTTGAAGACCGCCGTCGTCGCTGTACGGTATTCTCGACATTTCAAGTTCAAAATTCCCCTGTTCATCGGTCACAGAGACAGGATCCGCATCTCCCCGGCCGAGACTGGTCATGCGGACAACCGCATTTGCGACCGGGTCGCCACTGACACCAATGACCGTCCCACTGAGTTTTGGGACTGGGTAAAGCGTGATATCGGGAATGACCGTTTCGCCCTTCGAATCAGCGGCGACCTTAAAATTTGTTAGCACTGGCTTGGCAAAAACACCTTCTTCAATGATCTCCACCGAGCAATTGCCAGCCACGACATCAATTTCGTATCGACCATCGTCATCGGTCGTCGCGTTGCCCAATTCGCTTCCCAGTTGGGCAATCGAGGATTTGACGACAGAGGTTTTGACGAAACCGTTCTCGACCGAATCGACTTGTAAAGAGTCGCCGGAACCGATGACCCACGCATTGGGCCGTGGTGAGCCATCAGAGTTTATGACCCTTCCTTTGGCTTTGACAGGTTTTCGAATCAAAACTTTGAATTCAGATTCATTGCGATCTCTCAGATTCAATCTTGGTTCGACATCCGGGTAAATTCGGTGCTGAGGCGTTACAAAATAGCCGTCGATTTCAATTCTTAGTTCGTTGTACTGTACCTGGTGGGCCGTGACGGCAATCCGTCCTTCTTTGATCGCGAATTCATGAGACAACGTTTCAGCAGAGGAACTGCCGCCGATCGCCGGGAACAAATTGATCTTTGGCGTTAGGCGGTTGATTTCTTCTTTCGTCAAATCGTTCGAGTAAAACTTGATTGTCACCCTCGGGCCTGACTCCAAAGTCACGTCAGCCAACTTTTTTGATTTGGGTTCGGCGATTTCAACCTTTGCAGTCTTCCAATCGGGATGCACCACATGCGCTGTCACCATTGATTGCTCAGGGACTTCTGGCAGGTTTAGTCGCCCCTTGTCGTCACTTTCTGAGAAAACGAATCCCAACTCCTTGGCAAATGCAGGGGTGACGAAGGTTTGGTTCCCATTGATATCAGTGAATGTAAAACGTTGTAACTCGGCACCCACAACGGGTTTCCCGTCAGCGGATTTTATGTTGATCCAACCGTTGACTGGCGGAGTCATCTTCACCGTTTCCGTGGTTGTTTGACCGCGATTCAAATTCAGCATTTGCATCGTTTTGGCATATCCAGCAGCACTGACCATCATGTACGCGTACGATTCGAACTTGATGTCCGACACCGTCACTTCACCATTCATGTTGGCGACTCCCGAACCGACCTCTTTGAATGTTCCGGTCCAGTCGAAAACGGTGACCTTGGCACAATCAATCGGATCACCTTTGGCATCGGTCACTCTAACGTCTAACTGCGGCAGTGCGTCAGGTTTGCTTTTTGTTGCGTTTTCATCGACTTGAATCGGCGCTGCGGCAGCAACGGCGTGGGTCAACTGAACCAAACAAAGTGCAAAACAGATTGACATCAAACCGATCGCAAAACTGGCCACGATTCGTTTTCTGGAAACAGAAGCAACCGAACGTTGCTTGTTCAGTAGACATTCAACGCGTTGATATAAATCTGATTTGCGTCCCGCCATTGCCAGTGCTCCTTGAAATTCTGTTTGATTTGATTTTGAAAACGTCAGCAATGTTTCGGCATAATCAGCAGGCGCATCGCTGGTCTCTGCGACGAAATGATCCGCAAGTTGATCCTGACTCAGTCGCAGCGTCTTTCGCAACGACCAGTAAAACGGCTGGCACCCAAGGAAGATTTGGCAAAACGTCATCATTTGCCATGTGATCAAATCGCCATTGGCGATGTGTTTCCATTCATGGGCCAGGCTTTGCTCAAGTGCGACTTCGTTGCCGTCGTCCAGCAGCCAGTCAGACAGCAGAATCGTGGGGCGAATCGCCCCGTGAACCATTGGCACGTCGATTTCTTTTGATCGCGCGAACTGGACTACCGTTTTGCAATCGCTGGATCGAATCGAATCCAACATCGCGCGGGCTCGTTGTTGATTGCGGCCGCAGAGCGGAGTTGCTGTCCGTAGCAAGCGGCGAGTTGCAAGAAATCCGATCGCGATGCGGAGAGTTTGAAAAAGGCTCATCATCAGAAACCCCAAACTGACAGTGGCCTTGCAAACGGTCCACACGCCCGGCAAAGTGCTGTTCGATGCCGATTCAATCGAAGTGTCGTCCTTGTTTGAAATGGTGGCGTGTTCTGTAGCGTGCAATTTGCCAGTTTCCGCTGCAGGTTCTTTTGCGACGGTGGTGTCAGCGACCTGCATCGAATCCGAATTTTGAGACTGTTCCACTGATGCGGCATTCATTGGAGCGGCATTCATTGAGCGAATGTTGGTGCGGGCTCTGTCTGAATCGAAAACCGGCAAATTGGAATCAGCTATTGCGGGCAGAACATTCAACCGGGCAAAGGAAGGCTGCCAGTTCGAACCGATCAAAATCAACGCCATTAAACTTGCAATCATGGAGACCTGAATCACCCGGATGCGTTCCAACGGTTGGCCAAGCCCTTTGACTGCCAACAGGCAAATGCCCAGCAGCACGAACGAAACGAGGGAAAACTGAATGACTGTCTGAAACAAGAAATCGACAAAGGTCATCATTTCCTCTCCTGTTCTTTTTGCTTTGACTTTCGAGCTTTGGCGATCATCTTTTCCAGTTCCCGCATCTCTTCGACCGAAACTCTTTCCGAAGACAACGCTTTGAGCACAAACTGGTCGATCGAACCATCAAACAGTTTGCCGATAAACCGGTTCGTGGCGTTTTCCAGGGTGTAAAGAGGCTTGTAATAGTTCGTCCGTTTGACAGAACGCTTTTTCACCAACCCCTTGTCGCACATGATCTTCAGGAAAGTTTGCACGGTCGTAAAAGCGCATTCGCCGTTGGGACAAAACGCCTCATGGATATCGCGAACTTTCGCTTCGCCGATCGCCCACATGACCTTCAGCAGGTCCAGTTCACGTTCGCTGGGGACAAGATCATCCTGTTTGGCCATTCGAATTTCCTTGTGATACTTTGGCGAAATCGCACAACTAAACTATTAGTTTAGGTTTAAGATAGCGACACCCGGAATGGGTGTCAACAAGGAATCGGCGATGATTTGAGTCAGCTAGGCTTATCACCAACGAGCAAATCTGAACCCGGATTATTCACGACGACGGGCGTTGATTCTACGTCTGACCAACCGGAGCAAGGGGAAAGCTGAATTTCAACAAGAACTGCGAATCGTCTGGTAGATGAAAACCACAGCGATCGTTTCAACGCATCCGAGTCGCGGATCAGTACCGGAACTGATTCTGACGCCCACGCCTCGTGAATAATCCGGGCTGAAATCAGAAAAGCCCTTCGGCAACATCGCCAAAGGGCTCAATTTCATGCGGGTTACATAGCAGGGTGAATTTCTGGCCATCCATCGATTCACCAACTTGAACGACGTATGGCAGATCCTATTTGGCAGGCCCTGCATAGTGGTCCATCTTTAATTCTTCGATCGTCGCGTCAAAAAGGTCTCGCGGTTTATCGGTGATCAACGCCAAACCAGACTTTCCATCGAAGCTGTAGCGAACCTGGTAACACTCGAAGCAAATCAAAAGATAGTTTTCGTGGTTGTTGGGGTCGCGAATCGCATGTCTTGGCCAAAAGCAAGCAGCCGCAGTTGTGTTGTTGGCGCGGTCCGCTGCATCGATGGCGTTCAGAAGTTTCTCCGGCGAGACCGATGCCGTTCCCGCGATATGAAACCCATCAATTTCCCCAAGCCCATAATCTGTTCTGGAAAAATCCCGGTTGTCATTGGGATCCATTGAGCAAAATTCGATCTCTGCCAAGCCACGAAAGTGCTTCATCGCGTCGGCTGGAATTTCCGGTGCCGTAAATTCGTGGTAAGCGTATGCGGCTCCTCCTACAACGACAATCAGTAACAAGATCGCGATTGTTTTCCAAAGCTTCATTTCTCTTCTCTCACTGGAGGCAAGGAATTGTCAGCGGCCGCCGCGTTAGCTGTTGGTTTGTGATCGCCAACAATTCAGCGGTTGAGATTTTCGCCGTAACGGCAGGCGTTGGCTGTTCAATCGAAGAGTCTCTTGCTTCCCCTGAAACGTCAAGATTTTTGGCAATTCACAGCCCACATGACTGTCAAGAGGTCCGGGTGCTGGCCGCCAACGATGATCGCTGTAGCTCAGGCTGATGGTGTTAAAAAACGAAAAATGGCGACCTTCAGAACAGCCTGAAGATCGCCAAAGAAGTCTTGTTGAGTGAAAACTCTGTCTAGCCAATTGGCGTTGAAGCCGATGACAAATCAAGCGTAACGACTTGGAAGTCCAGTGTGCTGGTCGCAATCCCAAAATCGGCTCGCGATTCCTGAACCACTCCAACGATGAACTCAATTTGGTCCGGACTGTCAGCTTCTGAACCGATAGTGTACGAAACCAGGCCGGTCGTCGGATCGACTGAGTAGTCGAACGAATCATCGATGTCCAGTCCCAGGGCATTGATGGAAGCCTGAAGGTCTTCCGCTCCAAGGAAGCGAACATCATCTCCTTCGACGTCCTGTGCTTCGAGTTGCAACGTGCCAGAGGTCCCAAAGAATCCGGTCAAGTCCGGAATGTCGCTCAGGAAGGGATCACCATCGGTAAGGTCCCGTCCGCCGGGGCCGGGGATCGCAGTCGGTTCGACAACATTCACGGTGAACGATTGCGTCGAGACGTTTCCATTGGCGTCACGCACCTCGACGGTCATGGTCGTTGATCCGGTCACGCCTTCAGGGGCAACCAGTAACAAGGCAACGGTGCCGTTGTCCTGGAAAATTTCCGCTTCGGTGATGGTGACCGTTTCTGTTGGAGTCTGACCGGGTGCATCGACATCCTGGATGGCTTGGCGGACATCGTCTCCGGACGTCACAACGCCGAAGATTGTGTGGTTAAAGTCCAGATTGCGGGTCGCAGTATCGGTTACAAAGAACTGCGAGTTGTTGGTGTCATCAACACTTTTTGCAAACGACAGCAATCCTTCACGGTTGTGCTGAAGTAGCGTGTTGAACTGGTCATCGAAATCTTCTAGGTCTGATCCGCCAGTTCCGTCACCTTCGGGGTCGCCGCCCTGGATAACAAAGTCCGATGCGACGCGATGGAATGTCAAACCATCGTAGAAGCCCTGATTGGTAAGCGTCCGAATCCGTTCGGTGGCTCGGGCTGTTTCACCAAAGATGCTCTCGAACAGCTGGAAAGTAATTTCGCCATCGATAGGAGTGTTCACGCCGTTTGTTGTTACGTCAGGCGCCGATACCCGCAATCGCCAACTGTCGCCGGTTTCGAATCGCGGTGTGACAAGGCTTGAGTCCAGTGCGTCACCGGTAATCTGCAGCTCCGCGTTGGCCGGATTGTCGACATCGAACGTGATCCACAATGGCGATCCGGCTTCCACGACCTGATCCGGAATGGCTGCGATGGCCAAGGTGTTTTCGACGAAGTTGACCGACGCTGTCACAGACGTGCTTGATTGGTCGTCACCGATAATCGCATCATCGGTAACAACGATTGACAATTCGCGTGTGCCGGCCGTTGGGTTGTTGACCGAAGGTTCATAACGAAGCGACTGTAGTACCGTCTGGTAATCGGACACGCTGGCTTCGCCCGAGAGCGTCAGGGTTCCAGTTGTCGGGTCAAAGTTGGAAACAATCCCTGTTGTGCCGACATCAGCGGCAAGTAAATCTTCACCCGCGGCCGGAGTCTGACTGATCGTGACCGTCGCACCGCTTAGAGTAGAGCCACTTGGATGGGCAAGCTCAATGTCCGGAGTTACCAACACGGACGAGCTTCCCTGGGCAAGATCAACGTCGGACGACGTACCCGCCGCATCACCATTGGCATCGACAACCAAGTCGTTGATGACGCCTTCGATTGAGAAAAGCTGAATGTTATCGATCAACGCTCCTGAACCATCGCCCCCTGCCCCACCGGGTTCCCGCAATTCCAGACGCGAAAGGTCTCCCAGACCATCGACTTGAATGCCAAAGGTCTGCCATGTGTCGTTGCCAAAGATTGTCGCGACCCATTGATCAGTTGAGATCGCCGAATCGGGAGTTCGCCAGCGAACGCGAATTTCGTCGGGGTTCTGATCCTGAGCGCCATCGACTCGAACATCAAACGTGACAAAATAACGTTGGCCTTCGACGGTTCCCAGGTCAGTGAACACATGATCAACCACCTCTGCGGTGGTATCAAGATTCAGAAGTCTGATCCCGTCAGTGGCATCGGGCGCATTGTCGATCTGGCCATTTTCCTGGACTTGAATCAGGGCCGGCGTGTTTGCACGTACCAGTGCGGAAAAGCCTTCGACTTCACCGTTGTTGAAAAACGGACCCGCGCCGGTCACAGTTTCGAAGCTTCCGTTGGTCACATTCTGTTCAAGGACCGAAACAACATTGACATTGTCAATCAGCACCCCAAGGCCGTCGCCATCGGGATCATCCGCAGTTCCGACTTCGCGAAACTCAAGCCGAGAAGTGTCGCCGGCGCCACCTTCAACGGTGATCGTGTGGGTTTGCCACTGTGAGGTAGACTCGAAAGTCCCAACGACCTCGCCATCCCAAAGGACTTCGACGCTTTCAATGATCGTTGTTCCATCAGGCACCTGACCGCGAAGTTCAAACGAGATCAGAAAGTCATCACCTGGTTCGGTGGCGATATCCTGAAAGACCGCGTCCACCTGGTCAGCCGAAGAATCAAGCTTCAACGCGGTCCCCCGGTCAGTTTGAAATCCGAACAGAGCCAATTGCTGGCCATCGCTGGCGTTGGCCGCCGTCCAGCCCTCGACGTCTGCAGAATCGAAAAGCGAACCGGCCACTCCTGTCGGCACGTTACTAAAGTCGCCATTGATGACCAGGTTCACCGCACCCAGATCAGCGGCCATCAGTTGCTTGGGTTCGAGAACGCCGTAGTTCAATGATTTGCGCACCAATCGCTTGCGCGGAAGTCTGTTTTTCATCGTTTTCTGTTCCGTGGATCTGGGTCAATCAGTAGGTGGATCCTGATACACCAAGTTTATTCTGACCAATTGATACTTGCGAACAGCAAGATCTGATCCGACCATGGAATATACGATGATTCGGCAAATGTTTCCTTTTTTGCCGGTATTTTTGGTATCTCGTTTACACAGGGTGTCGAGAAACGGCATCATGGGTGGCAAAAAGCAAGCAGGACCCCGACCGACCCCGACCCCAGGCACAGCTCGAACAGGCAATAATTGTCAAATTGTCATTGGCCGTGATGTCCCGAAACCGGGCGAGATGACGTGTAGGTTCTCAATGAGATTCTTTTTGAATTCGCATTGGATTGCTCGTCCGCGGCGGCGCAACCTTAAACTGATTTTTACAGGAACGATGATGCTCTGGCGAAATGAACCCGGCTTGCCCTTTTGGATCGTTAAAGCCCTCTTGTTGCTGATCGCGTCAATCGCGGCAAGCTTTTCCAACACGTCGTCGGTTGATGCCCACGAAAACGAAAGTCCTCGGGACAGCCGGCCATCGCCCACCACGTCCGAGTCCCGAAAAACGTGGACGCCAACAGAAACCCTACAGTTCAGTGAACAGATCGATCGGTTGATCGAAAAGCACCTGGCCACGTCCGATCAGACGATCGGTGATTTGTCCCGGGATGAGACTTTTCTTCGTCGCACGTACCTGAAAACGATCGGTCGCATCCCCAACATCGACGAGACAAACCAGTTTTTGCGCTCCGATTCGAAGAACAAACGCAGCCAGTTGATCGACGAACTGCTGGACTCATACGGATACGTCAGCCATCAGTTCAACTACTTTGCCGATTTGCTGCGGATCAAGACTCGTGTTCGCAATGTGCCGGGCCAGCCTTACATCGATTTTGTCAAAGATGCTCTTGAGTCGAACATGCCATGGGACGATTTCGTCTGGCAGCTTCTGGCCGCTGAGGGGGCTTTGTTCGAAAAAGGAAACGGAGCCGTTGGCTATTATCTTCGCGACGTGAACATGCCCGAAGACAACATGTCAAACACCATTCGCGTGTTCCTGGGTACTCGTCTGGAATGTGCCCAGTGTCACGACCATCCTTTCGACAAATGGACTCAGCGTCAGTATTTCGAGATGGTGGCGTTCACCGGTGGCTTGCAATACCAGGTCGACAGAGAGAACTTTGCGAATGAAATGAGGCAATTGCGCAGGAGCGGGGATATTGACGGCCAGGCAGCCGCAGCGGCGAATCGGGCATTGCGGATCCTGCGAGGAGGAGTCGAAGGCAGCGGAACCGGGCTCGCGAGGTTGCCTGAAAACTACGAAGGTTCAGACGGAGACGCCAACGAAGTCATCACCGCAAAGACAATGTTTGAGGGTGAAGCTCTGGTCGATGCGGAGGTTCCCGCAACTAACGGCCGCAAGAAAAAGAAGAAGCGGAAACAAAAAGGTGGCAAGCGTCACATGGTTCCCGGTGCCAGAGAAGTCAACTCGCGAGAAGCGTACGCCACGTGGCTTACCGAAATCGATAACCCGCGGTTTGCGAAAGTTATCGCCAATCGATTATGGAAAGAAGCATTCGGCATCGGCCTGATCGAGCCCGTGGATGTGATCGAAGATTCAACCGTTGCGTCGAACCCCGAGCTGCTTGATTATCTGGCCCAAATCATGATCGAAGTCCAGTTTGATCTGAAGCAGTTCAATCGAATCATCTTCAACACGCGCGCTTGGCAGGCGGAGGTGGCCACCGGTGACGTGGCCGAACCGCACAAGTATGGATTCGCCAGCCCGGTCATGCAGCGGATGAGCGCCGAGCAGATTTGGGATTCGCTGGTCGGTTTGACGGTCGACAAAGTTGATGTTCGGTCGTCGAATCCCGTTCAGGTTCCGGGTCAGGGTAAAGTCGACGGGTATGCTTTTTATGAGCAATTCAAAGACCTGTCGGCAAAAGAATTTTACGACCGACTTCTCAAAGGCAAGGGAAAAGCGTCCAAGCGAGGGAAGGGCTCCCAGGACGGCGTCGAGACACGAAAAAAGAATCAAAAGATGCTTTCCGACGACGCCCAGAAAAATTCGCGGAAGCAACGAAAAAAGTTTGAACGAAAGATCAAAGACCTGAACAAGGAGATCCTCAAAGCCCGCAGCGCTGGCGATGACCAAAAGGCACGTGAGCTGATGATTGCCCGGGCAGACATGGTTTCCCAACAGCGAGCCGGAACGTCCAACGGTCAGTTTCGACGTGCCTCGGAGCTTCCCTCGCCCGCGCCCACCAAGCACTTTCTCCGCGAGTTCGGGCAGTCGGATCGCGATACAATTGAAAATGCGAATACCGATCCGGCGGTGACTCAGGTGTTACGTCTGATGAATGGATTTGTGGACCAGACCATTGGCAAAGATCCCAATACGGTTCTGATTCGCAATGTGCTCGAAGCGGATGACGAGAAAGGTGCCGTCGAGGCGGTCTTTCTGACGATGCTTTCGCGTCGCCCGGCGGCCGACGAACTTAAACTGTGGCGAAGGGATTTCCAAAAAGACCCTCGCACTGCCTGCACGGATTTGATCTGGACGTTGATCAATTCGAACGAGTTCATCTTTATCAAGTAACGTCAGCGACGCGATTTTTTCACCCAACCGAGGTTGCTTCTCATGAAAAATCTTTCAAAGCAAATGGATTTTGCCGGTCGCCGGCAGTTTGTGCAGGGGGCTGCGAGGTCACTTTTGGGGCTCGGATTGCTCTCTGCCGCCGAGCCCATGACCGGTGTTGCATCGGCCAGTTCAGCGGGTGCTTTTCGCAGTGACGATCCGGTAGGTGGACGTGCCAAATCGGTGATCTACCTTTTCATGGAAGGCGGGATGAGCCATCTGGATACATTTGACCCCAAACCGGGAACCGACACTCAGGGCCCTGTCGAAGCTCTCGACACGACCGGCGACGATATCCAGGTCACCGAGTACTTTCCCAACATGGCAAAGCAGATGCATCATGTTTCGGTGATCAATTCACTGAATTCAACCCAGGGTGCCCACGAACAGGGACGCTACTTTATGCACACCGGATATTCTTTGCGCGGCACAACGCGCCATCCGGACATCGGAGCGTGGTCCTCGTACCACCTAGGAAAGATCAACAAGGGCTTGCCGGCAAACGTCAAAATTGGTGGCAGCAGTTCGGGGCTGGGCGGTGGGTTCCTTGAATCAAAATTCGCCGCACTCCCGATCGGTGATCCAGAGGCAGGGCTACAGAACAGCAGTTTGCCACGAGGCATTGATGAAAGCCGGTTTCGCAAGCGGATGACGCGACTGAAGCGGATGAATGGCAAGTTTCTGAAAAAGTTCGACACCAAGGACTCGCGGGCCTTTGCGGCGATGTACGACGAAGCGGTGGCGCTGATGAAGAGCAAGGATCTTGAGACTTTTGATTTATCAAAAGAAAGCGACGATGTTCGCGATCGCTACGGCCGTAACCCGTTTGGGCAAGGATGTTTGCTTGCCCGGCGAATGGCCGAAAACGGAGTCCGGTTCATCGAAGTCAACAACGGTGGCTGGGATACCCACGGAAACAACTTTGAACGTGTTCGTGACAAAGGAGCTATCCTCGATCAGGCACTCGCGTCACTGCTGGATGACCTGTCAAGTCGCGGCTTGCTGGATTCGACGCTGGTCGTTTTGGCTACCGAGTTTGGACGTACGCCAACGATTCAGGTCGATCGTGACAACGGTCGCAATCACTACCCGCAAGCTTTCTCCTGCTTGATGGCCGGCGGTGGCATCAAGGGCGGTTACAAATACGGTCTGACCGACGAAGAAGGTCGCGAGGTTATCGACGGCATGGTGACGGTTCCTGAATTTAACGCCACGATCGGTCACGCGATGGGAATCGATTTGAAGAAGAAAGTCATGTCGCCTTCGATGCGTCCGTTTACTTTTGCGGACAAAGGCGAGCCGATTCTGGATTTGTTTTCGTAGCCAAGTTCAAAAGCTGTGATCCATGAGCCGTAGGGCCGGTTCCCACCGGCCGAGTTTGAGTCGGCCTCTTCGAGGTGCCAGTGGCGAAGAGAGGATTTCGAGACTTGCGGATTCGAACCGATGGTTACCGTGAAGACGGCCGGTAGGAACCGGCCCTACTTGAGGACGGCCGGTGTGAATCGACAAAGTCAATGACGGTGGATTGACTGGCAAGGATGTGGGGCTTGGTTGGAATGAAGAACAGCCGTAGGGCCGGTTCCCACCGGCCGAGTTTGAGTCGGCCTTTTCCAGGTGCCAATAAACGTCGCCTCGGGATCGAACCTGCGCTGCCCCTGAGTTTGTTGGCCTTTGGAACCCTAGGCACGAAAATGTCCACTGCGCTTTTGGGCAGCGAATAACGGGATTTGAAGGGCTTTCCTGGCTCGCCTTGTCACACCGACACCTGACCGAATCATTGGCAGGTTGCCCGACTGTTTACCAACCCGATACAGCCATGAATACGGATCGTCCATCACGAAAAGAAAATCAGGAAACCGACAACCGCTTGCCAACCGGCGAGTGGAATGGATTTTACATCGAACGTGCCCGCAGTGGTCGTGGCTGGATGAGCATGTACCTGCAATTTGAAAATGGCAGGATCAACGGGGAAGGCACCGACTATGTGGGTCCATGGGTTGCCACAGGAAGCTACGACACCGATACGGGGCTTTGTTCCTGGACCAAGCAGTACCTTGGCTTGCATCAGGTCGTGTACTCGGGCAAAGCTTCCAGCGACGGGATCCGCGGTGACTGGCAAATCAACATTAGCTCCGGACCGTTCCACATTTGGCCGATGGGAATGACCAACACCGGTGAGCTTTACCTGAAAAACGAGTACGAACTTCCGCAAGGTGAAGGCTCGTTGATGGATTCGATCGAAGAAGCCTTGCAGCCGGCTCTGTCGTTGTAGATCTTCAATCGCCAACGTTTCTGTTGGCGGATTCCGGGCACGACCTGATTGCAACGATTGCCTCTAAGTGCAACCATTATCCCAACCGGAGTCGATCGGACTTATCGGTGATCAACTTTCAAGGAGCGACCGTGGCATTGAAACGAATCCTCGAACCCGAAATCATGGACACCGTTGAGGATGCTCAGCACTACGACAGCATGAACCACAACATCGTCAATCAGGGGTTCGTGGACGAGTTGATTCAATTGTTGAAGTCCGACGACAAATTTAGCGGTCGGCTGGGCGATACGGACGGGGCATCGATTGACGTGCTGGACATCGGGACGGCCAACGCTTTGCTTCCCGTCCTGTTGTGCCAACAGCATCCGCTGTTCCGAGTGGTCGCGATCGACATGGCGAACAGCATGTTGGATTTGGCTGCCCGCTATATTCAATCAAGCCAGTACTGCGATCGTATTGAGCTGGCAAAAGTCGATGCCAAAGACATGCAGTACGATCCGGGCGAGTTCGACGTTGTGATGTGCAAAAGCACCATCCACCATATCCCTGTGCCTTCCCAATGCCTTGCCGAGATTGTGCGAGTTTGCAAGCCCGGTGGTGCGGTGTTCGTGCGAGATTTGATGCGTCCAACCGATGAAGCGACGCTGGAGTTGATTGTGCAGACCTACACTGGCAAGGAGAGCGAGTATTCCCAGCGTTTGTATCGTGAGTCTTTGCACGCGGCGTTGTCGCTGGATGAAATCCGCGAAATGGTGAGCGAACTGGGATGGGATCCGGGCATGGTCGTTGCCACTTCAGATCGACATTGGACTTGGGCAGCAATTGACCGGTAAAAGGCTTTTTGGAGAAAGCAACACAAATTCCGACGACCGGATAGGCCACGGTTTTGAGGATTGAAAGGAAGGCCTGGCCTTGCAGATCTCAACCCAGATTATTCACGAGGCGTGGGCGTCAGAATCAGTTGAGACAGTGATCTGCGGCTCTGATCCGATGAAACGATCGCTGTGGTTTTCATCTGCCGGATGATTCGCACTTCTCGATAAAGTTCAGCTTTTCCCTTGCTCCCGTTGGCCAGTCGTAGAATCAACGCCCGTCGTCGTGAATAATCCGGGCTTAAATCTGGCCAGCGAAGCTACGCTGACTTGCGGGCTTGAAGTTCTTCATAATTTCGCAAGTCTTCGCGGGCAATGTCGATGCCTGACTGGCTGTCTTCGAATTCGTCCTGGGTGCGGCCGTGCTTGATCTCCCAGAGCCTCGCCTGTTTACTGAAGCAATAGAACGCGGCCAGCCATGCTGTTTGCACTCCGGCTTTGCCGTCAAGAATCGCACCTTGAAGGATGTACTCGCGGAAGAATCGAAACGCGGGGCGAATCAACAGTTTGAAGTAGGACGTATCGCGGCCCTGGTCCATCCACTGCTGGGCTTGCAGCGACGTGTAGCGGTTCACTTTCTCGAAGTACTGGTCGTACTCCCATGCGGTGAAGTGCAACATCCGGTTTCTGAGTTTGCCGATCTTGTTTGTCGAAATTCTGACTTCGCCATGATCGCTGGGGCCTTCGTAACGGCCTTTGTCACGGTGGAACAGGCGGAGGACTTTGTCGCCACGGGCATCACCGTGCTTCAAGCGGTGCCCCATGAAGTGGTTGCTGCGATAGATCCAGTAGCCATCGAACGCCGGGCCGCGGCTGAGTTCCAGTTTGATCTCTTCGGCCAGTTCGGGCGTGATCCGTTCATCGGCGTCGACGATTAGGACCCACTGGTGGCTTGCCTGGGGAATGGCCCAGTTCTTGAAATCCCCGGAAGTCCGATATTCGCGTTCGATTAAACGCGTCTTTTCGAACTGAAAAGCGATTTCACGTGTAAGGTCCGTCGAGCCTGAATCTGCGATAATGATTTCGTCAGCAAGATCGTAAAAGCTTTCGATACAGGCACGCAGATTCAGCTGTTCATTTTTGCAGGGAACAATCACACTAAGTGGCTGTTTCATTGCAGCTTCGAATCCTGCGGGTTAATGCCCAAAAACGGGCGGGTCTTTGACGGGTTGCGACCGGGAGAGTAGAAAATTCACACCCACACTGTCAACGTGGTTTGCCTGACACCTGCTAGCTCCGATAATTCGGGCTTAATCCCGCAATCCTGCTCCAGCGATTTTGTCCATGAAGCAAATAACAGTCCCTACTCTGGCTTTGATCGCAAAGATCCTTAGTGGGGCAACGGTGCGCTGGGTCGAATGTGAGCCCGATACGTGTCAGCGAGTGTATTTTGCCAATCATACCAGCCATCTGGACGCATTGGTTTTGTGGGCTTCGCTCCCCAAAGCCCTGCGAAATCTGACGCGTCCAGTTGCAGCAGCAGACTACTGGGAAGGAGGGCCAGTTCGGCGGTACATGGCAAGCGTTTTCAATGCCCTGCTAATTGATCGAAAGAAAATCAAGGTCCACAACAGTCCCGTAGACATCATGAACCGGGAAATTGCAAACAAGTACTCTTTGATCGTTTTTCCCGAAGGCGGCCGCAATCCAACCGGTGAAATGCGCAAGTTCAAGAGCGGGCTGTATCATCTGGCACGCAAACGTCCGGATCTGGAACTGGTTCCGGTGCATATCGACAACCTCAACCGTGTGATGCCAAAGGGCGAATTCCTGCCGGTGCCACTGCTTAGCTGCATCTCGATTGGGGCGCCCATCTTTTTGGAGTCCGGTGAAAACAAGCACCAGTTTCTGGCCAGAGCCCGCGAAGCGGTGCTGAAAATGAAACCACATGAGTGCGAGGAAACGGATCAGGAAGATGAGGCACCCGCAGAAGCGGGCAAGTGAAAGCGTTGGATCAATTTTGAACCGGAATGATTCACCAGTCGTGGGCGTTGATTGCCGTTTCACTAAACCAGGCGTACGCCAAAGCAGGAATCCACTCCGGGACTTCGGTTCACCTCGCTGTTGATGTCCAAAACATAATTTTTTCATCTGAAGCTGGAACCTTTGCTTTAACGGAAAGTCGCGGCCGCGACTCGTGAATAATCCGGGTTGAAGATCGCAGAAACCGAAACGCCAGGCATATGAACTCAGTGCCGACCAAAAGCTGAACAAGCGAAAGGTAATTCATGAAACGATCGCTGCCAAAGACGCTGTAATAACCGAAGACCAGGAAGCCGATCCCACAGAACAGAAATGTTCCTGCCAGCAAGGAGGTATGAGGGGTGTGTGTCGGTTTAGGACCGAGCCAGTCGAACACCGCAGACCAGCCAATGAAAAGCACCGTGTAGTACAAGACCGTCCACGGGACGTTGATCGATCCAATGCGAGCGCCCATCGAGTTTGATGCGATGTCCCACTTTATCAGGCCACCCTCGTCATCCGGGGCCGCGATCCAGATCGATTTGCCATCGGCAGAAAAAGCATAGGCGTTGCCGTACTTACTGTTCAGTTCAATTTCGACCAGCTTTTCTCCTGATTCGAGCGTGTATGCGTGAACGCGGGGTTGTTCAGCGGAGTCGGTGCGAATTGCGAGCATGGATCCCTGCGGCGAGAAGCGAATTGCGTCGGCGGTTCTACACGGGACCGACCAGCGTTTCTCACCAGTGGGCCATTGCCTGAGCGTGATTTCGTCGGTGCAGGTGACGACCAGGGAGTCATCAGGTGCGAACGCAAGGACGCTCGAACATTCTGGCAAAGCGAGTCGTTCGTTGGTATGCAGGTCGAAGCCGTCCGAAAAACCATGTTGGATACGGGCGGCGGCATACGCTTTGGTCCAGCCCTCCCCCGTGTAGAACGCAATGAAGCGTCCATCGTTGGTTGCATCAAATGGCATGCACATCGTGGGTGAGGTATACGACTCGCGGGGCCTGGATTCGGCGTCGGCATTTAAATCGAATGTCTGAAAGTGGCCTCTCAGCTTCCCATCAACCTGTTGAACAAGGATCATGTTGTCCAAGAAGATCACATTTGTGCGTAGCTTCCTGTCCAGGGGCAGGTGACGGGTAAACTTTCTTTGTTCCAGCGAATAGAAGTTCACACCGAATGGCAAGTCGCTGCCGGTGTTGACAACCGCAAGGGTTTCCTCGTCAACAAATTTCAGTCGCTTAAAGCTTTCGATTTCAATCGTGCCAGTGTATCTGCCGTTTCGGTAGAGTACGATCCGATTGTGGTAAACCGCAGCGATGTGGTTACCCGATTCCGATACGACTATTTGACGGCAGTTGCTGTGCCGCAGAGCCGGTCGGCTTCTTGCGATCGACACGAGCGACATCGCAATTCCGGCCCATGCTACCAGCATCAGCATCCTGGCAATGCTGATGTTGCGGATTTGAGGCTGGGAAGGTGATGAGGTCGAGTCCGTTTTCATTTGTGCTCTGTGATGAACCACAGCGAGTCAACATTGTAGGCCGAATCAAGGTCGCGGAAGTGGCTTTGAAATCAAATCAAAGTTATCAAACTGCAAAACGTTTTTCGAACAAGAGACAATGTCCTGCGACCGACGCTCCGGCAACGGTGGTGTTCTGGCGCGTTGCCGATCGATATCGATAGCAAGTTCAATGTTGCATGTTTGCAGAGGCGAAACGCGAGGGTGGGCAGTTGCCGGAGGCCGACGACCAATGAAGCTGAAGACCGGTGAAATGATAAACCGCCGAATCGCCGAATCGCCGAATCGCTTTGTTGTTGCGGCAGGCCAGTTCGCGCCCTTGACTTGGCCTACTTTCGCTACTTTCGCTACTTTTGCTGTCTCACTACATGAGCCGCGAACGAAGGTCGTCTACGACCTGAATCCACTGAGCGTAATCTTCTTCGGCTTCTTCCCACAATTCGGCGGACTCCGAATCTTTGCCTTTGACCGCATCGACAACCTGCAAGCACTGCTGAATCAGCTCATCGTCTATCGTTTGCGGGTTCTGCTTGACCCACTGGTTGACTCGCTCAAGGGCCGGAGCGGTCATCCCGTCCTCGGACTCGGCGCCGGGATTGCCCTTGAGCATGGCGACGACTTCGCAAGCCGCGAGGCCCATGCAACCGACGTCGACTTCGATATAGTGATCGGCTTCTTCGAGAACGGTTTCGATCGAATCGCGGACAAACGTGAAGTCTGCTTCTTCCAGTTCACACGCCCAATCTCCGGCCGGATCATTGTCAAAGATTCCTGTGCCCCAAGCGCCCATCGTCACTCTCCTTCTCGATACGTTAAAACTAAAATTATAAAGCTACCATCATGAGGCCTGAATCCGGCTACGAGTTTCAGGTTCGCCTGATCGCTCTGGCCGACGCCGCTCAACTGCCAAGCTCTTCGGCGAAACGATCATGCAAACAGGCAAGGCCTTTTTCTCCGTCGTCGCCATCGACGACCACGTTAACGCGGACTTCAGAGGTGCTGATCATTTCGACATTGATGCCGGCACGAGACAGGGCTTCGAACGACCCAATCGCCACGCCAGTGTGACTTCGCATGCCGATGCCGGAAACGGAAAGTTTGGCGATGCTCTGCTTGTGAACAACGCCCTCGCAACCATGTTCCGAACTGGCTTTTTCGGCAACCGCGAGTGCCCGGGTAAGCTGATCGCGCGGCACCGTGAACGTGATGTCGGCGATCTTTTCGCTGTTGTGGCTTTGAACAATCATGTCCACAAACACACCGTCGCCAGCGATCTGCTCAAACAGACTCGCCGCCAATCCGGGCTCGTTGGGGATTTTGCAGATCGTAATGCGGGACTGAGTATCATCCAGGGAAATGTCATCGATAATCAGGGACTCCATTCCAATGACCTGAAGCCGCTTGATAACTTCCACAGGGCTGGCCTGTTCGGGCGAGCGGATTAGTTCGCTGTTGGTTGTTGGATCGGATTTGACTTCATCGAGCTTGAATTCGCCGTGGATCGTGCGCAGCGAATCCAGTGCACTTTCGCGGCTGACGAGCACAGAGATTTTGATTTCGCTGGTGGTGATCAGTTCAAGGTTAATTTCGGAGTTTGCCAGAGCGCGGAACATTCGCTTTGCCACGCCGGCTTCTTCGGCCATCCCCAGCCCCACGGCTGAGACCTTGGAAACATTGGAGTCGACCGGTGCCATTCTCCCGCCAAGCTCCTCGAGGACCGGCGTGATCACAGCGACAGCCTCTTCGGCTTCGTCGCGGGGAAGCGTAAAGCTGATGTTGGTCTTGCCATCGTCGGCGACGTTCTGAACGATCATGTCGACCGTGATCTTGCGATCAGCGATGGGTGCAAAGATCCTGTAGATCGTGCCGGGAACGTCGGGAACTTCCAGAACTGAAATCATGGCTTCATCACGAGTCAGCGCCGCCCCGCTGACAACCATCGAAGAGGTACCAGCGTCGTCCACGATCAAGGAGCCGGGAGAATCCGAAAGGCTGCTGCGGACGTGAATTGGCACGTTGAACTTTTTGCCGAATTCGATCGAACGGCTGTGCATCACGCCTGCACCCAGGCTGGCAAGTTCCAGCATTTCGTCGTAGCAGACCCGCGAAACAATGCAGGCTTCAGGGAGGACGCGTGGGTCGGTGGTGTAGATGCCATCGACGTCGGTATAGATCTCGCACTGATCGGCGCCCAGAACCGCAGCCAAAGCCACCGCAGTGGTGTCGCTTCCTCCGCGACCCAGGGTGGTGATGTTGAAGTTATCGTCGATGCCCTGAAACCCGGCCGCGATCACGATGTTGCCTTCGTCCAAAAGCGCCTTCATGCGATCGGTCGAGATCGAGTGGATGCGGGCTTTGGTGTGTGAGCTGTCCGTTTTGATTCCGATCTGGGCACCGGTCAAGCTGACGGCTTTGTAGCCCAGGGAATGAATCGCCATCGCCATCAGCGCCACGCTGACCTGCTCGCCGGTCGAAAGCAACATGTCCATTTCCCGAGCCGGCGGTTTTTCGTTGATCTCGTTGGCTAGGGCGATCAGCGTATCGGTGTTTTTGCCCATCGCGCTGACGACCATCACCACCTGATGCCCCTGTTGGTGTGCGCGGACCGCTTTGCGAGCAGCGGCAAGAATTTTCTCACTGTCGGCGACGCTGGTGCCGCCGAACTTTTGAACGACTAGGGACATGAACACATTTCAGTTTTCGGTTTCAGTTTTCAGCAAACAGCAAAAGTATAAATGATGAAACAGAATTGCCACCCGGTGAAGATTGCGGAACTCAAACTGAGGCGATAACTTGCCGGCATGTGGCTGTCGCGGCGGAAGGCAATCCAAACTTTGCTACGGTCGGATTCGACAACCGAAACCGGCAACGAAAACGGACAACTTGCCTAAACGATGCGGTCCCGCAGCATCTCGATGGCTGCGTTACGTCCACAAGCGCCCATCACACCGCCACCGGGATGGCTTGCCGCGCCGCAAAGATAGAGGCCTTCGATCGGGGTGCGGTGGTCCGACCAGCCCGCAACAGGGCGCAGCATGTGAAGCTGACTCAGGTTCATGGCGCCCTGGAAAATGTTGCCTCCAGTCAAGCCAAAGGTTCGTTCTAGATCCAGCGGTGTGTAGATGTGCCGGTGCTCGATCGAGCCCAAAACGTTGGGGGCGTACTGAGCCAATCGTTCGACGCAGCGATCGGCAAAACTTTCGCCAATCTCGTCCCACGACTTACCGCCTGCCAGCTTGTAAGGCGCGTACTGCACGAACATCGACATGATGTGCTTGCCTTGAGGAGAGATCGTCTTGTCAACGCTTGTCGGAATCGTGCACTCAAGGACAGGACGTTGGGAAGGTTTGCCTTTGAGTGCATCAAAGTACGCGTCTTCGATTTCGTCCAGAGTTTCAGTGATGTGGATCGTGCCGTTGTGCTGCGGGCCAAGGCCTTTGTCGGGCAAGCAATCGAAGCAGGGGGGTTCGGAGAGGGCAAGATTAATCTTCAGCGATGCGGAGGAGTAATCGATCCGATTGACGGCGTCACGGAAGTGCTGCGGCAAGTCGCCGTCGGAGAGCAAACGATTGAAAGTCAGGTTGGCATCGACACTCGAAGCGACCGTTTTGGCATCGATCTGCGTGCCGTCTTCAAGGACCACCCCGGCGGCTTTGTTTTTGTTGACGATGATAGATTTCACTAGAGAGTTGGTGCGAATTTCGACTCCCAACTGTTCGCAGACATCACGCAGCACCGTGGCAAGTTCCCCCATGCCGCCCTGAACATAGCCCCACACGCCGCGAGCGCCTCCCGCAGTTCCCATGACGTGATGCAATAGCACGTAGGCGGTGCCCGGCGACGAGATCGACGAAAAAGCGCCGATGATGGCATCCGTTGCCAGGGTGGCTTTGAGGGCTTCGGACTCGAACCAGCGTTCAAGGATCGGCCGCGCGGCGGCGGTGAGAAGCTCGAGGCCTTCGGGAATATGATCGCCCATCTGCGACAGGGCTTTGTTAAGTCGCCAGGCTTTCTTCAGGTCCGCGAATCGCTTGAGAGCCTTTACCTGTCGCCATTTTTTGGGCAGCGGAAGCAAGTCCGGAGACGATTCGCTAAGGATCGGTTCAAGGTGCGTGGCAACCGACTCAAGCAACGACTCGTAGCGCGGGTAATTCTCCGCGTCGCGTTGGCTGAACTTTGAAATCTGCTGCTGGTTTTCCGTTTTGTCAGGCCCCAGCATCAAATGCCGACCGTCGAGCAACGGCGTGAATGAACTGGGAGTGCGAGGAAGGATTACCAGACCGTTGTCTCTCAATCGCAAGTCCTGCATGATCTCGGGAAGCAACAGGCTCAGCACGTACGCGGCCGAGGAGACCTTGTAACCGGGCCATAGTTCTTCGGTGACAGAGCAACCGCCAAGAACATCGCGACCCTCAACGACACAGACTTTCTTGCCCTGCCTCGCAAGGTAAGCCGCCGCGATCAAACCGTTGTGACCGCCGCCGATAATTACGCTGTCGAATTGGGACTGGGTCTGGGCCATGGAAACGCAACGCAGATGGGGCTTGGATGGCACCAGAATAACTGATTTGAGCCGCCAGATCGACTGGATGACCGGTTGTCAACAAACGCTCAAACCCGCAACGACATGAAGGCAACCGCGACAGAGCATCGATCGCCTTTACTGCCAACGACCATCACTGTTTGCGTAATCGCAGACTTCCTGAACGTGCACCGCGGTATAGCTAGACCAGTTCGTTCCGTACTGCCCAAACGGCGGCTTGCGTCCGATCATTGACGTGCAGCTTTCTCAGGATATTTTGCACGTGCTCCTTAACGGTTTCGACACTGATGCCCAATGACTTGCCTACCTCACGATTGCTTAAGCCCATCGATACGTGGCGGAGCACCTGCATCTCGCGATCTGTCAACGCAGACAACGCCCCCCCCGAATTGTTTCGCATTCGCGAGCGGACAGTGTTCAGTAAGCTGTCAGCAGGGGTCGGTTCGCCCCGCGAAGCTCTCAAGATTGAATCCGTCAGCACGCTGACCGGCGAAGATTTCAGGATGTAGTCGTAGCAACCCAACGCCGACGCGCGAGCAATGTGAGACGATTCAACGAAACCTGAAAAGACGATTACCGGGGGACGGTTGACCGGTGCGTCGAAAGCTTCGAGCGATTTGAGGGCGTCTTTGCCGCCCAGTCGCGCTTCCATCACGAGGACATCAGGATTGTGTTCATTGACAAGAGACACGATCTGTGACGAATGAGTCGCGTTGCCAACGATGCCGATGTCCAGATCGCCCAAACTCCGTTGGATCCCCTCAAGGATCACCGGATGATCGTCAGCGATAGCGATACTCAATGTGGAACATTCAACCGTAGACATTATGGAGAGCCTCTTTCAAAAACCCATCGCAGTCTTCGGCAGCTAACGATTGGTGGGAAATCGCCAGTGGTTGGGGCTGTGACAAGGTACCGGACTTTTCAAGGGGCTAACTGCAATCTGGGCTGGCAACTAACGGGGAATGCAGAAAACGACCGCAGAAAAGGCTGTCTTTATTTGCCGAAAATCAACATCATTCGGGATTCGGGGCCTTTTTGTGACCTACATATTCCAAATTGAGGCTTTTTATCGACATCATCGCTTGACCAAAAATGACCAAACCAACACACCCAATTCGCCTGCTTTTAGTCGACGACGACCAACATTTGCTGCAATCCATGGGTAGCTGGCTGAGCACTCAGGGCTTTGACGTCCAGCTGGCATCAGACATCAGCTCCGCAAAGGAACGATTGAGCGATTTGTCTTTCGAAGTTGCCCTGTTGGACCTTCGACTGGGGGAAGAAGACGGGTTTGAGCTGTTGGAATACTGTCGCAACGTTGCCCCGCAGATGATTAGCATGATCGTAACCGGCTACGCAAATGCCGACACAGGAATTGAAGCGATGCGCCGCGGCGCGGCGGATTTGCTGACCAAACCCCTGATCGATGAAGAGCTGATGATGGCGATTGAACGCGCGATGTCACAGCGAAAAGTAATCGAAGAAAACCGTGATCTAAAGAACAAATTGGATCGCAAGCTGGACAAAGGCAACATCATCGGCTCCGACATGCGGATGCAAAAGATCTTTGACATAATCGACAACGTGGCCGACACCAAAGCCACGGTGCTGATCACCGGTGAAAGCGGTACCGGGAAATCGTTGATCGCGCGGGCGATCCATCAGCGGTCCAACCGTCGCGATCGCCCTTTCGTGGAAGTCGCCTGCGGTGCTTTGCCGGAAAACCTGCTGGAGAGCGAGCTTTTCGGCCACGTCGCGGGTTCCTTTACCGGAGCCACTGCCAACAAGGAAGGCAAATTTCAACTGGCTCATGGCGGAACGATTTTCCTTGACGAAATTGGCACCGCTTCGCCTGGCCTGCAGGTCAAACTGCTTCGCGTTCTACAGGAACTTGAGTTTGAGCAGGTTGGTGGCACCAAGACCTTCAAGACCAATGCCCGCGTCATCCTGGCAACCAATGAAGACCTTGAACAAGCGGTTGCCGAAGGTCGTTTTCGTCAGGACCTTTTCTATCGAATCAACGTCATCAATTTTGAGCTGCCCGCTCTGCGTGAACGAAGCAGCGACGTGCCGACCCTGGCGACACACTTTCTGAAAAAAATCTGTCACGAAGAAAACAAAAACATCGAGGGCTTCGATGCCGATGCCCTCGCCGCGATGAGAGACTACAACTGGCCCGGAAACGTTCGCGAGTTGCAAAACATCGTCGAACGGGCTGCCCTGCTGGGCAAAGGCCCCGAACTGGGCGTGAAAGACCTGCCGTCGCATGTCTCTGATTCGTTTGTGCCGACGACTTTCGAAGTCCCAACAGGAAAAAAGCAGACGCTCAAGGAAGCCCTCGAAGGTCCGGAGCGGATGATCATCCTGCAGGTTCTGCGAGACAACAACTGGAATCGCAACGAAACAGCCGATCAGCTGGGTATCAACCGCACGACGCTGTACAAAAAGATGAAAAAGCTGGGACTCGACGAAGCCGAATCAACGCTGCGTCTTCAAGCCAACTAAATTCTACTTTCGCACGTTTTGGTAACCCGACGCGTGAGCGAGGAAAACTCGAGGGAATTACGGTGCCTCGCTCACGCTTCGGGTTTCGATTTCTTCAAGATTTATTACCCCGAATTATTCACGAGGCGTGGGCGTCAGAATCAGTTGAGACAGTGATCCGCGACTCTGATGCGATGAAACGATCGCTGTGGCTTTCACCTACCGAATGATTCACATTTCTTGTTGAAATTCAGTTTTCCCTTGCTCCTGTTGGCCAG